>JBBSOW010000031.1:0-31981 GCA_038259365.1 Propionibacteriales bacterium
AAAAAGCCGGTGACGGCGTTGTTGAACTCCTGCGGGCTGTCGAGGTTGGGGTGAGCGCCACCCTCGATGATCTGCAGGCGGGCGTTCGGCAGCGTCTCGGCCAGTTGGCGCGAGGCGGGGGCGGCCTGGCGGTCGGAGTTCCCGCACAGCACGAGGGTCGGCACCGTGATATGGGCGAGCCGGTCGGAGAAGTTCGTGGCGGCCATCGCGTCGAGGACCTGGAGCATGGCGGACTTTTGGATGCCCTGGGAGGCCAACCGCCGCTCCGGCATCGCCTTGATCGCCAGCCGCTGCATCCGCATCGCCAACTTCGGCGGCGCGATCTGCGGCGCCACGAGGATCAGCCCACCGACGACCCCGGCCCCACCTGTTTGCTCAGCGGAGTCTGTGCCCTTCGGGCTCGGGGCGTCGAAGTTCAGGACGTACTGCATGGCCACCATGGCGCCGACGTTGATCCCACACAGGTAGGCCCGCTGTACTCCCTGGGAGGTGATGACGGCGCCGAGGTCGTTGGCGCTGTCCACGAGCGAGAAGGGCGCCTCTCGGCCGGGCCGCAGACCGTGCAGCCAGGGCGCGGACATGGGCAGATCGGCGGGCATCGCCACGACCTGGTCCTGCCACATCTGAGGGGTTTGGCCGAGGCCATGCAAGAGGAAGAGGTGCTCACGTGCCATTGGGACAGCCTAATGGGAGTGCAGGCCGCCGGTTGGGAGTGCAGGCTTCGCGTTCTCTGCGTGCCGCGCCCGGTTGAGTCAGCCGCGCTCGCCTCCATGCTTCCCGCTCAATTCCTAAATCACGCCCCGGGCACAAACCTGAGCGCGCCGCGCCGGTGGTGTCGTTCAGGACGCCGATCTACCTGCCGGGTCGATTCCCGCCGCCACTAGGGTGGCCGCATGAGAGTTTCGCACCTGGGCCATTCCGCCGTGCTGATCGAGGCGGCAGAGCGTCGTATCCTCATCGACCCCGGTAACTTCTCCGACGCCTGGCACGATCTCACCGAGCTGGACGCCGTCCTGGTGACTCATCAACACCCCGATCACGTCGATCCCGAGAACGTGGCCGCCCTGTTGCGGGCCAATCCCGGGGCGGCCGTGTGGGTGGAACCCGAGGTAGTAGAGGCCGTCGACCTCGAGGGGCGGGCGACAGGCCTGGCCGCCGACGCCCACGTCGAGCTGGGGTCGGTGCGCATCAGCGCCGTCGGCGGGGTGCACGCCGTCATCCATCGTGATATCCCCTTGATCGGCAACATCGGGCTCGTGATCGAGTCCGCCGGAGGGCCGCGGCTGTTTCACCCCGGCGATTCGCTCGCCGCCGTGCCCGAGGGGATCGACGTCGTCGCCATCCCCAGCTTCGGTCCGTGGGCGGCCATGAAGGAGACCATCGACTTCGTCCGGGCCGTCGATGCCCCCTACGGTTTCATGATCCACGACGAGCTGCTCAACGATCGCGGCCGCGGCATGATCTTGAACCGCTGCCGGGAGATGTCCGATACGTTAGTGCGCGACCTTCGCGGGGGGGAGCCAGTGTCGTTTTGAGATTGCGGGGGTCAAGCGGCGTCCAAATCGTCGGAGCCCTGCCCAGCGGTCGTCGTCAACGCGGCTTCGGTGGCCCTGGCGCGGATCAGCACTCGACGTCGGCGAAGGGCCGGCCCCACCTCCACCAGATACATGGCGCTGACGATGGCCAAGCCGCCGATGATCATGCGCGGGTTCACCGACTCACCACCCAGGGCGACGGCGAAGCCCGCCCCAAAGACCGGCTCCATCGACATGACGACGGCCGCGCGTGTCGGGTCGACGTGGGCCTGCGCCCAGGTCTGCAGCCACATCGTCAAGGCGCCGGCGATCAGGGCGAGGTAGAGCAAGATGGCCCAGTCCGTTCCGCTGCTGGGGAGCTGGATCCCGCCCGGCAGGGCGGCGATGGTGCACAGCACCGAGATGACCAGCATCTGCACGACGGTCATGCCCATGGCCTGTCCAGGTGCGGACCACCGGCCCAGGGCGATGATGTGCACCGCGTACAGGATCGCGCTGACGAAGGTGATGGCCGCGCCGAAGGATATCGCCATGCCGTCGAGGGAGAAGACGCCGAGACCCACGGTGGCCAGACCGACGGCGAGCCAGGTGATGCCGCTGATCCGAACCTTCAGGACCAACGCCGAGAGGACGGGGGTCAGCACGACGTAGAGCCCGGTCACGAAGCCCGAGATGGAGGCGGCGGTGTAGGCCAGGCCGTAGGTCTGCGCTATCTGCGCTGCGCCGTAGACCAGCCCGGCGGCGGCCGAACGGAGCGCGACGTCGCGGGTGAGGTTCCACCGGCGAGCGGCGAGGATGGCCAGCGGAACGGTGGCGATAGCGAACCGCGCCGCGAGCATGTCCGTGACCGGGACGCGGCTCACCAGATCCTTGATGAGGAAGAATGTCGAGCCCCAGATCGCGGCCATCAACAGCAGCGCCGCCAGGGCCAACCGAGAGCGAGTCACCGCGGTACCACCAAAGAGCGCGTCACCGCGTGGAATCTACCCCAGCGCCGGGCCTCGGGTCACGCCATGAGGTTCGCAGATGTTCCTCTCGGGTCCCCTTTCGGAGGCAAGGTCTCACACGAGCGAACATCGCCCCCTGGAGGTCTTCATGTCGCCTGGCCCGCTCATGCTGGACCAGACCCACGGCAATCGAAGTGCGGTCACCTGTCACCTCAAGTACAACAGCGCGTGCGCCGAACCGAACCCGTCGTCCCCCGGGGAAGCGAGCCGGACTCAGCCCGGCTGGCACTGTCTAGACGCGTCCACCTGGAAATCTCCTGGCCTAGCTCGCTCAACTTACCGTTTCGCGCTCGATACCCGGCGCGAGCGCGAAGCGCCGGGCTGAGCTCAATGGGCACCGTGTCGAGCGCGGCGGTGAAGGGTGAGCGTGGCCTGCGCTATACCGAGCGCGCTGGTAAAGACAAGCCGGACTTGCACTGCTGGTGCAGGGGGCGCCGCCAGCCCCGATTCACCACGCTGGCTCAGGCCGAGCAGCGACATCGTCGAGGGCGGCACCGAGCGGGTGGCCAGCCGATCGACGGTGAGCCCCTCGCACCTGCGTTCGAGGGTCATGCGGTAGCGGTCCAGGTATTCCGCCAGCACCGCCTTCTCGCCGTGACCAGGGGGCAACGCCTTGCGGGGATCGTGGTCGGGGTCGACGAACATGGCGCTGAAGCTCGTCCTGGCGAGACTAGATGAGGTAGAGGGTGATGGTGGAGCCGACGGCCGCCTTGGTGCCGAACCCGGGGGAGGCGCTCGCGACGTAGCCCAGGCCCAGATAGTTCTCCTTGGCGCGCTTGGTGCTCACCTTGAAGCCGGCCTTGACGATGGCGGCCTTGGCTTCCTTGACGCCCTGACCCTTGACGTCGGGCACCGTCTTCATGACCGGGCCCTTCGATTCCACCAGGGTGATCGTGTTCCCCGCATAACCGGCGCCCGAGCTCGGGCTTTGGCTGATGACATCGCCCTTGTCCACGGAATCGGAATTCCTGGTCCTCGTCTGCACCCGGAAGCCCGCCTTCTTGAGCTTCTTCTCCGCGCTGTTGGCCGACGTGCCGATGTAGCTCTTGATCGTGATCGGCCGCGGCCCGATCGAGACGACGAGATCGATTTCGGTGCCCGGCTTGGCCCGGCTGCCCGCCTCGTGGCTGGCGCTGATGACCGCGCCCGAGCCGACCGATGAGCTGTAGGACTCCTCGATCTCACCAAGCCCCAGTTTGGCGCTGCGGATGGCCTGTTCGGCCTTGGCGCGGGGCAGCCCGCTGAGCTTGGGGACCTCGTAGCGTTCGGGTCCCTTGGAGATGACGGCGGTCAAGGTGGCGCCGCGACGGACACGCTCGCTGGGGCCAGGGTCGGAGCTGATGACGACGTTCTTCGGCACCGACTCGCTGAACTCGTTCTCGCTGGCAAACTCGAGGTTTGCCTGGCCGGCGATGATCTCGGCCTGGGTCAGCGATTCCCCGACCATGTCCGGGGCGGTCGTGTAGCGGCCGGCCGCGAGCCACCAGCCCGCGGTGGCGGCGACGGCGGTCAGGGTGGCCACGACGAGCAGGGCGAGAACCCCGCGACGACGACGCTGGCGTTGGCTGCGTCGCGCCATGGCCTCCACCTTGGAACGCAACAGGTGGGAGGGTTCGGCAACGGGTGTCTGCTCCTGGAGCACGTGGACGGCGGGCGGCAGCGTGTGTTCGAAGTCCTGCGGGCTCACCGGGGTCCGCGGGAGGTCAGCGTAGTTGGCTGGCCGCCAGGGCGTGCCGGCGTCCGAGGGGTTGGCCCGGGAAACGGGTGAAGCGGGCGAAGAAGAGCCGGCGTTCGTGGCCGGTAAGGCGGCGCCGAGGCCGCCGACCGGGAGGGAACTCTCGTTGTCGGCGTCCTCATCGGCCGGTTCCTCGAACCCGACGGAGAAGCGCCGAGTCATGTCCGGATCGTCCATCACTCCGTCCAGCAGTGCCGCACGCGCCTCCCGCAATCGCTGTTGCAACAGCCGGGCGTCATGCGGGCGATCCTCGGGATCGCGGGCCGTGGCCGATTGCACGAGCGCGTCGAGATAGGGCGGGATGGCCTCGCGGGATCGACGCCACGAGGTCGACGTCAGCGACGACGGTGGCGGGACGTCGTTGTGGACGTGGGCGTAGGCGACCTGGATGGGGGAGTCGCCCGTGTGCGGCTTTTGCCCGGTCAACATCTCGAACAGCACGACGCCGGTGCTGTACACGTCGCTTCGGGTGTCGGCCTTGCCCGACATCACGAGCTCCGGCGGCACGTAGGACACCGTGCCGATGAGCAACCCCTGGGTAGCGGTGGCCGTTTGGGCCGAGAGGGCCTTGGCGAGCCCGAAGTCGGCCACCAAGATGTTGCCGCGCGTCGAGATCAGAACGTTCTCGGGCTTGATGTCCCGGTGCACCAGCCCGGCCTCGTGGGCGACGGCCAGGGCCGAAAGAACCGGATCCATCAGCTCCAGGACGCGCAGGGGAGCGAGGGGGGCGTCGCGCACGATCACCGAGCGCAGGGTCGTGCCTTCGACGTACTCCATCACGATGTAGGGCCGCCCGTTGTCGTGGCCCTGATCGAAGACCGAGACGACGTTGGGGTGGGACAGTCGTGCGGCCGCGCGGGCCTCGAGATCGAATTTGGCGGCGAAGTCGGTATCGTCGCCCAGGCCGTCGTGCATCACCTTGACGGCGACAATCCGGCCCAATCGTTGGTCGAGCGCCTTGTACACCGTGGCCATGCCACCCCTGGCCAAGCGATTTTGCACCTCGTAGCGACCGCCGAGCACATGCCCGAGCAGCGGGTCACCGCTCACGCTGGTCATCGTCACGTTTCGCTCCAAGCACACGGTCAGGGGAAGTAGGCCGTGTAAGTCTTTGGCGAGCTTAGACACTCGAGACGACGAACCCAGGGAAAACTCGCCGCACGGGCAGTATTAGCCGCCGTTGACCCCTTTCGGGTTAAGGCGTGGACCTAGGGTGAATCAGTGACCTTCTTGATGGGCCTCCGCGAGCGAATCCAGCTGGCTCGGCTGGCGGTGAGCCTGGATCCCGGGCAGGGCGGTCTGGGGGAGCGGGCGCACGAACTCTTCGGCGCGGGAGTGGATCTTCTCCAACTCCATCCCCCCACCCATTCCCCGATCACCGATGCGGGATTGGCCGAGGCGATCGAGGTGGTGCGGATCGCCGCCTACGACCATCAGGGTTTGGTCTCGGTGACCGACGCCGTCGAGGTGGCCGCCGAGGCGGGCGTCGACGTGGTGCACCTGGAACAATCACCGCTGACGGCCAAGGCCGCGGCGGCCCGGCAGCACGAGTGGGCTTTGGTGGGGCGGAGTTGTCATAGCCGAACCGAGGTCGACGACGCCATTGCCGACCCCGACGTCGACTACTTCTTTGCCGATCCGGACCTGATCGGGTACGCCGCAAAGGGCGCACCCCCATCAGCAAGAGAGGCCACACCGTGGTTCGCCACCGGCGCCATCGCCTTGGATGATCTCGAGAAGGTGCTGCGGCTCGGCGCTCGACGGGTATGCATCGACGGTGGCTCGGATCCCGATCCGCCGGCCCTGGCCCGGGAGTTGGAGCGAGCACTCCGCCGCGCATGGCGGGCGGACTCGGATTTACCCGAGCTCGGTCTCTCGCCGAACTCGAACACGCGTGCTCGCTTCCGGCGTCCTGGTGAACCACCGCTGCGCTGGACACGTTGAGCAGCCGCTGGCTTCAGCTGGTCCGGTTGACCGCCGCATGGGCCAAGATCTCCATGGCCTGGCGCCCCTGCGTGCTCAGCTCGGCCGAATCCAGCGCCGCCAGGGCGACCTGCAGGTTAGCCTCGATCATGGTGTCGACCGCGGCCGCCGCGCCGGATTCGACAATCAGCGATCGTGCCTTGTCGATGCCGTCGGTCGATAGGTCCCGCCGGCCGACCAGGGCGCCCAACTCCGCGGCCGCGCAATCGTCGAGGGAGTCGAAGGCGTAGGCCAACAACAGGGTCCGCTTGCCCTCGCGGAGATCGTCCCCGGCGGGCTTGCCCGTGACATCCTCGTCGCCGAAGACGCCCAGCACGTCGTCGCGGAACTGGAAGGCCCGCCCGAGGGGGGAGCCGAAGTTGCCCAACGCCGCCACCTTGGCGGGATCGGCCCCCGCCAGGGCAGCGCCGAACTGGCAGGGTCGCTGCACCGTGTAGCGGGCGGACTTGTACTCCACGACGCGGTTGGCCTCCTCGGCCGCCTGAGCCGCCGCCCGCTTTCCCAGGGGACGGGCCTGCGCAACGATGTCGAGGTACTGCCCACACGTCACCTCGGTGCGCATCGCCTGGACCAGCGGCATGGCCTCGAGCAGGGCGGCGGGGGGCAGCCGGCTGGATTGCAGCATCTCCACCGACCACACGGTGAGCAGGTCGCCGAGCAGGATGGCTCCGGCCTGGCCGAACTCCTCGGGGTCCCCTCGCCAACCCGCCTCGCGGTGGGCGGCCTCGAACTGGCGATGCGCGGCCACCTGGCCGCGTCGGGTGTCGGAACGGTCCATCACGTCGTCGTGCACGAGCGCGGAGACGTGCAGCAGATCCAGGCTGGCGGCGGCCTGCAGCAGCGGGGCGGGGTCCTCGGGCACCCCGAGCGCCGCCACGTAGGACCACACGCAGAACGCCGGCCGCAGACGCTTACCGCCAGCGGTGAAGTCGCGCGCGCGGTCGATGAGAGGGACGATCTGTTCGCCAAGCCCGGCCAACACCGGCTGCTGGCCGGCGATGAAGGCCTCGAGTTGCGCGCCGATTCCGCGGCGGAACGTCGCCGACAGGGGATCGCTGGGATCAAGCAGGGTTGGCATCCGTCGAGCCTAGGCCCTGGCCGGATCGGCGCCAACCTCGGTCAGGAGTCCTTCTGGCGGAACTTCGAGTCGCGGTCCCACCGGTTATTGCCCGGATAACTGTCGGAGGCAAGTTCTATGCTTGTCGCATGCCAAAAAGCCCAGGGTCGAACAGCTCCGGCCCGATCATCGAGGCGGTAGATCTGACGAAGACCTACCGCGCCGGCAAGACCACCGTGCACGCCCTCGACGGCCTGAGCCTCTCGGTACCGCAAGGGCGGGTGCGGGCGTTGCTCGGGCCCAACGGCGCCGGCAAGACCACGGCGGCAAAAGTGTTGACCACGCTGCTGAAGCCGGATTCGGGCACGGCGCACATCAACGGCATCGACGTGTTGAAACGCCCCGAAGACGTCAAGCGCATCATCGGCGCTTCGGGCCAGTACGCGGCAGTGGATGAAAACCTTACCGGGTACGAGAACCTGCAGATGGTCGGCCAGCTGTACCACCTGGGTCGGCCCCGCGCGAAGGCCCGGGCGCGGGAACTCATCGATCTCTTCGGGCTCAGCGAGGCCAAGGACCGCCCCGTCAAAGGCTTTTCCGGTGGCATGCGGCGCCGGATCGACCTCGCCTGCGCGCTCGTCATCAACCCGCGCATCCTCTTTCTCGACGAGCCCACCACCGGCCTGGACCCCCGCAGCCGGCTCGCGCTATGGGAGATCATCGGTGAGCTCGTGGCCTCCGGCGCGACGCTGCTGTTGACGACCCAGTACCTGGAGGAGGCCGATCGGCTCGCCGATGACATCTCGGTCATCGACGACGGCAAGGTCATCGCGGAGGGCACCTCCGATGAGTTGAAGGCCCAGATCGGTGGCCACCACGTCGAGGTTTCGCTGGTCGATCCGACCCAATCCGGCATCGCGGCGAGGATCCTCACCGCGAACGGTGATTCCGAGGCCCGCGTCCACGACCAGGGCCGGCGGTTGGACGTGCCGGTAAGCAGCGGTCCCGCCGCCCTGCAGGCGGTCCTGACCCACCTCGGTGACGCCGAGGTCCGGCTGCACGATGCCGGCATGCGTCGACCCACCCTCGACGACGTCTTCCTTACGCTGACGGGCAAATCGGCCGAGGAAGACCCCGAGGAGGACGAGGACGGGGATGGCGACGCGACAGGCCGAGAGGACGAGTTCAACGAGGCCTCGCTTCGCGATCTCCAGGCAACCCCGAGCCACGACAAAGAGGCCATCCGATGAGTGCAGTCCTCACCCCGATGCCGAGCGGCCAGGCGCAACAGTTGGCCTCCGACTCGGTGACGATCACCTGGCGAAACCTGTCCAAGCTCAAGCGCAGTCCCGACATGATCATCTTCGCCGTCCTGCAGCCGATCATGTTCGTGCTGCTGTTCACCCAGGTCTACGGTGGGGCCATCGATGTGCCGGGTTCGAACTACACCGACTTCTTGATGGCGGGCATCTTCGCCCAGACCGTCGTCTTCGGCAGCACCTTCTCCGGCTCCTCGATGGCCCAAGACCTCAAGGAGGGCATCATCGACCGCTTCCGGACCCTCCCGATGAGCCCGACGGCCGTTCTCATCGGCCGGACCTGTTCGGACCTGCTGCTGAACTCGATCTCCGTGGTGGTCATGGTCTCGGTCGGGTTCGCGGTCGGCTGGCGCTTCCACAACGGTGTGCCGGCTTTCTTGCTCGGCATCGCCATCTTGCTCATGTTCTCCTACGCTTTCTCTTGGGTGATGGCGTTGATCGGCATGAGCGTGAAGTCGCCGGAGACGATCAACAACGTCTCCTTCATGGTCTTGTTCCCGCTGACCTTCATCTCCAACGCCTTCGTGCCGGCGTCCACCCTGCCGGCGGTCTTGCAGTTCATCGCCAACTGGAACCCGGTCTCGGCGCTCGTCCAGGCGGCGCGGGCGCAGTTCGGCAACCTCGGTGCCGAGCCGATCGCGGACACGTTCACCATGCAGAACCCGTTACTCAGCGTGGTGGGGGCAGCGGTGCTCATGCTGGTGATCTTCGTCCCGCTCGCCACCTGGAAATTCGCCAACATCTCCTCACGCTGATTGCCGACACGGGATCGGCTGCGCCGGTAGGCAAGTCGATGGTTCACGTGCTGGTCGAGGAGACGCGCGAGCGCAGATCGCTATACGGTGGCGTTCATGTCTGAGCGCGTGCACCACGGTCTGTCGGCCGAGCGTCGGACCCCCGTCCGCCTACCCACCGTGGCCGAACTGCTCGCCAGCAAGACCGAACCCCTGTTCTCCTTCGAGTTCTTCCCTCCTCGAGACGCCGAGGGAGCCCGCGTCCTGTGGCGGGCGGTGCGCGAGCTGGAGGCGCTGGGCCCAGATTACGTCTCGGTCACCTACGGCGCCAGCGGATCGACGCGGGATCGCACCGTGCGGGCCACCGCCGAGATCGCCGAACAGACGACGCTGCGCACCGTGGCGCACCTGACGTGTGTCTCGCAGAGCCGCGACGAGCTGCGTCAGGTGATCGGGGCCTACGCCGCCGCGGGCATTCACCACATCTTGGCGATCCGAGGCGATCCGCCCGGCGGGCCCGGCGAGCCCTGGGTGCGACACCCGCAAGGGCTGGGCAACGCCACCGAGCTGGTGGAGCTGATCCGGTCCCTGGGCGATTTCTGTGTGGGCGTGGCCGCCTTCCCTGACGTGCACCCCAACAGCGACGCCGACCTCGACGCCGACATCCTGGTCGCCAAGGCCGAGGCCGGCGCGAGCTTCGCGATCACCCAGCTGTCCTTTCGGGCGGAACACTACTTCCAGCTGGTCCAACGGGTCCGGGACCGGGGCTGCGAGATGCCCATCATCCCCGGAATCATGCCGGTGACCACCATGAGGCAAATCGCCCGCTTCGCCGAGCTTAGTGGGGCCGAACTGCCGATCGAGGTGACCTCGCGACTGCACGCCGTCGCCGAGGACCCCGTCCGCGTGCGGCAGGTCGGCATCGAGATCGGGATCGAGCTGTGCCGCGAACTCCTCGCCGGCGGAGCCCCCGGATTGCAGTTCTTCACCCAGAACCGCTCCAAGGCCACCCACGAGATCTTCGCGCAGGTCCGCTGACCCCACGAGCCGACCGCTAGCGAAGACCGGCTCGCCAGCGGCCGGGCCGCTCGAGATCGATGGTGACCAGGCGCATGGTGGGCCGGGTGAGGGCCACGTAGAGCACCCGTATCCCGCCGGAGTTCTCGGCCACGATGTCGTCGGGGGAGACGACGACCACGGCGTCGTACTCCAACCCCTTGGCTTCCAGGGCCGTAACGACCGCGAGCCGGGGGGCCACCGGCAACTCCGCGACGAGCTCCTGCAACCCTTCCACCAGCTCGGCGGGGGCGATGATGCCGATGGTGCCCTCCACCTCAACGCCCAGGCGGGCCACGGCCTCGAGCAGCCTGGAGTGCAGATTCTCGCGCGGGCTCACCAGGAGTTCGGGTTCCACGCCGGTCTCGCGGACCGCCACGGGAAGATCGGCTTGTGGGTAGTCGCGCTGCACGACCTGGGCGGCGAGGTCGAACACCTCCGCCGGGCTGCGGTAGTTCGTGCTCATCCGGAAGCGGCGCACCGGGGCGCGGCCCACCAGATCCGCGAGCGCGTGCTCGTACTCCTCGGTGTCGGGCCACGAGCTTTGGGCGGTGTCACCCACGATCGTCCACGAGGCCTGAGCGCCGCGTCGGCGCAGCATGCGCCACTGCATCGGGGTGATGTCTTGGGCCTCGTCCACCAGGATGTGGGCGTAGGTCTGATGGCGATCCTCGTTGGCGTCCACGTCCGCCGGCGCGCGCCAGCGGTCGCTCGTGGTGACCACCTCGTCGATCCCGGCGCCGTCGCTGAGGAACATGAGGGGATCGATCTCGGCGTCGGTCGGCTCGGTGCCGATGAGGTGCACCAGTTCATCGAGCAGCGCGGTATCGGCCACCGAGAACTGACCCGGGCCGGCATAGCTGGCGGCGAGGTGGCGCCGCTCGTCGGCGGTGAAGAGGTCACCGGCCAGCCGATCCACCAGGCCCGCGTCACTTAGTCGGTTCAACACCCCGGTGGCGGTCAGGGGCGGCCACCAGGCGTGCATGAACATCGTGAAACCCGCCTGATCGGTGGCGAGTTCGTCGAAGGCGTCGCGTTCCAGATCGGTTTCGAGCAACTCGTTCAGCCGTTCCCACAAGGCGTCGAGGACGGCGTTCTGAGCCGCTTCGCGGGCCGGGTTGATCTTGTGGTGGCGCAAAACCTCGGCGCGAACCTCGGACAGCGTGGCGGCGTCGAGAATGAGTACTTCACCCTTGACGTTGACCCGGCACAGCAGGGCGTCACCGGTCAGGGGTTCGTTGACGAGGCGTCGCAACAAGGTGAGCATTCGGGTGCTGCCCTTGACGACACCCGCGGCGGCGGGATCGACGCGATCGCCCCGGGCCGAGATGACGTCGGAGGCCACGGTGCCGATCGAGCGCAGCGTCACCGAGTCCTCACCCAGGGAGGGCAGCACGCGCTCGATGTAGTTCATGAAGACCCGGCTCGGCCCGACGACGAGGACCCCGCCGTTTTCGAACCGACGGCGGTGTGAGTAGAGCAGGTAGGCGGCACGGTGTAGGGCGACGACGGTCTTACCCGTCCCCGGGCCGCCGCCGATGATGCTGACCCCCTGATACGGGGCCCGGATGGCCTCGTCCTGCTCGGACTGGATGGTGGCGACGATGTCGCGCATCTGGTGCCCGCGGGCGCGGCTCAGGGCGGCGAGTAGCGCACCTTCGCCGATGACGACGAGCTCGCCGTCGTTGCCTTCCGCGTCCAACAGGTCGTCCTCGATCCCGATGACCTCAACGCCCCGGCAGCGCAGCACCCGGCGGCGCACGACCGACATCGGATCGGCCGGGGTGGCCCGGTAGAAGGGCTCCGCGGCCCGGGCCCGCCAATCGATGACCAGCGGCTCGTAGTCGCAATCGCGCACCCCGATGCGCCCGATGTATTGCACCTCGCCGCTGTCGCGATCCAGGCGGCCGAACACCAACCCCTCGTGCTCGGCGTCCAAGGTCGCGAGACGTTTGGCGGCCTGGAAAGCGAACACGTCGCGCTCGAACAACCCGGTGCCGTCCTCTTCGCGCACGAAGTTGGCGCGATCGCTTTGGTACTTCGAGCGCCCCTCGGTGGCCACCCGATTAGCCGACTTCGTCGCCTCGGTGAGGCGGCTATACACCTGGTCGACGTGGGCCTGCTCGATGGCAAGTTCACGCTGGAGGGAGGACTGCTGGTGCACTAAGAACCAATCCTTGAAGAAATGAGACAGACCAGTTTACAGCCGACCCGGGTCGATCCGCTACGGAAGGCAGGAATTCGGAGCGATCCGGCGGCTTTTGCGCCCGAACCCCCTCAAAAACCCGAGCGATCCTCGCTGAGCTGAGCGGCTATCGCGCCCGACAGCACGCACTGATCGGGGTGGGGCCCGCCGCGCAGCCAGGGGCCGGCGAGCACCGGTTGAGGCGACGGGACGCGAGTCAGTCCCGATCCCGTGGGCTGGGTTGACCACTGCCTGAATCGACGACGCCCCGCGAGCAGGCGAGGGGTCGGCTGCCAGGCTAGTCCGAAGGAGGGGTCGGGGGCCGAGTCGGTGAAGTCGTGGCGAGATTCGAGCGCCCGCCCCCGGTCGATCTCGCGGCTCCACCGCACCACCGGCGGGGGGGAATCGGACCCCAGCCCGGCGTGCTCGACGATCTCGGTCACGGCGACGCTACCGGCCGGGCGTTCCAGGAGCCGATGGTTGACCGACGGCGCCGCAGCGGGGGAGAGATCGCGCGCCGCCGCCGGAGCGTGCACGAGTTCGGCGTACCGCCACGGATTGAGCGTGCACACGACGTTGCGGGGGAAGTCGAGCGGGAAGTCGCCGTCGGCGATGACGTCCTCCCCCGATGCCAGCTGGACGCCCGCGTCGAGGTCGGTGACCTCACAGCCGTAGCGAACGGTGACCCTCCGGGTGGCTAGGCGGGCGGTCAACACGCCGACGAGCTCGGACATGGCCCGTGGGGATCCGGTGGTGGCGTCGAGGAGGATCCAGCGCCCGAAGGTGCGCTCGACCGCAAGGCGGGCGGCGCGCCAGGCCGGGGTGTGGGCGGGGTCGCTGCCCTCGCGCCACGCGGTGTCGCGGATGAGCGCGGACAGGTGGGGATGCTCGATCCGCTCGGCCAGGTCGGCGACGGTCTGTCCGGGCAACAGCGCAGCGGACTTGGCGAAGGTCGGGGTGGGATTGGTCAGGGTTTCCAGCCCGAGCGGGCGAAGCGCCTGCCACACGTCGACCAGTTCATCCACCAGGTCACGCCAGCGATGGGCCGCCGGGGCGCCGAAGGTTGCGCTCAGGCTGTCCTCTTGGTCTCCGCGCTCGGCCGGCAGGGTGAGTTCGGTGCCGTCGGCGAAGCGATGCACGCTGGCGGGGCCGGGCACGAGCGCCAGGCCCGCGCGGGTGAGTTCGGCCTCCATGGTGCGCCCCGACTTCTTGAACAGGTCTCGCCAGGGAGCGGGCAGCAGCAGCACCCCCGGCAGCGCGTCGACCCGCACCTCGTGGCCGTCCACGGTGGCGTCGGCACCCCGGTAGCGGCCGCCCAGAGCGGTCTCGCGTTCGATCAGGGTCACGGCGTGGCCGAGCTTGGCCAGCCGACCCGCCGCCGCGATGCCCGCCAGCGACCCGCCCACGACCAGTCGATCGCTCTTTGGGCCCGAGGCTTTCGGTGTGACCCGAGTGGACGGTGTGGAACGGGTGGGCATGACGACGAGGCTAGCGCCCTCGCTCCGAGCCCGTAGCCCAGCCCGGAACGTCGGCCGACACCGGCGTCGCGGTCACCAACAAGGTCGGCGCCAGACCCGCCCAACTATCGACAATCGTGGGTGCGGTGAAAAGGGGCCGGGGGTCACGCCAAGAGGATGCGGTGTCGCCGGAGCCACAGGGTGATGATGGCCGCGACGACCACGCCGGTGAGATTGAGGAAAAGCTGCAGCATCGCCTCACCGCACCGGGCCCACTCGCCGGTAACCCCGGCCAGCGCAGCGAAGCCGGCTGCGGGAACCGTCGTGATCGAGATGAACACGCCCACCAACGGACCGGATTTCTGGGACGTCAAGGCGATCATCCCGGCTGCGCCGGCCAGCACCCCCACGATCACCGAGTAGGGCCCGACCTGGTAGACGAAGGCGACAGCGCCGAGCTTGGCGAGGGGTTGTGGATCCAGCATGCCTAAGGTGCGGGCCAGAATGGCTAACGAGGCGGTGACCAAGATCGCCACAGGGAACCCCACGCCGAGGGCCAGCCCCGCCCTGGCGGCCAGATCGCGGCGCTTCCCGACGGCAGCCACCGCGAGCGCGGCGAGCGGACCGAAGTCGGGGCTGACGACCATCGCGCCCACGATGAGAACTGCGGAGTCGGTGACAACACCGATCGCTGCCAGGAGACACCCGATTATCAACAACGCCAAGAACGTGGGCGTGAGCTCGCTGTCCTCGCCCGTGGTCTCGACCAACTCGTCCCAAACGACGGCGTTCCGGTCTGCCCGTGGCACGCTCTTGGCCGCCTTGTCCGCGGTGTTGGACAACAACAGGTCGATCGATTGCAGGGCGATCTCACCGTGCTGTTCGATTCCTAAGGGAGCGAGGCTGTCCAGCACGTCTTGCACGATCTCGCGGGCCACCAGCGCCTCGATGACGTCGCCCAAAGGCTCGAGGGCGATGCCCTGGGACCGCGTCACGTGCACCACGCCGGGATGGGACTTCAGCAACTCGAGGATCTGGAAGGTGTGAGCGTGCTCACTGACCACTCGTAGGCTCATCATGGGTTCAGTGTGCCCCCTACCCGAGCCCAAAAGGTCGTGACCACCGTCCCCGGTATCAGCCCATCGCCACGGTGGGGTCAAGCTTGTCCCCGCACCAGCAGGCCCAGCTTGTCGTAGTCGATTCAGGGTCAGGTGCCGGTTGAGCTTTTGGCCAATTTGGCGCTGGTGTTGACGAACTGTCGGTGGCACGTTCTATAGTTGTTCCATGTTCGAACGTATGTTCGACGGCTTGGGGAAGACGACGATCAGCTGTTTCGAGCACGCAGCACAAGAGGTTGCGAATCGGTCTTGGAGGTCACCCACCTCCGGGACGGGAGCGCGGTTTTTGTGAGGCATGGGCTTGTCTCGGTGCGGATGGAACTCGACCCCCATCCGCACCGAGGCACTACCGAATGACAACGGGCGAAGAACAACAACCCGGTGTGGCTCGGTTGACCGGCTCCCAGGGTCGAGAACGTGGTCGAGGTCAAGTCATGAGGTTGATCTCCCTGCTCGGCACGAAAGCGCGTTATCGCCGTTGGCGGTGGCTGGTGGCCATCCGGTTCTCGGGCGGTAGGCGGGGCGGATCTTCCGCCGCATCGTAAAGGATGCGGGTGAGCAGTGGGAAGACATTCATGCGAAGCTACGACGAAGCGATCGACGTACAACCGGGCCGGGTCGGCCAGCACGAGGGGCCGGCCCAGTTCCTGTGGCGGAACCGGCTTTGGAAGATCTGCGATATCCAATCCACCTGGCTGGAGACCGCGCCGTGGTGGAACGGGGTGGACGTGCGGGCGGCGAGGGGGGAGACCTCCGCCGAGGGCGATGGAGACCTGCTCACCGAGACCGAGTTGTGGCGAGTCGTGGCGGCCCAGGGCCGCCACGGGAGCCTCGCGGTTTACGAGCTGAGCCACAACTGGAGCGATGGTCAGTGGCGGCTGCGGACGGTGTTCGACTGATGCTCACCACGTCCTCAATCGACACGTCCTCAATCGACACGTCCCCCAGCAGCACGGCCGCCGTGAGCTACCGGCTGGATCTCCTGCGCGCCAAGCACACCCTCGTCGAAGCCGAGCTGACCGAGCAGCCGGCGCAGCGCTACATTGCCGCCCACCGGGCCGCCTTGCAGGTGGCGGCGGTGGTGTTGGCGTTGCGGGCCCGACCCAACAACCGTCCCGGGTTGCGCAACGCCTGGCAGCTGGTGGCCCAGGTGGCGCCAGAGTACGGCGAGTGGGCGGGTTACTTTTACGCCTTGCAGCACAGGCGCGAGATCGCCCAAGAACACCCGAGTGTGATCACGAGCCGGGAGTCCGACGATCTGGTTCGCGACGCGAGAGAATTCCTGGCGGTGCTCGAGCGCAGGCTTGAGCGCTGTTCGGTGATCGCGAGGCAGGTGCGACCGGAATGAGCGATCCGTTCGTGCACCTGCGGGTGGCCTCTGGCTACTCCCTGCAGTACGGGGCATCGCACCCCGCCGATCTGGTGGAGCGGGCCGCGGAGTTCGAGATGGACACCATGGCCCTCACCGACCGGGACGGGCTCTACGGAGCCATCCGGTTCGCCAAAGCCTGCTTGAGCACCGGGGTTGCGCCGGTTCTCGGGGTGGATCTGGCGGTGCTGCCCGAGCAACTCGTGTCCCGGCCGCAGCGCCGGGTGGCGGCCCCCGCCCACGGCGGTCCGCTCAAGGATCTTCGCCTGCCCCGGGCGGTGGTGCTGGCCAACTCCAAGGCGGGTTGGGCAAAACTGTGTCGGCTCGTGTCGGCGACCCATCTGCGAGGGGAACGGGGGGCTCCGATCTGCTCGGCAGAACTCATCGCCGAACACGGTGCCGATGGCGATCTGCTGGTGTTGCTCGGCGCCGATTCCGAGCTGGGGATGGCGGCCGCGCGGGGCGATATCGAGTCTGCCGAGCGGCTCCTCGACGCGTGGCGGACCCGTATCGGTGAAGATCAACTTATCGTTGCGGTGACCCATCAGCAGGTCCGGGGCACCGGCATCGGATCGCTCACCCAGGCGAGCCGGCTGCTGCACCTGGCCGATCGGCATCGACTGACCGCGGTGATCACCAACGCGGTGCGGATGCTCGACAGCACGCAAGCGCCCACGCTCGACGTCTTGGACGCCGCCCGCCGGTTGGTGCCGCTGGGGCAGCGAAACGTGGATCGGCGCAACGCCGAGGGTCACTTCAAATCGGGCAAGCAGATGTTCGAGCTGGCTCAGCAGGTGGCCCAGCGAGCCGGCCGAGGGGCCGGCGGTGGTGAACGGCTGCTCGCGCAGACCCGGCAGGTCGCGCTTCGATGCCGGCTCGACCCTCGAGCCGACCTGGGCTTGGGGGAGATCCATCTGCCGGAGTTGAAGATGCTGAACGGGTCCTCACCGGGGGTGGGCGACGGTGGCGCCGCCACCCAGGCGATGGCCGTCCTGCGTCGCCGCTGCGAGGCCGGGATCAACGACCGGTACGCCACTGGAGCCTCCACGGTTGGGGTCGGGTTTGGACGTCGGCTCGTGTGGCAGCGGTTGGAAGAGGAGCTGCAGACCGTTTCCCAGTTGGGCTTTGCCCCCTACTTCCTGACCGTCGCCGACGTGGTCTCCATGATCAACAAGATGGGGATCCGGTGCGCTGCCCGCGGTTCGGGTGCGGGCAGTTTGATCAACTATCTGCTGGGCATTTCGGGCGTCGACCCGCTGCGACACGGGTTGATCATGGAGAGGTTTCTCTCCCCGCTGCGCCAGGCCCTGCCGGACATCGATCTCGACGTCGAGGCGGCTCGGCGAACCGACATCTACGACGCGATCTTGGACACCTTCGGAGGGGAACGGGTGGCCTGTGTGGCGATGCTGGGCACCTACCGGGTGCGCCACGCCGTGCGGGACGTCGGGGCGGCGTTGAGCCTGCCGCCAGGAGAGATCGACGCCATCGCCAAAGCATTCCCGCACATTCGAGCCAAGGACGCCAGAGCGGCGCTGCGGGATCTGCCCGAGCTGCGGCTGGCGGGGCTGGCCGAGCGGCGCCTCGACGTGCTGTTCAACCTCGTCGAATCCTTGGACGGGTTGCCCAGGCAGGTGGCGTTGCACCCGTGCGGGGTGCTGCTCAGCGATGCAACCCTGCTGGATCGAACCCCGATCGAGGCCAGCCACGACGGCTATCCCATGAGCCAGTTCGACAAGGACGACGTCGAAGACATCGGGCTGCTCAAGCTCGACGTCTTGGGCATTCGCATGCAATCGGCCATGGCGCACGCCATCACCGAGATCGAGCGGACCGAGCACAAGCGGGTGGACATCGACGCGATAGCGCCCTTCGACGATCCACAGACCTACGCGCTGATCGGCAACGCGGCCACCTTGGGTTGTTTTCAGATCGAATCCCCGGGCCAGCGGGAACTGGTCGCCAAGTTCGGGCCCGCCAACTTCAACGACATCATCATCGACATCTCCCTGTTTCGTCCGGGCCCGGTCAAGAGCGACATGATCGTGCCCTTCCTCCAGGCGCGGCAGGGGTGGCGGGTGGCTCGCTACTGGCACCCAGACCTAGAGCCGGTACTGGCCGAAACCGGGGGGGTGGTGGTGTTCCACGAACAGGTCATCAAGATCATCTCCATCCTGGCCGGCTGCTCGCTGGCCGAAGGGGACGAGACCCGGCGGGCGTTAGGGGACCGGGAGAGCCAGCCTCGGGTGCGGTCGTGGTTTTGCGCTCGAGCGGCCGAGCGCGGTTACAGCGAGGCGGTGATAGCCAAGGCCTGGGAGGTGTTGGCCGCCTTCGCCTCCTTCGGATTCTGCAAGGCCCACGCGGCCGCCTTCGCGCTACCGACCTATCAGTCGGCCTGGTTGAAGACCCACTACCCGGCGCACTTCCTATCCGGGGTGCTGAGTCACGACCCGGGGATGTATCCCAAACGGCTCGTCGTCGAGGAGGCCCGCCGGCTGGGTATCACCATTCTCGGCCTGGACGTCAACGCCAGCGATGAGCTGTTTCGGGTCGAGCGCGTCGAGGTCGAGCGCGTCGAGGTCGAGCGCGTCGAGGTCGAGCGCGTCGAGGTCGAGCGCGTCGAGGTCGACAAGGAGCAGGACGAGAGCAGCGAGACCCGATGGGCCCAGGGGAGGGTCGCCAAACCAGGATCGAGGCTAACGCCCGGGGCTGGGCTGCCAGACGGCCGCGACTTCGGTATCCGGTTGTCCTTGGCCGACGTCATGGGCATCAACGAGACCGAGATAGCCCGGATCGTGGCGGGGCGCCCCTTTCGGTCACTGAGCGATTTCTGGTTCCGTACCCGGGTCAGCCAACCCGTGGTGGAGCGATTGGTGTTGGCGGGCGGCTTCGATTCGGTCTACGGAATCAGCCCCGCTGGGCCAGGGAGCGATCCGGCTGCGGCCCGCAACCGGGTGACAAGGCGGGATCTGCTGTTGGCCGTGGCGGATCTGCACCGCACGGATCGGGTGGATTCGAGGCTGCGGGGTCGTCGGGCGCTCAGCAAGAGCGTGTCGCCCGTCGCGAGCGGTCAGCTCGGTACGAAACTCGACCCTGCCGAGGCGAGCCGTCGGCAGTCGATGGGCACTGCCGGCGCCTTGGCCCAAGAGATCCAGCTGCCGCTGGACTGGCGCGATCCGCTGGAACTCCCCGACCAACACGAGTCGGATGAGCCGAACGACATTGCTGAGGGTGAGCCGGGCGTCGATGAGGATGAGACCAGGGAACGGTATGCGCTCAAGGCGGAGCGCGACGGGTTGGACATCACCCCCTCGGGATTGCTGGAGTTCAGCCCTGCCGAGCGGGTGCGGGCCGAGCTGAGCGTGCTCGGGGTGGACGCCAGCCGCCACGTGGTGGCCTTCTACCGGCGCTTCCTGGACGCCATCGGGATCACCTACTCGGCTGATCTGCTGCAGGCTCGGACCGGGCGAGAACTCCTCGTGGCCGGGGTGAAGGTGGCCACCCAGACCCCGCCGGTCCGTTCGGGGCGGCGGGTGGTTTTCCTCACCCTCGACGACGCCACTGGGCCGGCCGATGCGACCTTCTTCGAGGACGCCCAAGGCCCCTACGCGGCCACGGTGTTCTCCTCGTGGCTGCTGGTGGTGCGTGGGGTGCTGCGGCGCACCGGCCCCCGGGGAGTGTCGTTACGGGCCACGGGGGCGTGGGAGCTGCAGCAGCTCTACCAAACCTGGCAAGCAACGCTGGATGAGACTGGAGAGGAGAGCCGAGCCGTCGAACGGATCCAGGAGCTGCTCGCCGAGGCCCCGGCAGGATTCCAGCCGGATGATCACACCAAAGAGCCCGCCCCCGCAACGTTCGGCGGGAGCGGGACAGCTCAAGACAAGACAGCTCAGGACAAGACCAGGGCAGGTGGGATGGGACAACGACGGGTGTTGGTGCACGCCAGCGGGTTCAAGCAATCGCCGTACGCCGACGTCGGCCCCGCCGGATCCCCGTCCAACCAACCGCCGCGCAAGTTGTGGCACTCCAGCCCAGGAAGTTCCGGACCGTGACCCGGCTTCTGGCGGCGCGAATCGGTAGGCTCGGCGTGGAACCGGCGCTGTCGACAAGAAGGTCGCGGCCGGGGGCAGTAGTTTCCCCAGCTTTAAGGAGCACCCATGACCGAGTCGCCAGCGGATCCCGCCAGCACAGGCGCAGCCGGCGCCGCAGACTGGGCTCAGGTGCATCCCGAGTTGGGCCGCGGTGGCAGCCGCCGCCGCTCGGTTTCGCAGACCCTGCTCATCGATCTGCTCAGCAGTCAGCTCGCTGCCTGGCAAGAGCGCGAGAAAACTGCGATCTCGGTGGTCGATCTCGGCGGCGGGACCGGTGGCTTGGCGGTGGCGCTGGCTGCCCTTGGCCACGCCATCACCGTGATGGATCCGAGCCCGGACGCGCTGGCGGCCCTGCAACGCCGGGCGGCCGAGGCGGATCTGGGCGACTACATCGACGCTGTCCAAGGCGACACCAACGACCTGTCGAAGGAGATCTCGCCGGGCGCCTGCAACGTCGTGGTCTGCCACCGGGTGCTCGACATCGTCGAGGACGCCCCTGCCGCCCTGGCCGAGATAGCTACGGTGTTGGAATCGGGGCTGCTCAGCCTGCTGGTCTCCCAACGCTACGCCGCGGTGGTGGGGCAAGCCGCGGCCGGGGACTTCAGCTCGGCGCATCGGACGTGGTCCGATGAACGCTTCTACGACGTCGCCTCCATCACAGAACTGTTGGCCGAGGCCGGCTTCAGCGTCGCCTCCGTGCACGGCATCGGAGTCATCTCCGAACACGTCAACGAGGCACACATCGAGCGACCCGAACGGTTCGAAGAGCTCTACCGGCTGGAGGCCAGCGCCAGCGCGGAGCAGACGTTGGTCGCGGCGGCACCGTTGCTGCACGTCCTGGCGGTTCGCGACTCGTAGTGCCCTGGCGCCCAAATCTCTTGACGCTTGGCGACGCTCAGGCGCGCACACTAGCGACTTTCGTCTGCTGGGCGAGCACCGATGAGCGTCATCATGCACGTGGACATGGACGCCTTCTACGCCTCGGTGGAGCTGCGCTATCGCCCCGAGCTGCGCGGGCTGCCTGTCATCGTCGGCGGCGCGGGGCGCGGGGTCGTGCTCTCGGCCACCTACGAGGCCAGAGCCAGCGGGGTGAGTTCTGGGATGTCGAGCACCCGGGCCCGTCGGCTCTGTCCGAGGGCGACGTTCGTCTCGCCGGACTTCGATCGCTACGTTTCGGCCTCCGAGGGGGTGTTTGCGCTCTTTCGCACGATCACCCCCTTCGTCGAGGCCGGCTCGATCGACGAGGCCTTCCTCGACGTCACCGGATCGGTGCCCATGTGGGGCAGCCCGCAGCGGATCGGGGAACGGTTGCGGGCGCTCGTCAACGACGAGCAACAGATCACCTGCTCGGTAGGAGTCGGCCCCACCAAGTTCGTGGCCAAGCTCGCCTCCACTCAGGCCAAGCCCGACGGATTGTGTGAGGTCGCCGCCGATAACGTCATCGGGTTCTTGCATCCGCTGCCGGTGGAACGGATGTGGGGGGTGGGGGAGGCCACGACGGCCAAGCTGCATCAGCTGGGCCTGATGACCGTCGCCGACATCGCCCACACCCCTCGGGCAACGTTGCAGCGCGCCTTCGGCCCGCGCCAGGGGGCGGCGCTCGCGGACCTGGCGTGGGGGCGTGACGATCGGCCGATCGTGGTCACCGAGCCCGAGCGCAGCGTCGGCTCGCAGCAGACCTTTTCCCGCGACATCGACGATCCGGCCCTGATCCGCCGGGAGGTGTTGAGGCTGTCCGAACGCGTCTCGAGCCGGATGCGCGCCGCCGAGGTGTTGGGAACGGTGGTGGTGCTCTCGATCCGGTTCGCCGACTTCACCACGATCACCCGATCGGGCACGCTGACGGGGCCGAGCGACATCACCGACGAGATTTACGGCCGGGCCAGCGCGCTGCTGACCAAGCTCGGCCTCCAGCGGGCCCGGGTGCGCCGCGTGGGGGTTCGGGTGGAAAAGCTCGTGCCCGCCGATCGGGCTTATCAACAACCTGTTCTGGGGGCCCCCGAACAGGGCTGGAGGGAGCTGGAGAAGGCCGTCGACAAGGCCGTTCACCGCTTCGGATCGCGGGCGGTGAAGCGAGCGGCCCTCACCGTCGGGGAGCCAAACACCTCCATCTCGACCGATCAGTTTGAAGCCGGATGACATCTGCCCTTTCTCATCAAACAATCCGCGCCTAGACTAGACTCCTACTACACGACGAGCCGCACCTGAGTGAGGCTTGGCAGACTAAAAAGTCTTCGTGCCTACTGACAGTGGAGGTGAGGGATGGCCCTCTCCGAGGAAGAGCAGCGGCTGCTGGCTCAGATGGAAGCCGCGCTCGCTGCCGATGATCCGAAGCTGGCTAACACCATGCGGGGTTCCAACCGAGGTCGGTTGCAACGCCGCCGCGCAGCTTTGGCCGGGATCGGTTTTTTCGCAGGTCTCGCCCTGTTGCTCCTCGGCATGCAGGGACCCTGGGGTGTGAGCGTCGTCGGCTTCGTCTTGATGTTCGGCGCCGCCTTCATGGCCGTCAGTTCCTGGCAGGCCGCCACTCCCTCGCCCGATAGGGCCGTCCACCCCGACCGCGCCGGGGCCAGCCACCGTGGCTCGCCCAAGGGCTCCGACAAGAACTTCATGGACAAGATGGAAGAGCGGTGGCGTCGCCGCCAGGACGACGACCACTGAGCCGACGGAGCTAGGAACTGGCAGCCAGCCTAAGGCTGGACACCTGCCGGTTCAGCAGGGCGGTATACAGCCCGTCCGCGGGCTCGGCCGTGCCGACGAAGTGCCCGGATAATTCCAACCCGACAAACCCCACCAGCGCCGCCAATTCTGTCAGCACGGCCGCCGCCCCCGAAGCCTTGACCCGCGGCTGGGCAGCGACAAGCGCACGCATCTGTGCCACGACGTGGGGCTCGAAGAAGGCCTGGACCTCCTCGGTGGCACCCAAGAGTAGAAAGCGGTCGGCCACCGCTGCAGCCGCCGGGATCGTCTCGGGTGGAGCAACGTAGCCCGGCACCGGGGTGCCATAAATAAGCTGAAACTCGTGCGGTGCCTCGATCGCCCAACTCCTCAGCGCATGACCCGAGGCCACCCACGGATGGACACCCCGCTCCTCTTCGGCGCGTCCCAGCGCCGCGGCGAGGTTGGCGTAACTCTCGAGGATCATCGCGGTCAGGAGCGCCTCCCGGGTGGGGAAGTAGCGATAGACCGCCGAGGAGACCAGCCCGACGCTGCGGGCAATAGCCCGCATGGACAACCCCCCACCTCCGTGCTCGGCAATCTCTTGTCGCGCCGCCGCCAAGATCTTGGCCGTGACCCGCGCCCTGGCTTCTGCTCGCGTCTCGTCCACGCGAACCTCCCGTCGCCGCTCGGTCTAGTGCGCCATCCGCTCGCGGTTGCGCCATCCGCTCGGCCTATACACCGAGCGGAAGACACAAACCCGAGCGGATGACCAGGTCTCAGCCAGTCTCCCACACGTGGAGAGCATTGCTCTTGACTTTTACGAGAGCAGTGCTCTAGGTTTGCCTTAACTAATAGAGAGCGGCGCTCTCGGTAAGGGGAAACATGATGGGAAAGACGACGATGGCGGATCAGCGGACGCTGAACCGGCCAAGCCAGAGCACAACGCACAGTAGATTGGTCCTACCGCTGATCGGCACCGGCATCCTCATGGCCGCGTACCTACTGATCCGGCCCTACGGAGATTCGGCCGGTTTGGCGCCGGAGGTTCGAGCGGGCGCGTTCGCGTCGCCGCGATGGGTCATCGCCCACCTGGCCGGTGCGCTCGCGCTCGTCAGCTTCGCCCGGTTCGCCTTACGCCTGAGCGATGCGAACCCGGACTCGGTGCCGGCCCGCCTAGCCCGCTGGAGCGGGCTGGCGGGTGCGGTGCTCATGCTGCCCTACTACGGCGCGGAGACGTTCGCGCTCCACGTCATCGGCCAGCAAGCCCTCGCCGACCCGGCGCTGCTCGATCTGACCGAGCAGATTCGCAACCTTCCCGTCGCGTTGATCACGTTCGGCGTCGGTCTGCTCCTGTTGGCGATTTCGGGCGTTGCCGCCGCTACGGCCTGGCGCAGGATTACCGGCAGCCTGGCGGGGTGGCCACTCGGCCTTGGCGTGGTCCTACTGTTGCCACAGTTCTATCTACCGTCGGTGGGCAGGATGGCTTTTGGCCTCGCCTACCTGGCGGCCGCTGGACTGCTCGCGGCCGCCGCGCAGCGACGGAGCGGCTAGTGCCGCAGCGCCACTAGAGGTCTCCGCTAGCGACGGCGCAGCTTCGCGCCGAGCTCGGCCCAGAAGGATCTCGGCCACCAGTTGGCGATCAGCTTTTGATCCCAGCTGCGTTCGGCATCGAGCCCGGTCAAGACGTCGTTGGTGAGCTGGCCGACGGCGTCGGTGCCGAGATAGGAGGCGGAGAATCGTGCCCGTTCAATCGCCTCGGCCAGCCGGCCCACGGCTGCGGCGGCCGAGGGGTCCAGGCGCTCCGCGAGGTCGGCGCCGATCTGGCGGGGTGAACCGAGGGGCCAGCTTTCGCCGTAATCGAGGACTCGAGCCCGGATCTCGGCCCAGGAGTTTTCCACCTGGGCCGTGCCGTCCCCCGCTGGCGCGAGGCGCTGGCCGGCGCGGCGGCGACGCAGTAATCCGGGGATTGCCGCCAGCGCCAACAGCGCGACGGTGATCCCCAAGCCCAGCAGGATGCGCCCCCACGGGAAGCCGGAATCCTCGGGAACGTTTGCGTCCGGCGTCGGGGTGGGGGCGGCGCTCTCGGCGGGGGCCTCAGTGGGTTGCTCGGAAGCTTCGGTCGGCTGGGCGCTGGGCGGCCCCGACGGGTCGGCCTCACTGCGGACCACCGTCCACGAGGGGGCGGTTCCGGTGCGAGCGGACGGCGTCGGCTCGAAGCGGACCCAACCGTCGTCGGCGAAGTACAGCTCCGGCCAGGCGTGCATGTCGCGGATGGTGACTTCCCAGTTGTCCCCGCTGCGTTCACCGGGTAGAAATCCGATCGCAACGCGGGTGGGAATACCGATGATGCGCGACATGAGGGCCATCGCGCCGGCGAACTGCTCGCAATAGCCCTTCTTATCCACCAACAGGAACCTCTGCAGGGCGTCGAACCCGGTGCCCGGTTGCGGGTCGGTGCTGTAGGTGAACTCGTCGCTGCGCAGGTAAGCCTGGATGGCGGCCGCCTTGAGGGCCGGGGTGGGGGCGTCCCTGGTGATCTTGATGGTGAGATCGATGATCTCGGGCGGGATGTCGGCCGGCAAGGCGGCGGTGAGGTTGGCGTCGGCCGGGACCCCGACCTCGGCGCTGGACAGCCGCGAACCGTTGGGCTCGATGTCGATGCTGTTCACCGTGTAGTCGAGGTTTCGAGTGGCCTGCTCGCGGTTATCGCCGGTGCCGATGACCACGAGCGACGTGGGATCGAAGGCGAACTCGCCCTCAGCCTCGAACTCTCGGGGAGCGTAGGGCATGGGAATGTACTCGGAGCGGAAGTCACCGATGGAGATGTTGGTCGTGCGAGGTTTGCTCTCGTTCACGTCGGCTCCCGGAACGGGGCTCAGGCGTCGGTCGTCACGCAGACTCATCGAGGAGTTGAACCAGCCGTCGCTGGTGACCACTGGCAGCGAGGCCATCCGCAGGTAGGTACCCGAGGGCCGATCGGTCTGATAGGTCATCACGGTGACATCGTCGGGCTGGGTCAGGTTGCGGCGCAGATCCAGGGTGGGATCGGCCAGCTGGAGGGGACCGTTTTGACCGCGGGCCTTGGACAGACCCCAGCCCGGCTGGCCTGGAAGCGGTACGGCGGCCCCCAACAACAGCGTGACCGCGATGACCGGCACGCCGATGAGGAGCGCGGTGCGCGCCGCGAAGGGACCGACCCTGCCTTGCTTGTTCGACTCGGCGCTGACCCCCTGCGGCCAACGCTCGGCTAGCCCGATGCCCTCGTCGAGCAGGATGGCGAGGTAGCCGGCCGCCAGCAGGGCGAACGGCCACCACGATAGGTCGCTGGTGAGCCCGAGAGCGGGCACCAGATACAGGGTCAGGGGCGGAGCCAGGGCCCACGCGGGCCGGTCGATGCCGACCACGAGGACGTCGGTCAAGATGGTGACGACGCCGATCGCCGCCACCAGCAACAGCTTGACCCCCGGCTGGGGCGGCATGGGCGCCGCCTGGGTGCGCATGTGTTCGGCGGCGCTTTGGAACAGGATCACGACCTGGTCCGCGAAGCCCTCAGAACCGCCGAGGGAGATGACGACGCTGCCCAGGAACACGACCAGGACAACCACCTGAAGCCCGAGGACGATGCCGTTGTTCAGCCGCAGCCGACGCAGCACCGCCGCCACGAGCATCAAGATGAGGATCAGGATGACGCTCAGGCTCAGGTAAGAGACATCTTCGGTGAGCGGACGCAGCGTGAAGCTGGCCAGCACCAGGGCAAAGGTGACGGCGATGGCGGACCGGTCGGAAGGGGTCAGCATCAGACCAGCTCTCCCATTCGCTCGAGGTTGGTCCAGGCGTCTGCGATGGAATCCTTGCGCGTCACCACCACGACCCGCCAGGAGTGATCGCGCAAGACTTGGATGGCCCGCTGTTGGGCTTCACGCTCGGCGGGGCTGGATCGTTCCGAGCGCGGCGCAAAAGTGTCGGCGTCGAGGACCATCGCCATCGCTTGCGCGCGGTCGCGTCGGGTCTGTAGGAGCATTTCGACGTCGGCCTCGGAGAGTCGCCCGAGGATGGCGATGACCAGTTGTCCGGCTTGGGTGACCGAGGTGGCATCGACGACCCGGGCCAAGGTCTCGACGTGGCTGGTGGTGATATCGGTCAACTTGTGCACGACGTTGTGCCGGGTCGTCGTGGCCCCTCCGCTCTCGAGCCCTTGCAGCGTGACCGGTCCGCGCGTCTCCAGCAGGTTGACCGCGTATCCCACCCGCAAGAAGTGCAACGAAATCGACGCGGCCGCCGAGACCGCCCATTCGAAGGAGGAGTCTCGCCCGTGCCCGCCGTGATTTCGAGAGCGGGTGTCGATGATGACCGTGGCGCTGGGGTCCCAGGCCTGTTCCTCGCGCCGCACCATCAACTCACCGCGCCGGGCGGTGGAACGCCAGTGCACCCGGCGAACGTCGTCGCCGTCGCGGTATTCACGCACGACGACATCGTCGCGGCCGACGCTGCCGCTGCGCTGTGGGCGAGACTCCCCGGAATTGCCACCGCCGCCGGCGTTGCGCATGACGCCGAGCGGCACGATCTTCGGAGTGACCATAACCTCTGTGGACGCGCTGAACTGGCGGTCCAGGTAGGCCAAGCCAAAAGGGTCGCTGGTGCGCACCATGAGCGGGCCGGTGCGGAACCGGCCGCGGGCGGTGCCGCGCATCGAGTAGGTGATCTCGCGGTGCCATCGCGAGGCCAAGGTTTGGATAGTGAACCGCGGACGGCTGCCCAGGTCCTGGGGCACGTAGTCCTCGAAGCGCAAGATGCCGGCGGGGAGTCGCCCGGTCTTGTCGAGCTGCAGACTGCCCTGTAGTTCGTCGCCGATGGCGATCTGGGTGTTGGAAGCGCCACGCTCCAACGACAGCCGCAGCTGGGTGCGGGCCACCACCAGCGCGGTCGCCAGCGGCAACAGCAAGAGCAGCAGACCGAGCCACAAGATGTCGCGATGGCCGATCAGGGCGGCGAGCACGCCGATGGCGATGCCGAGGACGACGAAGACTTTGCCCCGCCCGGTGAGCAGGCTCCAGGGATTGGGCATCGACTAGCGCCGGTCGGGAACGTCCACCGAGGCCACGGCGTCATCGATGATGTCGCGCACGCTGCGGCGCGCCAGCTGAGCGTCGGTGGAGGTCAGTACGCGGTGCGCCAGGACGGGGGCGGCAAGGGCGATGACATCGTCGGGGGTGACGTAGTCCCGGCCCGCCAGGGCGGCGTAGGCGCGGCCCGCGCGAAGCAGCTGCAAGGTGGCGCGTGGGGAGGCGCCGAGCCGCAGATCACGACTGGCCCGGGTGGCGTTGATGACGTCGACGATGTACTCGTTCATGGCGGGGGCCACGTAGACGTCCTTGACGGCCGCGATCAGCCCGCGGATGGTCTCGGCGTCGGTGACCGGCTGCAGAGCGGACAGGGGATCGGCGTTGCCGTGATTGACCAACATGGCGATCTCGGCCTGAATCGAGGGGTAACCCATCTCGACCCTGGCCAGGAAGCGATCTCGCTGGGCCTCGGGGAGGGGGTAGGTGCCCTCCATCTCGATGGGGTTCTGGGTGGCGACGACCATGAACGGGGCCTCGAGGAGGTAGGTCGTGCCGTCGACCGAGACCTGTCGCTCCTCCATCGATTCCAACAACGCCGACTGGGTCTTGGGGGAGGCGCGGTTGATCTCGTCGCCGACGACGATGTTGGCGAAGATGCCGCCTGGCTTGAACTCGAACTCGCGGGTGCTCTGGTTGTAGACCGAAACGCCCGTGATGTCACTGGGCAGCAGGTCCGGGGTGAACTGGACCCGGCGGACCGAGCAGTCGATGGAGCGCCCCAACGCCTTGGCCAACATGGTCTTGCCGACCCCGGGGACATCCTCTAGGAGGAGGTGTCCCTCGGACAACAACACGACCAGGGCCAGATCGATACTTTCGCGCTTGCCCTCGATGACGGTCTCGACGGCATCGCGCACGTCGCCCATGACGGACACGACATCGGCCAACGACTTGGCCGGGGTGCGATGAGGCGCGTGTGACGTGCTCGTAGTCAACAGCCATTCCTTCCAGCAGGGGGGCCGGGCGTTCCGGCTTGCATTAGCTCGACGCGACTCAGCGCGGCTCGACCCCTCACCCTACGCGAGTGGCCAACCCCTGGTCATCTGTTGTGGTTTCTCGCAGTCGGGCTTCGGTGCGGGATGTGGGTGAAAACGTGTCGCATGTGGAGCAATATGGAGTACAGTGGCGCAAAGTGGAGCAAATCGGGCCGGGTTGCCGAGAATCGGCGGGTGAGGAGGTGTCAGGTGTTCTTGGGTACTCACACCCCGAAGATCGACGACAAGGGTCGGTTCTTCCTTCCGGCGAAGTTTCGCGACGAACTCAGCGACGGGTTGGTGATCACCAGGGCGCAGGATCGTTGCCTGGCCATCTACCCGACGGCGGCGTTTGTCGAGATGACCTCGGCGATCGGTTCGGCTCCGACCAGCGTCAAGCAGGTCCGCGACTACCAGCGCATGTTGGCGGCCGGGGCCTCGGACGAGATACCCGACAAGCAGGGCCGAATCACCATTCCGCCGCAGCTTCGGGGATACGCCGGTCTGGATAAGGCCATCGTGGTGGTCGGGGCGATCAACCGTGTCGAGGTCTGGGACGCGCTCGCCTGGAGCGAATACAGCGCTGCTCAGGAGTCGGCGTTCGCCGACATGAACGAGGAGGTCTTCCCCGGCGTCTAGCCGGGTGAGACCTCTGGGGGAGGGATCGCAAGATCTCGTCCCACGACGATTGATCCGCGTGCTGCGGCTTCAATCCGAGAGGCCAGCCGCCCTGGCGCACCTTCCCCGGTGCCAGGAGGCACTTCCCGCGGCCACTCGGATTGAAACCACACCACGCGGCCGCACCAACCGCGAGAAGCGCGGACGGTAAATCGCCTAGCTATGTGAACTGGGGTCGAGAATGCGAGACGGTAGCGAGGAGCCCGAAAACCTCAGCAGCACCGAAGCGGTCCACATCCCCGTCATGTGCGACCGGATCATCGAGCTGCTCTCCCCGGCGTTGCAGCATCCGGGGGCGGTGTTCGTCGATTGCACGCTGGGGCTCGGCGGGCACACCGAGGCCATCTTGGCCGCCTGCCCGAAAGCGCGCGCGATCGGGATCGACCGAGACCCACAGGCGCTGGCCGAATCCAAGCGTCGGCTTGTCCGCTTCGGCGAACGCGTCGTCTTTGTCGAGGCCGTCTACGACGAGCTGCTCGAGGTGCTGAGGGCTCACCGGGTGGGCGGCGCGGACGCGGTGCTGTTCGATCTGGGGCTTTCCTCCCTGCAGATCGACGCGCGGGAGCGCGGCTTCGCCTACTCCGTCGACGCGCCCCTGGATATGCGGATGGACGGCAAGCAGGATCTCACCGCCGCCACCGTGGTGAACGAATACTCCTACCCTCAGCTGGTGCGGATCTTGCGGCGTTACGGCGAAGAGAAGTTCGCTGAGCGGATCGCCCGAGCGATCATTGCCGAGCGCGAGGTGGCGCCCTTCCAGACCTCGGCCCGCCTCGTCGTCGCGCTGAGCGAGGCGATCCCGATGGCGGCCCGCAAGACCGGCGGCCATCCCGCGAAGCGCACCTTCCAAGCGCTGCGGATCGAGGTCAACGACGAGCTACGGGCCGTGGCGAACGTGATGCCGGCCGCCGTGGATGCGCTGGCGTGCCAGGGCCGCTTGGCGGTGCTGGCCTATCACTCCCTGGAGGACCGCATCGTGAAGTCGACCCTGGCCGCGGGCGCAAAAGATCGAGCTCCCCGTAACCTCCCCGTCGTGCCTCCCGGACTACGGCCTCGGCTTCAGCTACTTACTAGAGGGGCAGAAAAACCGGCCGAAAGAGAATGTCTCGACAACCCGCGCGCAGCCTCGGCCAGGCTGCGGTCCGCTCGCAAACTGGAGGAGGCCGCATGAGTGCTCTCAGCTCGCTCATTCGAGACCCGTTCCACCGCCCCGAAAGCGAACCGGCCGAAGCTCCACGATCGAGCGCCGCGCGGTTGAGTTTGGTCTCGACGCCTTTGGTGCGGATGGCGGGATTTCCGTTCGTTTTGCTGGTGGCCGGCATCTTGGTCCTGGGCATGCTGGGGTTGCTCCTGCTCAACACCACGCTGCAAACCCGAGCGTTCGAGGTTCGCGCGTTGCAGGCCGAGGCCACCGTGCTCGCCTTCAACCGGTCCGAGCTCGAGAGCGAAGTGGCCAAGGCCGGCTCGCCCGCGGTATTGGCCCGACGCGCCAGCGCGCTGGGCATGCGGCCCAATCCCTACCCGGCCTTCATCGAGGTGCCTTCAGGCAGGATCCTCGGCAAGCCGAGAAAGGTCAACGGCACCGAGATGTCCTCGATGACGATCAAGGACGCCGAAACGACTACCGCCACCGATCCGCAGGTGAAGGCGCAATCGGCGGCTCGGCTGGTGGCCGAGCGCATGGCCAAAAACATCGAGAAGCAACAGGCGGCCGCCCAGAAGCTAGCCGACAGAGAAGCTGCGGCCGAGAAGAAGGCCACCGCGAAGGCGGAGAAGAAGGCCGCCGCGAAGGCGGAGAAGAAGGCCACCGCGAAGGCAAAGAAGAAGAAGGCGACGGGCAACTGATGGAGCAACGCCCCCGATCCTCTTCGGTCAAGCCACGCGGTGACGCCGCTCGGC
>JBBSOW010000032.1:0-31947 GCA_038259365.1 Propionibacteriales bacterium
CACCGCGCCCTCCACCAGCCGGGCGGCGCAGGTGATGCAACCGCCGTAGCGGCAGCCGTAGGGCAAGACGACCCCCGCGGCCTCGGCCGCCTCGAGAACCGTCTGGTCCGAAGCTACCTCTACGGTGCGGCCACCCCGGTTGCGCAGGGTGGCCGTGAATGCGGCGGCCAACTCAAACCCAGATGTCGGAGGAGCAGTCCCCGCCCGGGTAGCGCGTCTCGTGGGCGCGCGACGGCCCGTGGGGCTCCTTGCCGAAGTCCACGAGGAAGTCGCGGTTGATAGCCAACCCACCGTTCTCTGTGTCGCAGTCGATTTGCAGCATCACGCCCCCCGCCTGCTTCATCTCCGGGAAGAACTGGTTGTCCCACGTGGAGAACAGCGAGGTGGTCAGGTACAGGCGCTTGCCGTCGAGCGACAGCTGAATCATCTGCGGCGCCCCCTCGACCGGCCGGCCGTTGACCTCGGGCGCCTTGCCGAGCAGTCCGCCGATCCAGACCTGACCGGTCATCTTCGGATGGTGCGGGTCTGAGATGTCGTATTGGCGCAGATCCCCATGCAGCCAGTTGGAGAAATATAAGTAGCGGTCGTCCATCGAGACCAGGATGTCGGTGATCAGGCCCGGCATCGGCACCGGGAAGCCCTCCACGTCGACGGTGGGTACGTCGATCACCTTGTCGATCTGTGTCGTCCCCGCGTCGTCTTTGAAGTAGTGGAAGACATTGGACGACAGTGCCGCGCCGACGAAGCCGTGCGAAGAGTCCGGATCGTGCAGGAAGCGCGCCTCCAGCGGGATCAGACCTTCGGCCCCGAGGTCGACAGACTGCTCGATGTTTCTGTTCTCGAAGTCCCAGAAATGCACGTGCTGGCCGTACTTGCCGGCCGCCACATCCTCGAGATCGAAGCCCGGCATGAATGTGTTCGGCGCCGCCCACTCGGTCGAGATCATCATGTTGTGCCGCGGCTGGTACCAGAAATCGTAGTTGTAGTTCATCGTCGAGATGTCGCCTTCCCAGCGCCCGACGATGTTGAAGTCCTTGTCGAGATGCAAGAAGCCCCCGGGCGCGTTGCCCTTGGCGTCGCCGAGCATCGAAACGATGATGTCCGAGCCCAGGCAGTGCACCGTGTGCGGCGCCGACAGGTTGGTCTTCTCCTTGATCTCGTCGCCGTCGATCGTCTTGAACAGCGTCGGGTTGCGCGGATCGGTCGCGGTGTCGACGATACGGAAGTGGTTCGAGCGCACCCCCGGGACGATCAGGTACTTGCGTGCCATGCTGTCATCGCCGTGGCACGAGGAGCACGCGTTCCAGCCCATGTGGTGCAGTTCGTCGCCGATGTCGGGCATCTCCAGGCGGCTGATGACCTGCCCAAACGCGTCGCTGGTCTCGTCGACGTCGATGGTGGCCAGGTAGTCCGGCTTCTCGACACCGGTGCCGGTGTAAATGCAGATCGTGTACACGACCTTCTCGCGTTCGGCTTTCATGGCCTCTTGCGGCGAGGCGTACCCCGGCCCGCAGCACTCTCCGTTGGCTGACATGCCATTCCCCTCCCGGTCGCGACCTCAACGTTTTCCGAAGTTACCACTCCGCTGATCACGCTTTCCAGAGCCACCTGGCCTCGAAGGTGTCTCTGAGTTGATGCAAGGTGATCTGTCGCGGTTGGCCGTCGCGGCCGCGCAGGGCGGCGGCAGCGATTGCGGCGAGCAGGCCCCCTGCGGAGCCGGAACCCTGGTCAGGCGGCGACCGTGTTCGAGGAACAAGAGCTCGGTGGGGTGGCTGTCGAAGTCAAGCAGGCAGTCCAGCTGACGATCCAGCGGCTCACCGACCCGCAACCTCGCTGAGGTGGTCGAACTTCCCGCTGACCCAACCGATGTAGAGTTCAGCGGAGTCGGCGACGGCCTGGTGGGCGTCGGCGTCCACGACGCCGGTGAAGTTGTCGTAGAGCCGATCGAAGTCGTAGGCGAGGACGTGGTCGGCGACGCGACGCACGACCGCGGCGGACAGCGGGATCTTGTTCGGGTACGACCGCATGAGCGTGACCGTGTGCCGCCTGGCCGTGACGGCGACGGTGTCACCGGTCAGTAAGACGCCGAGACCATCGGCGCCGGTAAAGCGCACGACGACGCTGCCCGGGAAATGTCCGCCGGGCTGGGACGCCACCACACCGGGCAGGAGTTCCCGCTTCCCCGACCACACCACGATTCGTTCCGTGGTGCGGCCCAGCCACCCTCGATCGGCCCCGGACACGAAGACCGGGGCGTCGTCGAAGGCCCGGCTCCAGGCCACCTGGACCCCGTACATGTGCGGGTGAGTGGCGATGATCGCCGAGATCCCGCCCAGCTCACGGACCCGCTTCACCGACTCCCCGTCGATGTGGGGCGGCACGTCCACCAGGACGTTCCCGGCCGATGTCTGGATCAGCTTGGCCTGCTGGCCGATGCCGACGCCGTCGGAGGTCAACCCCCACAGCCCGGGCTCGAGTTCGACGATCTCGATCCGGCGGCCCGCCTCTGTCTCCGCACCGAGAGTCGTCCAGTGCTGCACCTCCCGGCCCGAGACAGGGTCCACGGGCAGGTACTGCCGCTCGTCGTCACAGATCGGGCAGAACTCGGGTAGCTCGCCGGTCCGTTCGACACCGCACGTCGCGCACAGCACGAGATCATCGGGCGCCACGAAAGCCTCCACCCCTATAGCCTAGCGAGCGCCTGATCGAGATCGGAGATGAGGTCGTCGGCGTCCTCGATGCCGACCGAGAGGCGCACCAGATCCTCCGACACCGCGCGGGGCGTACCGCGCAGCGCCAGGTGGGTCATGTCGTCGGGATGCTCGATGAGCGATTCGACCCCGCCCAGGGATTCGGCGAGCAGGAAGATCGTGGTGCTCTCGGCCAGCCGCCGCGCGGCCGCGGCCCCACCCGCGAGCTGCAGGGACACCATCCCCCCGAAGCGACGCATCTGGCGCCGCGCCAACTCGTGCTGGGGATGGGCGGCCAATCCCGGATAGTGCACGGTTGCCACCGCGTCGTGACTGTCCAGGTACGCCGCCACCTTCTCGGCGTTATCGCAGTGTCTGTCCATGCGCAGCGCGAGGGTCTTCAAACCTCGGATCGTGAGCCAACAGTCCATCGGACCCGAGACCGCACCGACCGCGTTCTGCACGAAACCGATCCGCTCCGCGAGGTCCGCGTCGTCGACCACCAGCGCTCCCCCGACCAGATCGGAGTGCCCGGAGAGGTATTTGCTCGCCGAGTGCAACACGACGTCGGCGCCCAGGCTCAGGGGTCGCTGGAGATAGGGCGAAGCAAAGGTGTTGTCGACCACGACGGTCGCGCCATGCTCATGCCCGGCCGCCGCGAGGGCCGCCAGATCGACGACCTGCAGGAGGGGATTCGACGGCGACTCCGCCCACAGCAGGAGGCCATTTTCGGTTCTCGCCCGCGTCGAGAGGTGGGCCAGCACCCCCCTCACCGCCGCAAGATCGCGCAGGTCCACCGCCGTCATGCCGACGCCGAAGCGGCTCCACACCCGCTCGAGCAGCCGGAAGGTTCCCCCGTAGGCGTCGTTGCCGACGACGACGTGCCCGCCGCCGGCCAGCACGGTCCGCAGGATCGCGTCGGAGGCGGCCAGGCCGGAGGCGAACGAGAAGCCGTGAGCCCCCTCCTCCAGGCCGGCGATGTGTCGCTGCAGCAAGGATCGGGTGGGGTTGGCCGAGCGTGAATACTCGAACCCGGCCGCCTTGGGGCTCTGGGTGCCGTCTTGGACGTAGGTGGAGGTTTGCCCGATCGACGGGGAGATGGCGCCGGTTATGGGATCGGGTTCGATGCCCAGGTGAACCGCTCGGGTGCCGAAGCCGCGGCTTGCGTCGGCTCCGGCGGCGGGGTGGGTGTGCGAATCGGCCATTGCTGCACGCTACTGCGCCGCTGGTGTTGGCCCCGAGCCGGTTCGACACGTGGGCCCCCTTCGTGCGCAACCCTCGACTCCGACTACAGGGTTTTTCACTGCCGACACGCGGCTATTTGAGAGAAACCCCAACGGTGTCTCATACTGAGGCTCTCGGCACGGGGGGCTCGGGAACCACTGTTGGTGCAGACAACTGGAGGATTCACCCCAATGCCTTATCCCCGCTCTTCTCGTTCGCGCGGAGCACGTGTGGCCGCCCTGTCCCTCGTGGGCGGGTTGGTGTTCACCTCCGTGGCCGCTCGCCCGCAGGCCCACGCCGAGCCGACCGAAGCCCCAAGCGCCAAGGTCACGGAGTTGGACCTCTCGACGGTTCCACAGCCCAAGTCCAAGACCCGCTCATCCCACAGCCCGGCAAGTGAGCCCTCCGAGAAGGCGGGCGCGGAGCCCGTGGTATCGGAGTTGGCGGCCAAGAAGGTGCCGGAATTCAGCACCGTCGGGGTCACCTGGGCCGATGCCGAGACCGAACCCAGCGTTGAGATCAAGACCCGAACCGCGGGGAAATGGTCGCCATGGACGTCCCGGGCCGATTCGGTCGACGAGTCCGCCTCGTCCGCGGACGCCGCCGAGGGCCCCGACGGGGCCGAGGCCGCTGGCGCGCGGCCGGGCACCGATCCGCTCTTCGTGGGTTCGGCCGACGGCATCGCCGTGCGCATCAGCGCCGCGGCGGGGCGCAGCGTCGTCGATCCGCAGGTGTCGTTGATCAGCTCACCGGTCGTGGCCAGTGATCGCCAGGTGGCCAGTTCCCTCTCCCGGTCCACCTCGAACCTGCAGCCGCGGATCGTCTCTCGCGCCGGCTGGGGCGCCAACGAGAGCTGGCGCGGCATCAACCGCGGGTGTCTCACCCCGCGCATCGACGACACCGTCCAGGCCGCCATCGTGCACCACACGGCCGGATCCAACTCCTACTCCGCCGCGCAATCGGCCAGCGTCGTCCGCGGTGTCTACGCCTACCACACCAAGAGCCAGGGCTGGTGCGACGTCGGCTACAACTTCCTCGTCGACAAGTACGGCACCATCTTCGAGGGCCGCTTCGGTGGCATCGACAAGCCGGTCCACGGCGCCCACGCCACCTCCTGGAACACCGACACCGTCGGGGTGTCCATGATGGGCAACTACGACACCACCCGCCCCGGCAAGGCCACCCTGGAATCGGTCGCCAAGGTGATCGCCTGGAAGTTCGCCACCTACAACCGGGATCCGCTCGGCAAAGTCTCCCTGGCCGGCAAGTACATCGACAGGATCTCGGGCCACGGCGACGTCATGAGCACCTCCTGCCCCGGCCGCTACGGCCGCAGCGAGTTTCCCGCAATGCGCAAGCGGGTGAAGACCCTCATGGGGCAACCCGCCACCGTCGACACCCCCATCTACAAGCGGTGGGTCGCCCTAGGCGGTGCCAGCGGCACCGGCTCGAGCTACTCGGGCGAGAAGGCGATCAGGGACGGCCACTACGCCCAACTGCGCCGCTACGACCTCTTCTCCTCAACCGACACCGGCGCCTTCTTCACCAAGGGCACCATCCGACAGCGCTACCGGGCTCTCGGCATGGCCGACTACCGGATGGGCTTTCCCACCACCGACGAGATCGACGGGCCCACCACGAACTCCAAGATGAACCGGTTCGAGCGGGGAGCGATCCTGTGGTCCCACCAGACCAGCGCCCACGAGGTCCGGGGCGGCATCTGGAAGACCTACGACTCCACCTCCCGCATCGATGCCAAGCTGGCCCTCCCCTTGGCTCCGGAGTACAAGCTGGCGGCGGCCGGTAACGTGCCCGTCCAGGACTTCGAGAAGGGGCGGATGTACTGGATCGACGACACCGGTTACCTGGTCTACGGTCGGATCTGGACCGAGTATCGGCGCATCGGGGCCGAGAGGTCCGCCCTCGGTCGGCCCGCGAGCAGCGAGGAGGCGGGACCGCTGAGCGGAAGCCGCCAGACGCGCTTTGCCAACGGCGCCATCCTGCACTCTCGCGCTACCGACTCCAAAGCGGTCTCGGGGGCTTTTTGGAACAGCTATCGCGGCCTCTCCGGCGCCAGCAAGAAACGACTGGGGCTACCCACCGGCTCGGAGTACACCTCGGGCAGCTACCGTGTGCAAAGATTCCAGGGTGGCAAGATGTCCCGCAAGTCAACCAGCACGTCAGTCAAGGTGAGTTATTCGTGAGTGATCGACAGCCGCGGTTTCGCCACGACGGCGACGGACATGGCTTCATCGCCGAGGACGGTGCTGAGCGGGTGGGTTCGATCGACTACTCGGTCGATAGCCGAATCTTCGATTTCACTCACACCGAGACCGATCCGGCTCGACAGGGCCAAGGCCTGGCGGGCGATCTGACCCGCTACGCTTTGGACACCGTCCGATCATTGGGGGGTTCGGTCCGCGTGAGCTGTCCCTACACGGCCGGGTGGATCGAGCGGCACCCCGGCTAAGCGGATCTGTTGGCGGCCTAGGGGGCCTCGTCGGGCGCCGGCGTCGAAGGCTGCTCTGGCTCCAGGGCCAGGCCCGCCGGCATGGACAGCCCCGATCTCCGCAGTTCCATCTCGGCCAGTTGATTGATGATCCTCCGATCGCCTTGGCGCCAGGCGCCCACGGGATCGTCGCTGATGCGCCCCAGGGTGTGCAGGGGCTCGTTGGCCATCGCGCGCAGGGCGAACAGGTCGAGATCGTCCGGGGAGTCGAGGTACCGGCGGGCCGCGCTGTTGGTGCGGTGGAAGCGCAGCCGGATCGGGAGCCAGATGGCGACGAGGACGGCGATCGGGATGATCGCCACGACAATCCCGAGCACGAAAGCCAACTGCTCGATCGCCACGATCTGGTCCTTGGCGACGCCGACGAGGTCGGTCAGGTTGCCCGCGAGAGCGTCGAAGGGCTGGCGCAATCGGTCGCCGAAGCCCGGCACGCCGCCGACCTGATCGGCGGCGCTGAGCATCCGCCCGTTCATGTCCTTGGACGAGGCGACCAGGCTGCGCAACGGATCAGCCACGTGACGCACCAGGCCGGTCACCTGCACCCCGACCCAGATCCACACCACCGACCACACGAGCACGAACACGTCGGCGGTGATTTGGCGCGTGCGGATGGCCGAGGGCCCGGCGTAGAAGCTCATGGCTCAAGTGTCCACGATTCCCCGCCTGGACCGCGACCGCGGACCGGCGACACGCCACAGGCCCTGCTCGGTGCGCTCGGCCACCCCTAGCAGTTCCTGCTCGGCCAGCTCGGCCAGGCAGGCGGCGACGGCGATGCCAGACTTCACCGAGATCGTGGACACGTCGGCACCTCCCCGGCTCGGCAGCACCTCATAGACCGCGATCCGGGCCGCGCTCCACGAATCCATGGGCCGATCCCTACCGCGCACCGGCAGCTCCAGCTCGGGCTGGTAGCCGCCGATCAGCTCGGTGACATGGGCGGCCTGGCTCACCAGGACGGCCCTGCCGTCGCGGATGGCGGCGTGCGGGCCCACCGAGAGACTCGAGCTCACGGGCCCCGGCACCGCTGCGATGGGACGCCCGCAGTTGGCCGCCCAGGAGACGGTGTTGCGCGCCCCGGAGCGGGCGGCCGCCTCGACCAGCACAAGCGCCTGCCCAAGGGCCGCGATCAACCGGTTCCGCGCCAGGAACCGGACGCGGGTGGGGTGCTCACCGGGCGCCAGCTCGGAGACCAGCAGGCCGCCTTGCTCGAGCAGCTCGGAGAACAGTCCGCGGTGCGCACGAGGATAGAAGTCGTCCACCCCGCCCGCGAGCACCGCCACCGAGCGCCCACCCTCGGCGAGGCACCCGCGGTGCGCGGCCGCATCGATGCCGAAAGCCCCGCCGGAGATGATGACGAGTCCGTCCGCGGTGAGGTCGGCGGCCAGATCGCTGGCGATCCGCTGCCCGTAGCTGGTGGCCGCCCGCGAGCCGACGATGGAGACTCCGTAGGCCTCGTTCAAGGCCAAGCTGCCTCGCACCCACAGGCCCAGCGGCGCTCCCCCGCGCTCGTGCAGTGGCTCGGCGTTGTCTAGGTCCGCCAACCAGGCCGGCCATTCGCTATCACCGGGGATGACGAATCGCGCGCCGCAATCCTCTCCCGCACGCCGGACGCAGGTTAGGTCCAGGCCCTCGACCCGCCGGGCGAAGGCCGACCCGTCACGCTGCTCGCCGATCGCGGCCCACACCGCCTGTGCCCCCGCCAGCTGCACCGCGGCGGCGATGCGAACATCACCCGCATCGGCCACGCAGCTCAGTGCCATCCGGGCCTCCCGCTCCCCCAGCTGCGCGGCGTCAAGTCTCCCGCTCAGGCGCTCAGGCCGCATGGCTCACTCCGTGGTCTCCGAACCGCATCGCCAGCGCGGTCATCAGGTCGGCTTTCGAGGGCGTGTCACGCCCGGCCAGATCGGCCAGGGTCCAGCAGATCCGCAGAACCTTGTCGACCCCGCGTTGACTTAGTTGACCGCGCCGCACCGCCCGATCCAACAGTTCGCTCTCCTCGGGCATCGGCAGCTGGGCGCGCAGGTAGGGTCCGGGGACGTCGCCGTTGGTGACGTATCCGGTGCCCGCCAACCGGTGGCGCTGGCGATCCCGGGCCTGCAGCACCCGAGCCGCCACCACCGCGCTGGATTCGGCGCTACCCAACGCCTGGCGCAGCAGCGACCTCCGCATCGGCAACACCTGTTGACGAATGTCGATGCGGTCCAGGATGGGCCCCGACAGGCGCTCGGCGTAACGACGCAGTTGCACCGAGGAACAGGAGCACTGCGCCCCCGGGGTCTGCGATTGCCCACAGGGGCACGGGTTGGCGGCCAGGATCAGCTGGAACCTCGCCGGATACGTGGCCTGGGCCATAGACCGGCCGAGGGTGATGGAGCCGGACTCCAGCGGAGTACGCATGGCCTCCAGCACCCGAGGCTCGAACTGCGGGGCCTCATCGAGGAACAACACGCCTCGATGCGCCAGCGAGACCGCGCCCGGCTTGGCGATCCGCGCCCCACCGCCCACCATGCTGGCCAGGCTCGCCGAATGGTGCGGGTCGGCGAACGGTGGCCGGGTGATGAGCGAATCGAGGACCCCCGAACCGGTCACCGAATGAACGGCCGAGACCTCCAGCGCCTCGGCCAGCGCCAGATCGGGCAACAACCCGCCCAGGCGCTTGGCCAACATGGTCTTGCCGACGCCGGGCGGGCCGTGCATGAACATGTGGTGGCGCCCCGCCGCGGCCACCTCGAGCGCCCACTTGGCCTCGCTTTGCCCCGCGACGTCGGCCAGGTCCTCCTCGGTGGCCCGGTCCCCCGCAGGTTCGGCAGGCGGTAGCGTGGCGCACCCGGGCTTACCGTTGAGAATGTCGACGAACTCGGCGAGCGAGGCGACGGCGGTCACGGTGATCCCCTCGACGAGCCCGGCCTCCCGGGCCTGGCTCACCGGGACGACGACGCCAGCAAAGCCCGCCTCGCGCGCCGAGAGCACCGCCGGCAGGATGCCGCGGACCGAGCGCACCCGCGCGTCGAGGCCGAGCTCGCCGAGCAGCACCCGCTCGCACAGGCTTTCCGGCGGGATGACTCCCGCCGCCGCGAGCACCGCGGCCACGATGGCGAGGTCGTAGTGCGAGCCGGCCTTGGGCAGCATCGCCGGGATGAGGTTGATCGTCACCAGCTGCCCCGGCCAGCTCAAGCCCGCCGTCGCGACGGCCGCCCGGCAGCGGTCCCTGGCCTCGTACAGCGCGGTGTCGGGGAGCCCGACGAGGACGGTGCGGGGCAGCCCGCCTCCGAGCGCCGCCTCCACCTCGATCGGCTGCCCGTCGAGGCCCAGCAGGGCGATCGACCAGGCCTTCGCGAGGCTCACAACCCGAGCCCCCGCACGTGGGTGACGTCGGCCTCGGCGCCGGGGGGCCACACGATCCCGATGGCGTCCAGGCGCACCCTTTCGGGGGCGCCCGGATGCGCGGTGAGCCATTCGCCGACGAGCCGGCGCAGGCGTCTCAGCTTGGCGTAGGTGATGGATTCCAGTGGTGCCCCAAAGCCCCATCCGGAGCGACACTTCACCTCACAGAAAACCAGGGCGCGCTCGCGGGTGTCCCGGGCGATGATGTCGATCTCGCCCATCGAGCATCGCCAGTTTCTCTCCACGATGTCGAAACCGTCCGCCCGCATGACCTCGACGGCCAAATCCTCGCCGCGTTGACCGAGCGCTCGTGCTGCGCTCGTCACTGATCCCTTGCCACGATTGACACCTCCACACCCCAGTTATGGTGCGTTCGGCGGCCGCCGATACGCGCGGAGGCTCAACGGTGGATAACTCGGGTGAGCGAGCAGGCTGTGGATAACGAGGCGGGAGTCTTAGGACTCCTGCTCGGGGACCTGCAGCTCGCTATGGGTGATCTCCTCGATGGAGACGTCGCGAAAGGTCAACACCTTCGCCGACTTCACGAACCGGGCGGGACGGTACATGTCCCACACCCAGGCGTCGGCCATCGACACCTCGTAGTAGACGTCCCCCCCTTCGGTGCGCACCTTGAGGTCGACGTGGTTGCACAGGTAGAACCGTCGCTCGGTTTCCACGGCGTAGTTGAAGATGCCGACGACATCCTTGTATTCCCGGTAGAGCTGGAGTTCGAGTTCGCTCTCGTACTGCTCTAGATCTTCAGCACTCATCGACACGAACTCTAGCCGCTCGCCGCACATTCACGAACCTGTAACGGTGGATGTCGCAGGGGCCCAGCTCCTCCAGCCGTGCCTGGTGCAACGGCGTGCAGTAACCCTTGTGCACGGCGAACTCGTAGCCCGGATATTCGACCTCGACCGCCGTCATGATCCGGTCTCGGGTCACCTTCGCGAGCACCGAGGCCGCGGCCACGCAGGCCGCCACCCGATCGCCCTTCCAGACGGCCAGGCCGGGTAGGCCCAGGCCGTCGACGCCGAAGCCGTCGGTAAGCACGTAGGAGACCTCGGTGTCCAACCTCCACAGCGCCCGGCGCAGCGCGGAGACGTTGGCGACGTGCATGCCGAGCCGATCACACTCGCCGGGCGAGACGAGGACCACCGACCACGCCACCGCCTTGTCCACGATGTGCTCGTAGGCGCGCTCGCGCTGGGCGGGACTCATGAGCTTGGAATCGCGCAGGCCGGGGATCTGTTTGGATTTCGCGTCGGACAACACGGCCGCCGCGGCCACCAGGGGCCCGGCGCAGGCTCCCCGCCCCGCCTCGTCCGCGCCCGCCACCGGCGCGAGGCCGGCGCGGGCCAGGGCCCGCTCGTACCCGTAGAGGCCGCTGTTGCGCCGCACCAGGATGCGGCCGGAGGGCTGGGTCATCAGAGCTGAACGGAGACGTTCAGTAGCAACTGACGTCGTCGGGTTTGATCGTCGCCTGCGCGGGTGGCGAGTTGGCCGCGTCCGGCACCGCGGCAAACGTCTGGGGCATGGTCAGGTGTTCCCACCGGTTGAACGGCGAGATGATCTGGATCGCCGGGCCAACGACCTTCGCCATCGGCACGAACGCCGACGCGCCGCGCGGTCCGCCCTCGGTCGAGACGTCTTGCAGATGACATCGCGAGTCGGCGCTGGAATCGCGGTGGTCCCCCATCACGAAGATGCGATCCTGGGGCACGACCACGGTGAACGGAAAGTCCGATGGCTTGACCTGCTCCCCGGTTTGTTCGTCGGTGTAGAGATAGGATGTCTCGTCGAGAGCCTGGCCGTTGACGGTCAGTTGACCGTCGGTATCGCAGCACTCGACGGTGTCGCCCGGCATGCCGATGAGCCGCTTGATCAGGTGGTTGGTGCTGGTGTCGGGGAGGACCCCGACGAACTCGAGCGCCTGGCCTACCGGCCCCCGCGGGGTCGGCGCCTCCTCGCCGAGCCAGGAACCCGGGTCTTCGAAGACGACGACGTCGCCGCGCTCGACCGCGGTGACCTTTTCGACCACCACCTTGTCGCCGATCAGCAACGTGTTCTCCATCGATCCCGAGGGGATGACGAAGACCTGGCCGAGGAAGGCCCGGATCAGCGCCGAGAAGATGAGCGCGCCGATGATGATGAAGCCCAGCTCGCGCCCAGCTGAGATGAAGCCGCGGCCAGCGCCCCGGGGCTGCTCCGCCCCGATCGCTGACTCTCCCATGCTCTACCTATCTCACTTCTGCGACGGACCGGATGTTCAGTAGCGCTTTTCCTTGATCTTGGCGGCCTTGCCGCGCAGTCCGCGCAGGTAGTAGAGCTTGGCGCGGCGGACGTCGCCGCGGCGATCGACCTCGATCTTGTCCAGGATGGGGCTGTGCACGGGGAAGGTGCGCTCGACGCCCACGCCGAAGCTGATCTTGCGCACGATGAAGGTCTCTTGGAGCCCGCCGCCCGAGCGAGCGATGACCACGCCGGCGAAGACCTGCACACGAGAGCGGTTACCTTCGACGACCTTCACGTGCACCTTGACCGAATCACCGGGCCGAAAGCTGGGGATGTCCTCGCGCAGGGAGGCCTTGTCGAGATCTTGGATCAGCTTGTTCATCGTGTGTTTCCTCGCCGGTGCCATAGGTCACCTGGTGGTTTGTGGTGGTGCGGGTGTTGCGAGGCCGTGACCCCGTCTCGACGGGCGGTCTGACCCCCTATGGCAGGGAGCCGCCGGTTAGAGACACCAACGAATGATTCTGCCACAGCGGGGATCGGCGGCCCAAATCCCCGCCGCGCCGTCATTCCCCGTGGCTGACCGCCGACAGCAGGTCCCGGTTCAGCCGGCTGATGACATCGAGCGGGATGCCCTTGGGGCACACCGTGGTGCACTCGCCGATGTTGGTGCAGTTGCCGAAGCCCTCTTCGTCGTGCTGGGCCACCATGGACTGCACCCGGGTGCGCCGCTCGGGCTGGCCTTGGGGCAGCAAGCCGAGGTGGGTGATCTTGGCGCCGGTGAACAACATCGCCGAACCGTTCGGGCAGGCCGCCACGCAGGCGCCGCAGCCGATGCAGGTGGCGGCGTCGAACGCGTGATCGGCGTCGCTCTTGGGCACCGGCGTCGCGTGGGCGTCGGGGGCCGATCCCGTCGGCGCGCTGACGTAGCCGCCGGCTTGCACGATCCGATCGAAGGCGCCGCGATCCACGATCAGGTCTTTGATGACCGGGAACGAGTGGGCCATCCAGGGCTCGATGTCGATGGAGTCGCCGTCTTTGAACTCGCGCATGTGCAGCTGGCAGGTCGTCGTGGCGTACTCGGTCTCGGCGCGGCCGTGGGGGATCCCGTTGATGACGACGCCGCAGGATCCGCAGATCCCCTCGCGGCAGTCCGAATCGAAGGCGACTGGGTCCTCACCCTCCAACGTCAGCCGCTCGTTGAGCAGATCCAGCATCTCCAAAAACGACATGTCCTCGGTGACGCCGTCGAGCGGGTACTCGGCCATCTTGCCCGCATCCGCGGCCGACTCCTGACGCCATATGCGCAGTGTGACTCTCACTTGTAACTCCGTTGCTTCATCTCGATCGCGTGGTATTCCAGGTTCTCTTTGTGCAGAATCGGCCGGTTACCGGCTCCGGTGAACTCCCAGGCGGCGACGTAGGCGTACTCGTCGTCGTGCCGTAGCGCTTCACCCTCCTCGGTCTGGCTCTCGGCGCGGAAGTGGCCGCCGCAGGACTCGCGGCGGTGTAGGGCATCGACGCACATCAGCTCGCCCAGCTCGAGGAAATCGGCGACGCGGCCGGCCCGCTCCAGGGTCTGGTTGAGCTGCTCGTTCACCCCGCTCACCATGACGTCCTCCCAGAACTCCTTGCGCAGCTGACGGATCAGGCCTACGGCCTTGCGCAGGCCCTCCTCGCTGCGTTCCATGCCGCAGTACTCCCACATGATCTTGCCCAGTTCCTTGTGGAAGGTGTCGACTGTGCGGCTGCCCTTGATCGACAGCAGCTTGTGCACGCGCTCGTTGACGCTGTCCAGCGCCTCGGCCACCTCCGGGGTGTCGGTGTCGAGCTTGTCGAAGGGAGCGGCGGCGAGGTAGTCGTTGATGGTGTTGGGGAGCACGAAGTAGCCGTCGGCCAGCCCCTGCATGAGGGCGGAGGCGCCGAGCCGGTTGGCCCCGTGATCGGAGAAGTTGGCCTCGCCGGCGACGAACAGCCCCGGGATGGTGGTCTGGAGATCGTAATCCACCCACACCCCGCCCATCGTGTAGTGCACCGCGGGGTAGATACGCATCGGCATCTCGTACGGGTTATCGCCGGTGATCTGCTGGTACATGTCGAACAGGTTGCCGTACTTGGCTTCGACGCTCTTGCGGCCGAGCCGCTCGATGGCGTCGGCGAAATCGAGGTAGACCCCGCGCCGCACGCCCTCCACCTCGGGGCCGACGCCGCGGCCCTCGTCGCACATGTTCTTGGCCTGGCGCGAGGCGATGTCGCGCGGCACCAGGTTGCCGAAGGCGGGGTAGATCCGCTCCAGGTAGTAGTCGCGATCGCCTTCGGCGATATCGCGCGGATCCTTCGCGCAGTCCTCCCCGTTCTTGGGCACCCAGATGCGGCCGTCGTTGCGCAGCGACTCGCTCATCAGCGTCAGCTTGGACTGGGTTTCCCCGTGGACGGGGATGCAGGTCGGGTGGATCTGGGTGTAACAGGGGTTGGCGAAGAGGGCGCCCTTGCGGTGCGCCCGCCACGACGCGGTGACGTTGCAGCCCATCGCGTTGGTGGACAGGTAGAACACGTTGCCGTAGCCGCCGCTGGCCAGCACGACGGCGTCGGCGAAGTGGGTCTCGATCTCCCCGGTGACCATGTCGCGGGCGATGATGCCGCGCGCCTTGCCGTCGACGACGATCAGCTCGAGCATCTCGTGGCGGGTGTGCATGTCGACGGTGCCCGCCGCCACCTGCCGCTCCAGTGCCTGGTAGGCCCCGATGAGCAACTGTTGGCCGGTCTGGCCGCGGGCGTAGAAGGTGCGCTGCACCTGCACGCCACCGAAGGAGCGGTTATCGAGCAGTCCGCCGTACTCGCGGGCGAAGGGCACCCCCTGGGCGACGCACTGGTCGATGATGTTGACGCTGACCTCGGCGAGCCGGTAGACGTTGGATTCCCGCGAGCGGTAGTCGCCGCCCTTGACCGTGTCGTAGAACAGCCGGTAGACCGAATCGCCGTCGTTGCGGTAATTCTTCGCCGCGTTGATGCCCCCCTGGGCGGCGATCGAGTGTGCTCGCCGCGGGCTGTCCTGGTAGCAGAAGCTGGAGACCTGGTAGCCGGCCTCCCCCAGGGTGGCGGCCGCCGAGCCGCCAGCCAGGCCGGTGCCGACGATGATGATGTGAAGCTTGCGACGGTTCGTCGGGTTCACCAGCTTGGCGGTGAACTGACGCTCCCCCCACTGCTTCTCCGCGGCGACGTCGGGGGCCTTAGTGTCGAAGATCTCCTCGCCGAGATCGAACAGGGCGTCGGCGTCGACGTTGATCCCCGCGCCGAAATTGGCGTCGTGCTCGCTCTGGGCGGGCGTGGCGGTCATTTGATGACTCCAATCAGGACGGCTAGGGGGCCGATCAGGAAGCCGACCACGAGCACGACGGCAACGGCGATCGACAGCTTGTTGAGTCGGGATCGGACGGCGGTGGAGGTGTTGGCCCCCAAGGTGGCGAAGGCGCTCCACAGCCCGTGGCGCAGGTGGAAGCCGATGGCGAGCATGGCCACGATGTACAGGGCGGTGACCCACCACTGCTGGAAGCCCACGACCGTCCGCAGATAGGGGCTGGCCTCGGCGCCACCGGGGGCGATGACGTTGAGCGTGAGGTGCAGGATGTGGAAGAGCACGAACAAGGCGATGATGACCCCGCCCCAGCGCATCGTGCGCGAGGCGTAGGTGCTCGTGGTGCCGCCGCGGTTCTTCTTGCTTTGGTAGCGCCCCCGAAGGCCCACCGAGCGCCGAGCGCGCAGGGACAAGGTGATGGCCGCATACATGTGAAGGCCCACGCTGACGAGCAAGACCACACGCAGGATCCACAGCAGACCGCCGTAGGGCAGGATCGGCATGAACATCTCGCGCAGGTGATGGGAGTACTCGTCGAAGGCCTCCTGGCCGGCGAAGAGCTTGAGGTTGCCGAACGCGTGGGCCAGCAGGAAGCCGATCATGATCAGGCCGGTCACGGCCATGACCGCCTTCAGCACCACGGTCGAGCGCTGGGCCCGCTGATGAACAGTGAGAGTGTCTATGGCCACTCCCTCAATATAGGGTGCCATCCAAGCGAGCCCGTAGTAAGGCACGCCTATGTTCAACCGTCTTGCTCGGTGAGTAGCCCTTCGAGCTCGACGATCTCCAAGCGACCGGCCCCCAGATCGACGTTGGGCACGAGCGCCCGCACGAAGGGAACCAGTCGGATCCCGTCGGACGTGGCGATTTCCAGCGTGTCCTGCGCCGGCAGGTGCAACACCCGCTGGACCGTTCCCACCTCGCGGCCCTCGACGCTGAACGCCCGCAGCCCCACGAGCTGACGATCGAAATACTCGTCATCTTCCGACGGCTGCTCGTTCTCGGCCACCTGGGCCATCAAGATGGTGCCGCGGGCGGCCTCGGCGGCGTCGCGATCGGGTATTTCGACGAACCGCGCCACGAGCCGCCCGGAGTGCCACCGGGCGAACTCGACGGTGAACCGCGCGCCACCGGTTTCGGCGTGCAACCGCGTCCCCACAGCAAAACGACGCTCGGGTTCGTCGGTACGAACCTCGAGCGTCACTTCGCCGCGGATGCCGTGGGGTTTGCCGATACGGCCCACCGTCACGTCGATCATGGGTGCAAGCGGGCCGGAATCAGCGGCGACGACGACCGCCGTCGCGGTCCCGATCCACGTCGACGAAATCGACGCGGACCTGCTCACGCCCGGCCAGGGCGCCGAGCACGGTGCGCAGCGCCGACGCGGTGCGACCCTGGCGGCCGATCACCTTGCCGATGTCCTCGGGGTGCACGCGCACCTCGAGCATCCGCCCACGACGCAGGTCCTTGTCCTTGACCACGACATCGTCAGGGTTGGTGACGATGCCTCGTACCAGGTGCTCCAGAGCCGCGGACAGCACGATCAGGCCCCGGTCTTCTCGGTGTCGCCCGCCGCCTCGGTGGGCTTGTCGGCTTCGGGCTTGTCGGCTTCGGCCTTGGCGGCGTCGGTCTTGTCTGAGTCGTCCGACTTCTTCTTGCCCGAGATCGCCGTGCTCAGCCCGGCGTCGATGGTGTCGGCCACCGCGGCGTTGTAGGCGGCGAGTTTGTCCCGGCGTTCCGGCTGCGGGTCGATACCCGAGGCGGAGGTGTCACCGGAGAACTGCTGCCAGTCGCCGCTGCGCTTGAACAGCGCCACGACGGCCTCGGTGGGCTGGGCGCCCACGCCGAGCCAGTACTGCGCACGCTCGGATTTCACCTCGATGAACGAGGGGTTGTTCTTCGGGTGGTACTTGCCGATCTCTTCGATCGCCCGGCCGTCGCGCTTGGCGCGCGAGTCCATGACGACGATGCGGTAGTGCGGCGACCGGATCTTGCCGAGTCGCTTCAGTCGAATCTTGACAGCCACGTGGGTGGAATCTCCTGTATGGATTTCCCCGAATTGGACCGGGGAGAACGGGTGAGTGATCCGCCTCGATGTGGGGCACCGGGCATGCACTCGGATGAATCTGCGCGCCTGCAGCGTTGAGAGGGCGCCGCAAAGCACAGATGCGATCCCTCAGTCTGCCAGAATTGCGCTCGCTTTATCCAACCGACCGCCTGCACTCCTCAAACCGCCCAGCCCCGCTCGCCGCACTGCTTCCCGCTGCAGCTATGAACCGAGCGCGAAGCGCCGGGCCGAGCCTGCCCAGCTACAACCCGAGCGCGCCGGAGCCTGCACGTGCTTGGTGATCCTGCGGCCGGCGTCGCTCAGGCGGCCCCGCTCCTCCTCGCCGCAACCGGCCGGCGAAACCTGCCAAGGGGTTCACGCTGCTGGCCCGAGTCAGCGAGACAGGACCCGCCGTCCACGCAAGATGACCACCTCGGGATGGCGGACGGCCGAGATGTCTCGTCGGGGATCCTCGGCGTACACGACGAGATCGGCCGGGTCCCCCACCTCCAGACCGGGACGGCCCAACCACTCGCGGGCGCGCCAGGAGCCGGCGCCGAGGGCGAACTCGGCGCCGCCGATCTTGGCAAGTAGGCCGATCTCCTGGCCGACGAGCCCGTGCGGGAGCTGTCCCCCGGCGTCGGTGCCGGCGAAGATGGCGATCCCCGCCTCGCAGGCCTTGCCGTAAGTCTCCCAGCGGCGGGCGTACAGATCGCGGATGTGGGCGGCGTAGCGGGGGAACTTGGCCTGCCCGGCGTCGGCGAAGGCGGGAAAGTTCTCGAGCTGGATCATGGTGGGCACCAGAGCCACCCGGTTGGCGGCCATCTTCTCGATCGTCTCGTCGGTGAGCCCCGAACCGTGCTCTATCCCGTCGATGCCGGCGTCGAGCAGCTCGCCGAGCGCCTGCTCGCCGAAGACGTGAGCGGTGACTCGGGCCCCCAGCTCGTGAGCCCGCGCGATGGCCCGAGCGGCCGTCTCGGCCGGCCACAACGGGCCGAGGTCGCCCGTCGAACGATCGATCCAGTCCCCCACCAGCTTGACCCAGCCGTCGCCGCGAGCCACCTGGCGCTCGACCGCGGCCACCAGTTCGGCCGGGTCGATCTCCTCGGCGAAGTTGCGGATGTAGCGCTTGGGGCGAGCCAGGTGTCTTCCGGCGCGGATGATCTTCGGTAGGTCCTCGCGGTCATCGATCCAGCGCGTGTCGGCCGGCGATCCGGCATCGCGCAGCAGGAGGGCGCCCGCGTCGCGATCCCTCACGGCCTGCGCCTCGCTGGTCGGGCGGTCCACCTCCCCGTGGGCGTCCAACCCGACGTGACAATGCGCGTCCACCAGGCCAGGCAGCACGTAGCCGTAACCCCGGGCGGCGGTCGGGGTGATGTCGGTGGCCCTCGCCAAGGGCCCCTCGACGAGGACTCCTCGCTCGATCCACAGATCTTCGGGTTCGGTGCCCGGCACAATCACCGCGCGCAACCGCAACGGGCCTCGGTCCGCGTCGAGCACCGGGTCCACCGCGGCGTGTTCGTGATCGTGGAGCAGGCCCATGCGCCTAGATTAGCGAGACGCGGGGTCAGCGCGGCGGCCCCACCGAATCTCGGAGCATGGGCGGGCACGGCAACAACTCCACCTCGGGCATGGAGCTGGCGGCACTCGGGTCGTCGAGGATCGCCAACAGCTTCTCCGCGGCCCGCTTGCCCATCTCAAAGTGCGGCAGTTCGAGGCTGGTCAGACCAGGAAAGAGCCCGTCGGCGATCAAGGGATGGTTGTCGAAACCGACGATGGAGACGTCGTCGGGCACCGCCAACCCCCGCTCCCACACGGCTCGGTAGGCGCCCATGGCCGTGCGGTCGTTGAAGCAGAAGATCGCCGTAGGCGGGGTGGGGAGATCGAGCAGGCGATGGGTGGATTCGTACCCGCCGAGCACGTCGGTCTCGTTGAGGGCGACATAGTCGGGATCGAACTCGATTCCCGCCTGGGCGAGCGCGCGCCGGTAGCCGGCGAGGCGGCCGTGGGTGGCCGGCAGGTCGTCGCAGTGCTGGGCGAACCCGATTCGCCGGTGACCGGCGTCGATCAACAGCTCGACGGCGGTGAACCCGCCGAGTTCCTCGTCGGGGGCCACGGCGGGTCTCCCGGGCTCGCCGGATTGGCCGTTGGCGATGACGATGGGAAGGTGGCCGATCGCCGGTGGGATCCGCACGCGGCGGTGGAACATCGGCGCGATGAGCACTCCATCGACCTGTTGTTGCGCCAAGGTTTCGCCGTGGCGGTCCTCTTCCTCGGCCGTGTCACCAGAGTTGAGCAGCAGCATTGTCATGTCTCGGGCGCTGAGCACCTGCTGGGCTCCGACGATCATCGCGCCCGCGTTGGGACTGGAGGCGACGTGATCGGTGAGGAAGCCGACGAGCTGGGTGCGTTGGGTACGCAGGGCGCGGGCGACCCGGCTGGCCCGATAACCCAACCTGTCGGCGGTCTCGCGGACCCGCTGGCGGGTCTGCTCACTGATCCGCGCCGTGCCCACATCGTTGAGGGCGTGCGAGACCGTCGTCGGCGAGACGCCCGCCTCGGCCGCGACATCACGGATGCTCACCTTGGCGTGGGAACCGGGTGTGCCCGCCGCTGTACCCGTCAAGCTCGCCCCCTTGCCGCCCGTTGATCGTTTTTCCAACGCTGACCAAGCTACCAACGAGGGCGGGGCCGCCAACGGTCGGCCCCGCGGCGGGCGGTCGGGCCGACGCGGAAGGGCGTTGGCTGGAACTGGCAAGATGGGCCTACTCCACGAAAGGGAAGCACATGGGAATCTTCGACCTACTCACCGGCAACAAGTCCGAGTACTACGTGACGCGCTCGGCGCTGGACGAGGCACAGGACGGGGATGCCGAGCGCGGCGCGGTCTACAAGTTGGTGCAGAACATCCTCGACCACGGGCTCGACGGCAAGGGCCCGGTGAAGTCGGCCGTCGAGGTCGCCGAGGACGCCCGCGACTCGACGGAGTCGGTCGAGGACGCCATCGAGAAGGTGGTTCGCTCGGGCTACATCGGCGGCGCGGCGGGCGGTTTCGTGACCAGCCTGGGCGGCTTCGTCACCATGCCGGTGGCCCTGCCGGTCAACGTGTTGGAGTTCTACCTGCAAGCCACCCGGATGGTCGGCGCCATCGCTCACCTGCGCGGATACGACACCGAGGATCCCCACATCCGCACCGCCATCCTGCTCGCCCTGGTGGGTTCGGACGCCGACGCGATCTTGAGCAAGGCCGGCGTCGCGGTCGGCACCGGCGCCGTCTCCAACCTCGCCATGGGCCAGCTACCCAAGCCCGCCCTGATGTTGGTCAACAAGGCCGTCGGCTTCCAGCTGCTGAAGTCCGTCGGCGAGAAGGGGCTGTCCAAGCTCGGCCGCGGCATCCCGCTGGCCGGTGGCCTCGTCGGCGCCGGCGTGGACGCCTACATGATGAAGCAGATCGCCGACACGGCACGCAAGGAGTTTCCGCAGATCGGCTAGGCCCGCGGTGGTGTGATCGCCCGGCTAGCGGCCGTTCTGCTTGAACATCTTCGCCAGCTCCGGCGGCAACTCGAAGTCCGACATCGCCTTCTCCATGTCCTCGGGGCTCTGCGGCGCCGACTGGCCGAACGGGTTCTCCGCGGGAGCACCCGGGCCATTCTGCGGGCCGGCGGCTCTCTTGGCCGGATTCCCCGACACCCTCTTGCCGCCCTTCTTGGGCTTCTTCTGCTGCTGCTTGCGCGCCGCTCCACCACCCATGCCGGGCATACCGCCCACGCCCGGCATCTTTCCCGAGGCCAGCGAGCTCATCATCTTGCGCGCCTCGAAGAACCGGTCCACCAGGGAGTTGACGTCGGACACCTGCACCCCCGAACCAGCCGCGATGCGGGAACGCCTGGAGCCGTTGAGAACCTTAGGATTCTCCCGCTCCAGCGGGGTCATCGAGTAGATGATGGCCTCGATGCGGTCGATCTCGCGCTCGTCGATGTTGTTGATCTGATCCTTCATCTCACCCATGCCGGGAAGCATGCCGAAGATCTTCGACAGCGGGCCCATCTTGCGCACCGCCTGCATCTGCTCCAGGAAGTCCTGCAGGCCGAAGTCGCCGCCGCCGCCGGTCAGCTTGGCCGCGGCCTTGGCCGACTGCTCGGCGTCGAAGGACTTTTCGGCCTGCTCGATGAGGGTGAGCATGTCGCCCATCCCGAGGATGCGCGAGGCCATCCGGTCGGGGTGAAACGTGTCGAACTCGTCGACCTTCTCGCCGTTGGAGGCGAACATGATGGGCCGGCCGATGACGCGCGCGATCGAGAGCGCCGCGCCGCCGCGAGCGTCGCCGTCCAGCTTGGTGAGCACGACGCCGTCGAAGTCCACGCCCTCGGCGAACGCCTTGGCGGTGTTGACGGCGTCCTGGCCGATCATGGCGTCGACGACGAACAGCGTCTCGTCGGGGTCGACCGCCGCCTTGATGTTGGCGGCCTGGGCCATCAGCTCGGCGTCGATGCCCAGGCGGCCGGCGGTGTCGACGATGACGACGTCGTAGAGCTTCTGCTCGGCGTAACCCATGGAGTCGCGGGCGACCGCCACCGGATCGCCCACGCCGTTGCCGGGCTCGGGGGCGAAGACGTGGATCCCGGCGCGCTCGCCGACGACCTGGAGCTGGTTGACGGCGTTCGGCCGCTGGAGGTCGGCGGCCACGAGCAACGGGGAGTGGCCCTGTCCGCGCAACCATTTGGCGAGCTTGCCCGCCAAGGTGGTCTTTCCCGCGCCCTGCAGGCCCGCCAACATGATGACGGTCGGCGGCTTCTTCGCGTAGCGGATCGTGCGGGTTTCCCCGCCCAGGATGCTCACCAGCTCGTCGTTGACGATCTTGACGATCTGCTGGCTGGGGTTCAACGCCTGGCTGACCTCCGCGTCGCGGGCCCGCTCCTTGACGGCCGCCACGAACTCCTTGACCACGCCGAGGTTGACGTCGGCCTCGAGCAGAGCGATCCGGATCTCGCGCGCGGTGGCGTCAATATCGGCCTCCGTCAGCCGGCCCTTCCCCCGCAGGTTCTTGAAGGTGGCCGCTAGCCGATCTTGCAGTGTGTCGAACACCGAATCTCCCTTAAATCAAAAGTCTGTTCGTTCCACGCTACTGCGTGGTGGTGCCCATGAGCCCGTCGACGAACCAAACCGGGTCGAAGGGCGCCAGGTCATCGACGCCCTCCCCCAGGCCGATCAGCTTGACCGGGACGCCCAGCTCGCGCTGCACCTGCACCACGATGCCGCCCTTGGCGGACCCGTCGAGCTTGGTGAGGACAATGCCGGTGACATCGACGACATCGCGGAAGATGCGGGCCTGGGTGAGACCGTTCTGCCCGGTGGTGGCGTCGAGGACGAGCAACACCTCCCCGACGGGGGCGGCCTTTTCGATGACGCGCTTGACCTTGCCGAGCTCGTCCATCAGCCCCGTCTTGGTGTGCAGGCGGCCGGCGGTGTCGATCATGACGACGTCGGCCTCCACCTCGATACCCGCCCTGACGGCGTCGAAGGCGACGCTCGCGGGGTCGGCACCCTCGGGGCCGCGCACGGTGGGCACGCCGACACGGTTGCCCCAGGTCTCGAGCTGATCGGCGGCCGCCGCGCGGAACGTGTCAGCGGCGCCGAGGAGCACGTCCTTGTCTTCGGCGACGAGCACCCGGGCCAGCTTGCCGACTGTCGTGGTCTTACCGGTGCCGTTGACGCCAACAACCATGATCACGGCAGGGGTGGCCGTCCCGCCGGTCAGACTGGGTTGAGTGGCGAGGGCACGGTCCAGGCTCGGATCGACGAGCTTGAGCAACTCGGCCCGCAAGATCGCCTTGGCCTCGGCGCCATCGGCCACCCCGTCCACGCGGAGCTTGGCGCGCAGCGCTCCTACCAGTTCGGAGGTCGGGCCGACGCCCAGATCCGCGCCGATCAGGGTGTCCTCGAAGTCCTCCCAGGAGTCCTCGTCGAGGCGTTCGCGAGAAAGCAAGGCGAGCAGCCCACGAGACAGGGCGTTGTTCTGCCCCGCCAGGCGCCGACGAAGGCGGACCAGGCGCGAGGTCGCGCTCTCGGGGGTGTCCAGCTCAGGCTGCAGGCCGACCGGCGCACCGGGCTCGTCGACGACGACGCCATCAAGATCCGCGTCGGTCCTGGTGGGCCGCTCCTTGAGAGCCAGCGAACCGCCGGAGTCTTCTCCGGGCCGGACACCCGGGGAGCCGTCGAGCTCGCGGCGGGTCTCACCGCCGATGCCGCGCTGTCCCCGATTGAGTGCGCCAAGGAGGAGGGCGCCTCCGAAGATGGCGACCATCGAAACGGCCAGGGCGAGATAGAGGTAGGTTTCCACCCGCTCATCTTAGGGGTCTCAGCGAAAGAGGTGCGCAACCCGCTTCGGCGCTTCGGCGTCGCCGTTGAGATGCCGGGCGGCCCGGGCGAGGAAGCTGGCAATCTCGGGGGCCCGAGCACTGCCGCGACCCTTCATGCCGACGGCCACGACGGCGGTTACGGCGACGGCGGCGATCAGCATCACCAACATGAACACGATGACGGTTTCCATTGACTACTCCTGGGGAAAGAACAAGCGTGACGACGCGCACGCGATCTCCGAGACTCCTTGGACTGTTAAGAACCAGGCGATCCTGCCGACATCTCATGCTCGGCCTCATGGTAGCGTGGCGACGCTGAGGAAACCGTGTGAAACCGCGGAGCCGTCGCTATGAAACCGCTCACAGCCGGCTGGCCCTGAGGGGGCCGACAGCGAACCCGATTCGGCAAGCGCGAACCAGGGTCCTAGGCGGTCGAGTCCTCGCGAAGCCGCTGACTGATCACGGCCGAGACGCCGTCGCCGCGCATCGTGACCCCGTAGAGGGCGTCGGCGATCTCCATGGTGCGCTTTTGGTGGGTGATGACCAGCAGTTGGCTGTTCTCGCGCAGTTCCTCATAGATGTTGAGCAGGCGGCCCAGGTTGGTGTCGTCCAGCGCCGCCTCCACTTCGTCCAGGATGTAGAACGGGCTCGGCCGGGCGATGAACAGCGCCACGAGGAAGGCCACCGCGACCAACGAGCGCTCGCCGCCCGAAAGCAGCGAGAGCCGCTTCACCTTCTTGCCCGGTGGCCGGGCCTCCACGTCGACGCCCGTGGTGAGCCACTGACCGGGTTCGGTGAGCACCAGCCTGCCCTCACCCCCGGGGAACAACCGCTCGAACACCCGCTCGAAGGCGGCCTCGACGTCGACGTAGGCCTGCGCGAACACCTGCTCCACGCGGTTATCCACTTCGACGATGATGTCGGCCAGATCCTTGCGGGTCTGGCGCAGATCCTCGAGCTGTTCGGCCAGGAACGCGTGCCGTTCGGACATGGCGTCGAATTCCTCCAGCGCCAGCGGGTTTACCCGGCCGAGTACAGCCAGGTTCCGCTCGGCGGCCCGCAGCCGCCTTTCTTGCTCGGCGCGCACGAACGGGATCGGCTCTGGCGTCTCGTCGTCCTCGGTCAGAGCGCTGCCGTCGGGCCGGGTGAGGACGGGAATGCTCAGTTCCAGTCCGTACTCGGCGAGCAACGTCGCGGGGTCCAGGCCGAGGTCGCTCAGGGCCTTCTCCTCCAGGCCGGCCACGCGCATCCGCTGCTCGGTGCGCGCCAGTTCGTCGCGGTGCACGACGTCGACGAGCCGATCCAACTCGGCCGATAGCTGGCGGACCTGTGAGCGATGCCGAGACAACGCCTCCTCGGCCCGCTGACGCTCGGATTCGGCGGCGAGCCGCTGGGCCGCCGCCCGCTCGCTGGCCCGCGCCACCCGCTCCAGCAACCAACCGGTGGCCGCCTGCACCGATTTCGCGACGGCAGCCTCGGCGTCGGCCTGGGCGCGCCGAAGTTCGGCCTCGCGTCGGGCCCGGCGCTCGTTCTCGGCAGCCCGTGTCAGCGAATCCGCCCGCCCGGCCAGCGCTCGCGCGCGCTCCTCCACGGTGCGCAGGGCGAGCCTGGCGTCCATCTCGCTGCCGCGGGCCAGCCGGGCCTGCTCGGCGAGGGCTGCGGGCTCGCTCGAATCGGGCTCAGCCGTGGTGGAGTGCTCGGCGTCCTCGGCGGCCAGGGCGAGGCGCTCCTCCAACTCGGCCAACCCGGCGATGTCGCTCAGCCGGGCCTGCTCGGCCCGCGCGATGGCCTGGACCAGCCGGTTGGATTCTGCGTCGGCGGAGCGGATCACGCTCGTGTGCTGGGCCAGCTCTTCGGCCAAGGCGGCGAGCGCGGCGTCGGATTCGTTCAACCGGGCCAGCGAATCCTCCACCATCGACTGCGCCGCCGCTTGGGCCTCGGCGAGTTCGGCGGCGCCGAACCGCAACCGTTGGACGGCGTGCTCGGCGTCGGTCGCCTTCTTCTCCGCCTCGGAGACGGCGGCCTGGATCTCCAGCAGGCTCGGCCCCGATTGCGACCCACCGGCGGCGAACCAGGCGCTCAGCACGGTTCCGTCGAGGGCGACGGCCATCACGTCGCCGAGCTGATCGATCAACGCGCGGGCGGCGGCGATGTCGTCGACGATGGCGACCTTGCGCAGGATCCGCACCACGGCGGGGCGCAGCGCGGGCGAGCAGGTCACGACGTCGGCGGCGTAGCGGGCACCCGCCGGCAGCGCGGGCCAGGCGGCCTCGGTCTCCCGGCCGTCCCCGGCCAACACCAAGGCGGCCCGACCCAGATCCTCGGATTTCAAGAGCTCGATCGCGCCCACGGCCGCGTCGTTGCCGCGCACCGCCACCGCGTCGGCCGCCGCGCCGAACGCGGCCGCCACCGCCGCCTCGTAGTCGGCTTCGACGCTGACGAGCCCGGCCACGGTTCCCAACAATCCGTCGAGCCGGTCCGTGGCCGCCAATAGGGCGGCGGAGCCGTCTCGCCGCTCCAATCCAAGCTTCAACGCCTCGAGCCGGGCGCCGGCAGCGGCCTGGTGCCGGGCCGCCGCCTGCTCTTCTTTGCGCAGCCGGTCCAGTTGCTCGCTCACCTCGGCCAGCCGTTCGGCGGCCCGTTCGTGGTCGGTATCCAGGCCGAGCTCGCCGTCGTCGAGGCCGGCGATCGTAGACTCCAAGGCGGTGAAGGCCTTCTTGGATTTCTCCAATCTGTCACGGCTCTGATCGCGCGTGTGCTCGAGTCGCCCGATCTCTTCCCCCGCGGCCTCGGTGCGCGACCGCACCGCGTTCACCTGGCCGCGTAGCCGGGCCAGACCCTCCCGACGATCCGCCACGGCACGGATCTGGGCGGCGTGGCGCTGCTCGGCGTTGCGGTGCTCGGTCTCGAGCTTGGCGCGGGCGGCGCTCGCCTCGTTCAACGACTCCGCGCACAGGCGGATCTCAGCCTGGAGCGCGTCCTCCTGGGCTCGAACCTGTTGGGCCTCGAGTTCGGTGGCGGCCGGATCTCGCCCTTGGCGGGCGTCCTGCGGCTGCCGCTCGGCGTAGCGAACCCGCTCCGCGGCTATCGATGCGGTGGAGGCGATGCGCTCCTTGAGCGCGGCGAACCCGTACCAGGCCTCCTGGGCGGCCGCCAGCTCCGGCTGGGATCGCGCCAGCGCTCGTTCGGCTTCACCCTCGGCTTGGCGGGCCGACAGCTTGGACCCCTCCACCTCGAGGCGCCGCGCCTTGAGCCGCTCCTCATCCGCCAGCTCGGACCGCAGGCTCAAACAGGCTTGGGTGAGGTCGTCGGCGATCAGGCGGGCCCGGGCGTCACGCGCCTCGAGCTGAATGACCGCGGCTTTCCGCGCCACCTCCGCCTGGCGCCCCAAGGGCTTGAGCTGGCGGCGAATCTCCGAGATCAGATCCGCGAGGCGGTTGAGGTTGCCCTCGGTGGATTCGAGCTTGCGCAGGGCCTTTTCCTTGCGCTTGCGGTGTTTTAGTACCCCCGCCGCCTCCTCGATGAAGCCGCGGCGACCCTCGGGCGTGGCCTGCAGGATCGAATCCAGCTGACCCTGGCCCACGATGACGTGCATCTCCCGGCCGATGCCGGAATCGCTGAGCAGCTCTTGGACGTCGAGCAGCCGGGCCGCGTGACCGTTGATGGCGTACTCGGATCCGCCGTTGCGAAACATCGTGCGAGCGATCGTCACCTCGGCGTACTCGATCGGCAGCGCGCCGTCGGAGTTGTCGATGGTGAGCACGACCTCGGCCCGGCCGAGCGGCGCCCGGCCCGAGGTGCCGGCGAAGATGACGTCTTCCATCTTGCCGCCGCGAAGCGACTTGGCGCCCTGCTCGCCCATCACCCAGCTGAGGGCATCGACGACGTTGGACTTGCCGGAGCCGTTTGGCCCGACCACGCAGGTGATACCGGGCTCGAAGTTGAGGGTGGTGGCCGAGGCGAAGGACTTGAACCCGCGAAGGGTCAGCGATTTCAGGTGCACGTCAGCGTGTCTCCAGTGACGAGTCCGACGTCACCTCGCCCTGTTCTGACTTGCCCAGCTTGTGTTGGCCGCGGACGCTGGCGAACGTCCACATCTTGTTGACGACGAACGACAGCGGGGTGACCACGGCGATCGAGATCAGCTGGGCCCAGTAGAAGCGGGTCCGAAAGCCGGTCGTGTCGTCGAACCAGGCCGGCAACGCCAACGGGGATTCCGGCTTGATGAGCACGGTAATGATGATGAGACCGACCGCCCAACCGATCAGCCCGACCGCCAAGAACGGCCAATACTCCCGGGCCCAGGCGGCGTACTTGGAGCTTCGGAAGGTCCAGCGTCGGTTGAGCTGGAAGTTCCAGAAGTTCGCCACGAAGAAGGCGATCGTGGCGAACACGTGGTACCAGCGAACGTTGAACACCGTCAGCGGTAGATCCACCGCCACCTCGTGCGCGTTGGGGCCGAGCTTGTTGGCGATGATGGCCACCACCATGTTGACGAGGACGCCGGAGCCGCCCACCAACCCGAACCTGAACAACTGGATCCAGTTGTGGCGGTGGCGGACCATCACGTAATCCCGAATGCGCTTCACAAGAGCGCCAGCCTAACCGATCGCCCGATCATCTGCGCAGATCCTTCGGGCGGCGCTGGCAGCGCGGACAGCGGTAGGAGGAGCGGTTCATGAACGGCTCGCGCACGATGGCGCTGCCGCACCGTCTGCACGGGAGACCTTGGCGGCCGTAGACCGCCAGATCGCGGCTGAAGTAACCGCTCTCCCCGTTGACGTTCACGTAGAGAGAATCGAAGGAGGTGCCGCCCTGGGCGAGCGCGGCCGCCATCACCTCACGGACGTCGTGCATCAGGTTCCGGATGCGTGGCAGGGGCAACGTGTCGGTGGCGCGGGCGTAGTGCAGCCGCGAGGTCCACAGCGCTTCGTCGGCGTATATGTTCCCGATCCCGGAGGTGAGCGTCTGGTCCAGCATCGCGCGCTTGATACCAGTCTTGCGGGCGCGGACGCGGCGGGCGATGGCGGGGATGTCGGCCTCGGAATCGAACAGGTCCCGGCCGATGTGGGCCACCTCGCCGGGCAGTTCGGCGCCGTCGAAGGCCAGCGAAAGACCGCCGAACATGCGTTGATCGACGAAGTGGAGCTCCATCCCCGAGTCCAAGGCGAAACGGATCCTGGTGTTGCGGACCAGCTCGGTTTCGGGCCCCGCCAGGCGAAACTGGCCGCTCATGCCGAGGTGGGCCAAGATCGCGTCGCCATCGGCTAGCGGTAGCCACAGGTACTTCCCGCGGCGTCGCGGGATCCCGAACGTCCTGCCGGTGAGCGTCACTTCGAAGTCGGCCGGTCCGCCCAGGTGGCGGCGGACGGGCCTGGGGTGCAGCACGTGCACGCCGGTGATCGTGCGCCCGGTGAGGTGGGGCTCCAGTCCGCGCCGCACGACCTCGACCTCGGGTAGTTCAGGCATCCCCCGGGGCCATCTGCTGGCTGGAGATTTGATCCGCCGCTGGCAGGGTGTGCTCGCTGAGGGCCTGGAAGCCCGCCTGCGCTGCTTGCTGCTCGGCACATTTCTTGCTGGGCCCGGTGCCGGGGCCAAAGCTGGACTCGCCCACGATAGCCATGGCGTGGAAGACCTTGTCGTGATCGGGGCCCTCGGAGTTGATGTCGTAGCTCGGCACGCCCAGCCCGTGCACCGACGCGAGTTCTTGCAGGCTCGTCTTCCAGTCGCGCCCAGCCCCCAAGGTGGCGGCCTCGGCCACCAACGGATCGAAGAGGCGGTGGATGAAGGCGGCGGCGCCGTCGAGGCCGTGAGTGAGATAGATCGCGCCGATGACGGCCTCCACCACGTCGCCCAGGATCGACATCTTGTCCGTACCGCCGGTGGTCAGCTCACCCTTGCCCAGCCGTATCTCCTGCCCCAATCCGAGGGAACGGGCTACCCCCGCCAGGGCCCGCGCGTTGACCACGGCCGCCCGCAGCTTAGCCAGTTCCCCTTCCGAGCTAGCGGGGAAGGAGCGATACAGGTATGCGGTCACCACGATGCCGAGCACGGCATCACCCAGAAATTCCAGGCGCTCGTTGGGGACGAGGCCGCCGTTTTCGTAGGCGTAGGACCGATGCGTCAGGGCAAGGGTGTACAGCTGGGTATCGATCGGATAACCCAGCTCCACAAGGACTTCCGAGGCGCTCACACCCCCCGGGTGCTTGGCGCCAGGATCGAGCGGCGCCATCAGCTCAGGATTCCAGCACCTGCCGACGAGCGCCACGCGGGCCGTACTGGCCACAGGCGCCACACGCGGTGTGCGGTAGGTGCGGTTGCTTGCACGCCGCGTTGGCGCACACGACGAGCTGCGGTGCGCTCATTTTCCACTGCGCACGGCGGTGCCGGGTGTTGCTGCGCGACATCTTGCGCTTCGGGACTGCCACTTCTACTCCTCATACATTGCCTCGAAGTCGGTTGACTCAAACGGCGTCGTCTATGGTCATGCCTTCACTGCAGGACCAGCGACCAGACATCGTACTACGAAACCGGCCGTTGACCCTCTTTCCTCCGATCAGCGCCGCTCGGCGGACTCGTTTCCCCGCTCCCAGCCCGCGAGATCGCCCCACCGGGGGTCGACGGCGTCGCCGTGATCGTGCTCGGGATCGGCATTCAGATCCGCCCCGCACTCCACACACAACCCGGCACAGTCGGCTCGACACAGCGGGGTGAAGGGCAGTTCGAGGACAACCGCGTCGCGGAGCAACGGTTCGAGGTCGATGAGGTCGCCGGCGAGGCGGCAGGCCTCCTCGTCGTCGTCTTCGACGTCGGGGTAGAGGTACAGCTCTTGGACATCCACGTCGAGCTGCTGTTTCACCGGGGTCAGGCAACGAGCACACTCGCCCTCCGCCGTCATGGCGGCAACGCCCGAGACGAGCACCCCCTCGACGACGCTCTCCAGCCGCAGATCGAGGTCCACCGGTGAACCCGCCGGCACCTCGATCACGTCGATACCGATTCCAACGGGCGCGTCCACGACCGAGCGCACTTCTTTCATGGTTCCCGCGCGACGAGCCACCTCGTGGGTGCTCAGGACCAAGCCCGAGCGGGTGTCGGGCAGCCGTTGTTTGGACTTCACAGATCCTCCTCTTCGAGCTCATCGGACAACTTCTCAGCTTAGTCATGGTAGTCCGCCGGTTGGCGCCGCCCAACTCCTCGCTGGTACTCCCGCCGGGGGTCAGCGGGAGGCGGCGCGGGCTCGGATGGCTTCGGTCACCACGTCGGGGACGAAGGCCGTGACATCCCCGCCCAGGGTCGCGATCTCGCGGACGAGGGTCGAGGAGATGAACGCGTATTCGGCCGACGTCGGCAACAAGATGGTCTCCACGGCCGGATGGGTGGCTCCCGCAGTGGTGCTCAGGCGGGCGTTCATCTGCGCCATCTGCAACTCGTGGTCGAAATCGGCGGCGAACCGCAGGCCCTTCACGATGGCCGTAATCTCGTGTTCGAGGCAGAAGTCCACCATCAGGCCCGACACCGAGCGCACCTCGACGCCGGGCAGGTCGGCGACCGAAGTCCGCATCAGCTCGATGCGTTCTGCCGGCGTGAACAGGCTGTTCTTCGCGGTGTTGGTGCCGACTCCGACCATCACCTCGTCGAACAGGTTGGCGGCCCGCGTCACGATATCGAGGTGCCCGAGCGTCACCGGATCGAAGGACCCCGGGCAGATCACCCTCATACTCGTTCCCCTCGCATCGCGTAATAGATCGTGGTTTCACCGTATCGGCGCGACCACGTCTCGGCCAGGGTCGGGCTGGCGGGAGCCGCACCGCGGGTGGGGCGCTCCATGATCACGAGCCCGTTCACGGCCAGCCAGCCGTTGTTTACCACGACGTTCAGCAGTTCGTTGATGTTCTCGGTGGGCTCCTCATAGGGCGGATCGAGCCAGATGACGTCCCAGGGGCGTTCGGCGCCGTTCGCCAGTGCTCTTTCGACGCGCTCGGGCCGCACCGCGACGCCGAGTCCCAACTGGCGGGCGTTGCGGCCGACCAGTTCCGCGGTGCGGCGATCGGCCTCGACGAGGAGTACGGGGTTGGCGCCGCGGCTCGCCGCTTCCAGACCCACCGCCCCACTGCCGGCGTAGAGGTCAAGAAAGGCCAGACCGG
>JBBSOW010000033.1:0-30851 GCA_038259365.1 Propionibacteriales bacterium
ACCTGGCCGAATTTCTCTTCGTAGGCCCGGTTACCGGCCAGGAGATCGGCTTGGACCTGCTCGTCGGTGCTGAGGCTGGCCTGCTCGCCGCGAGACAGATCGGCTTCGGCCGAATCTCCGGCCGCCTTCTCACCGATTCGCGGATGGTGGGCGAGCGCGGCGTCCACTTCTTCGGCGGTGAAGGGGTTGGCGGCCAGCTGGGCCAGTTCGATGGCGACCTCGACGCTCTCGTAGGGCCGAGCGGCGACGATGGCGTCAACCCAGCGCGTGATGTCGAGGCACGGGGTGATCACCGAGCGCGCTGTCTGCTCATCGGTGCGGTTGAACTCGCTCAGCTCCATAGGAACCCTTCTCGGTTCTTGGGACAGCCAAACGACGGGCTAAAGTGCGGCGTCGTTGCCTGTCGGTGGGGAATCCACCCGCGGATCGGAGGTTCTAACGAGCCAGTCAGCTCGAACCCTCAAACTCCGCGATATGGAATAACTTTTCCGTTGTTGATATACAACGCCCTTTTGTCCATGTTGTCAAGGGGCGGTGAACCCCACGCTACTGTGACGTGCACCACTGAGGTCCGGAGGTGGTCAAAATCGACATCTGCGATCCTGGTGGCAACGGATTAGGAGTTCTGGTGAACATCTCGACGCGTCCGGTAGACAGCGGAGCCGGCGACCACCCCTCCGCCTCCCCGCCCGTCGGCGTGGCGGTCGTCACGGGTGCCGGCCGGGGGATCGGCCGGGCGGTCGCGATGGCCCTGCTCGATCAGGGCTGGCGGGTGGCGGCGTGCGCCCGCGATGCCGCCGTCGTCGAGGAGTGGGTGCGCCAATCCGCCGGGACCGGTGCCGCGGACGCCGGGTCCCGGGTGCTCGCGGTCACTCTCGACGTCACCGATCCCGACAGTGTCGAGGCCGCCTTCGCCGCCGTCGTCGACCACCTTGGCCGCGTCGACCTGTTGTTCAACAACGCCGGGACGTTCGGCCGCAGCGCGCCGGTGGACGAGATCTCGCTCAGCGAGTGGAACGACGTCGTCGCGGTCAACCTCACCGGCACGATGCTGTGCACCCGGGCGGCCGTGGGGGTCATGAAGGCGCAAACCCCGCAAGGCGGCCGCATCATCAACAACGGCTCCATCTCGGCCCAGACGCCGCGCCCCGGAAGTTCGGCCTACACCGCCACCAAGCACGCCGTCACCGGGCTCACCAAGAGCACGAACCTCGACGGGCGCGGCTTCGGCATCACGTGTGGCCAGATCGACATCGGCAACACCGCCACGGACATGACCGCCGGCATCAGCCAGGGCAGCACGCAGGCCGACGGCAGCGTCCGCCAAGAGCCGACGTTCGACGTCGCCGAGGCCGCCCGCGCGGTGGCCTGGATGGCCAGCCTGCCGCCGTCGGCCACCCCCAACTTCGTCACCATCACCGCCAGCGAGATGCCCTTCGCCGGCCGCGGGTGAAAAAGTCGTCCACCCTCTCGCAATCCAATATCTGTTCGATTGGTGGGCATGACAGCACTAGGCGACCCGTCGGCCGATGTGGGGCACTTCGGGCGCAGCGTCGGCAGCGAGGTTCACCGGCGCGCCGACGGCCAGCGCTCGTAGCGATTCGACCCAGTGGATGGCTCCGCGGGTCAACACCTCATCGCTCCACCAGGCGGAGTGACCGGTCTGGACGATTCGGCCCTCGGCGAGCAGGTCGCCGTCGCGGTGGGGGTCGACCACGGCGTCGTCGACGGCGTAGCCACGCAGGCGGCCCGAACGGATGGCATCGGCGGCGGCGTTGGTGTCCACCACCGCGGCGCGGCTGATGACGACCAGCGATGCGCCAAGCGGCAGAAGGTCAAGCTCCGCGGACAGCAGGAGCGGCGGCTCGAGGTGATGGCGCGAACAGGCCACGACGACCACGTCGCTGCAGCTCAGCAGCTCCTTCATCGACAAATAGGTGACCCCAGGTTCCTTGTCGGGGCGTGGATCGGAGGCGATCACGTACATCCCGAACGCGGCGCTCAAGCGACCGATGAGCTGACCGATGCGGCCGTAGCCGACGATCCCTACCGTCTTGCCGGAGAGCTCAAAGCCGCGCAGCGACGTCTGTGGCGGCACGAGGCCACGCGATCGATCGTTGCCCAGGTGAACTCGTCGGGAGAGGGACAACAACATGGCCATGGCGTGCTCGGCTACCGACGTCGTGCTGTAATCGGGCAGCGTTGCCAGTTGCACCCCGTGCCGGCGAAACGCCGCCAGATCGTACATATCGGTGCCGGTGGCGTGCAGCCCCACCGCTCGCAGGCGCGGCAGTTGCGCAAGCAGGGCCTCGTCCATCGGTGGGGTGACCTTGGGGGTAAGGCCGACGATGTCGGCCTCGCCGAGCAGGTCGACGGCCTCGGGGCGCGTCATGGCCGGCAGGTCTCCGCGCGCGATGACGCTGACCTCGGCGACCGCATCCAGATCCGCCAGCGCGACCGGGTTGAGGCCCGGCCTGCCCTGCACCGACACGATCACGACCCTCGGCTGGGGCTTGGGGTGCTGTATCACACGATCTACCGTAGGCGCCCGAGCTGCTTTGTGGTGGAGGACACCGGGGTGTTGCCGCACGCCGTCCCGCCTTGTACCCGCGGGAGGCCTACCCGCCGAGCCGTTCCAACACCGGGTCGCCCCCCGCTGGGGCCGCACGCGGCGGGGTGCCAGGGGTGCCTTCCCGCGTCGGATCGCCAGGCCAGAGCACGATGGCGCTAGCCCCCACCCGTCTCAGCTCCCCCTCGAGGTCGGCAAGCGGGGTCTCGGGGTCGGCGAGACCCGCGTAGTCGACGCCAGTGAGGAAGGCCAGCAGCTGGGTGCGTTCCCAATCCGAGGCCCCGGCGAGCGCGCCCGAGAGCGGTTCGCTCTGGTTGACCTGCTCGGCGAAGCGCCACACCTCGCGGTCGGTGTTCCAGTGCAGCAGGGCGACGGGGGCGAGCCCGACCGCGATGAGGGTGAGCCAGAGCGTCGCCGCGCCCCGAGCCAGCCAGAGCGCGCGGGCGCTGCTAGCTATTCGGGGACGGAGCCAGCCTGAGATGGCGTCGAGCCCCAGCGCCGCGGCGGGGAGGAGAGCGAGCATCGGGAACCAGAGGTAGCGCTCGATCACGATCAGCAGCGCCATCCCGGCGGCGAACCCGGCCCCGGCCAGCGCCGATCCCAGCACCACCGTGCGCTGCCGGGCGGGCCGACGAAAGCAGCTCACCAGGCCGATGACCGCGAGCAACCCCACCGGGGTCCAGCGGCGCAGCAGCGACCCGGCGGCCACCTTCGCCTGGCTCACGGCGTTCTCGACGCGGCTCGGCGGCGTCGGCGTCGATACATCGGAGGAGTCGGTACCGGTCGTGGGTGGGTTGACGAAGATGGGCAGATCGCTGGGTCGCTCCCACGGGGTGAACCCGTCGTTCGGGGGGACATAGAGACCGGGGTAGCTCAGCGGGTTTCCCCACGAACCGGGAACCACGAGCTTGGCGTTGAACTCACCGGCGGTCGAGATCGTGGGCTGCCCGGTCGAGACGGTGAGGACCCCGATCCAGGGGCCGGCGGTCAGCACCAGCGTCAGCGCGGCGCCGGCCATCAGCCGAAGCACCGCCCGCCGGGCGCCGCGCTCGCTCAGCAAGCGCAAGACCAGCACCAGCACGAACAGGGCGCCGACGTAGGGCAGAGCCACCGCCTTCGCGAGATAGGCCAGGCCCGCGAGGCCCCCGGCGATCAGGCCGGCTCGCAGCGTGACGCCGGTCAGCGCCATGGTGAGGCAGCCGAGAATGAGCGGGATGAACACGATGTCGGGGTACAGCCCGAAGACGCTGGCGGCGCACAACAGCAGCGCCCCGGCGGTCGCGGCGAGGTTGGCCGAGCCGATACCCGCGCCGGCCCGGGTGCAGAGCCGTCGGACGCTGGGGACGCTCGCGAGGGCGGCGATCAGCCCCACCAGTCGCAGCGCCACGAACTCCTGCACCCCGAGAGCGACGAACGGGGCCGCCAACACCGGGTAGAGCGGGCTCCAGTAGGCCAACACCGCGTCGGCGAGGTTCCCCTCGGCGATGCGCCGCGCCATGACGGCGTAGACGCCGCCGTCGGGGTTGACGAACCAGCGATTCCCCCAGCTCAGCCCGAGCCAGCCCAGGACGACGACGAGGTAGGGCAGCAGCGTGCCGATCCACGGGGGCAGCAGCGGGTGCGCGGCGGGGGCTTCGGGCGGCGGAGTCAACGCCGTTGCACCGCTTGGCGCGGGGGACAAGGTCATCGCGGCTCAATCGCCTGGGGGTGAGGGCTGGCAACGCATGCAGAGCAGCCTAATCTCTGCTGGCCGCCCGCTTAGCCACCGTCGTGGCGCACCAGGCCCGTGTCGGAGACATCCTCGACGATGACGGGGCTGTCCCGCCCCGCCGGTTTGGAGAACCTCGTCGGCCACCTCACCAGATGCTTGGCGCCGACCGCCTCCAGTTGCTCGACCAGCTCGGCGTCGTCGAGCTTCTTGGGCGCGAGGCCGACGTACCCGCCGCCGGTGAGGATCCCCAGCAGTTGCGACCTGCGCCAACCCGAGCTGCCCGCGAGGGGTCCGGTCAACGGGGCGTCGGCGTTCAACCGCTCGGCGAGCTCCCACACCTCACGATCGGTCTGCCAATGCCCGACCGCCCGGGACTGCCAATCCGTCGCCACCACCACCACCAGCGCCGCCGCCGCGACCCCCACAAGCAGGCGTCCCCCCACGCGGTGCAACGGTCGGGCCAACACCTCCAGGCCGAGGGCGGCGGCCGGCACGCAACAGAGCATGGGCAGCCACAGGTAGCGTCCGATGACGATGATCAGCGCCATCCCGAGCGCGAAACCGGCGCCCGCGAGCACTATCCCGAGCATGAACGCGCGGGGCTCGCCGCCGCGTCGCCAGGACACCACCAACCCGACGGCGGTCAAGAGGGACATCGGTAGCCAGAGGCGATAGACCGCAACGGCGACAGCGCGGAGCTGCTTGTCCGTGTTCTCGACCCGACCCTTCAAGGCGCCGGCGACACCCGGTCGGACCGGCTCGGCCGGCGCGCTCCGCGGGATGGGGAGGGCGCGCGGGCTTTCCCACACGGTAAGGGCGGAGGGCTCAGGTAGGGGGTACAGGCCCCGATACCGCAACGGATTGCCCAGCGAACCCGGTTGAACGAGCTCGGCGTTGAACGCGCTCGCCGTCGAGATCGTCGGGTATCCGGCTTGGGCGCTGATGAGCCCGATCCATCCGGCCGACGTGAGCAGGAGCGCGCCCAGGCTCACCGCGCTCAGCTTCAGCAGCGAGCGGGCCGTGCCGCTTCGGGTGAACAGCCTTAGCAACAACAGCACCGGGATGAGAACGAGCAGGTAGGGCAACGCCACCGCCTTGGCCAGGTAGGCGCACCCGCCGAGAAAACCCGCCAGCGCGGCACCGCGAACGGTGCGGGCGGTGAGGAGCCAGTAGAGGCAACCGAGCGCCAACGCCAAGAACACGATGTCCGGGTGCATGGAATACACCGAGTTCACCAACAGCAGCACCACCGCCGCGAGGATCGCGACGTCGGCCGCGGCGTGGCCGGCTCCCGCCTTCACGCAGAGCGCCCGCAGGGTGGGGATCACGGTGAGTGCGGCCGTCAGCAGCACCAGCCGCAGCGCCATGAACGGCTCGACGCCGACGACGACGAGGGGCGTGGCCAGGGTGGGATACAGGGGACTCCAATAGGGCAGTATCGCCTCGCCGAACCGACCCGAGGCGAGGCGGGTCGCCACGCTCGCGTACACCCCGGCGTCGAGGTTGACGTACCACCGGTTCCCGCTGGTGAGGGCCACCCACCCCAACACCAGCAGAACGTACGGGGCCAGCCGCTGCCAGATCGGCCGCGATGGCCTCACCTGGCCCGCGAGATCGGGTTATCGGTACCCATCTTCGCCCGCAGCATTCCCCACGCCGTTGCCGCCTGGGAGAAGAGCAGGCGGGCCGACATGGCCGCCGCCGCACCCCCACGCTGCTGGCGAAAGGGGGTGGCCAGCAGCGTGACGTAGTCTCTTGGCGACCACGGCCCCGTTCCGTCGGGCTGGCCGTGCACCTGCCGCGCGGCCGCGCCGTAGTTCGCGTGCTGGCGCCAAAAGGACCCGGCGGTGAGGTCGTGTTCGTGCAGCACCACCGCGCCGTCGACCAGCACGATCCTGCCTCCGCGGGCGCGCCAGCCGTCGCAGAAGGCGCGGTCCTCCCCGGCGGCGGTCCCGAAGCCCTCGTCGTACCCACCGGAGGCCAGGAACCGCTCGCGCTGCACCGCGAGGTTGCACGTCGGCAGGAAGCCGCCGGGGGTGGCGGCGATGACCCGGTCCACCAGGAGCTGGCTCGCCTCGGCCCACCGGTTGTCCGCGAGCGCGTTCACCGTCTGCCCGCCGACCAGCGCCGACGGGTCTTGCGCGAGCGCCGCCTCGAGGCCCCGCAGCCATCCGGGAACCGGTCGACAATCGTCGTCGGTGAAGGCCAACCACTCGCCTCGGGCGGCCCGCGCCCCGGCGTTCCGAGCCGCGGCCGGGCCCCGGTTCGCCTGCCGGATGACCCGCACGTCGATGTCACCGGGCACCTGTTCGGCCACCGGGGCGGCCGGGCGCTCTCCCCCGTCGTCGACGACGACGATCTCTACCCCGTCGGCGCGACTCAGCCGCTGCAGCGCGGTCAGGCAGCGGCGCAGTTCGGCCGGGCGGTTGTAGCTCGGCACGATCACACTCCACTTCGGCACGCTCCACTTCGGGGTTGCCGCGTTCACCACCGCAGCACCCGTTCGGCGTTGCCCGAGCCGATCAGAGCCAGCGTCTCGTCGTCGCGGACCGCGGCGGCCACCTGGTGCCAGGCCACCAGCGGGTGCATCAGCGGGACGCAGGAGCCGAACAGGACCTTGGTCGGCACCGATCGGGCGGCGACGGCGACGAATTCGGCCAGCCAGCTGCCCGAGGTGGAGAGATAGACGTGCTCGTGGCGGCGGGCCAGCTCGAGGGCGGCGGCGAAATCGGGAGCGCTGGCGGGGTAGGCGCCCAGGTGGGCCAAGACGATCGGCCCGCTGACCTCGCCGATGAGGCGTCGCTCCAGCAGCGAGGGCGGCATCCGTTCCCCCCCGTGCACCACCATCGGCAGGCCGAGCTCGGAGATCGCGGTCAGGGCTGCTGCCGAGGGGAAACCGTCGACGTGCGGCAGCAGGTTCACCCCGTCGAAGCCGCGCAGGGCGGCGACGAACTCCGGCGTCGAGGCCCCGGCGCCCAGGGGCGCGCCGTCGAGCAGCAGGTCGGCGGGGGGTCTTTGCCGACGCGACCGCGCCAACGATCGGGCCTGATGCAGCGACGGCGGCCACAGGGCGGCTCGGCTCGCGGCCAGCACGCCACCCAGGCGGGCGAAGGGACGGAACCGGCCGGCATCGCCCGCCACGGCCAGCCGTAACGCCTCGTTGGCTTCGGCGTAACCGCCTGCCCGCCGCGGGGGGAACAGCGCGGCGCAGCGGACCCCGGCCGCCTCGGCGAGGCCCGAAAACTCGGCCAGCCGCAACCCCGGGCCGTCGTCGGCGGCGACATGCACGTGAACGTCCACGAGCCCGCCCGCGGGCAGTTCGGCCGCGCCGGTGCGCAACAGTCGCGTGTCCACGTCAGCTCGCCCGGTTTCGCGCGCCCTCGGGCTCCAACAGGCCCAGCTGCGCGTAGGCCCGGCGGTGCCCCTGAACAGCGGACCGCCAGGTGCCCGCGTCGACGGCGTAGGCCCGGGCCCGCCGGCCGAGCTCCGCGCGGCGCGTCGGGTTGTCGATCAGCTCGGCCATCCCCGCCCGTAGGGCGCCGCGATCCTCGGCGGGTACCAGGACCCCGCGATCCTGGCCGAGCAGCTCGGTGATGTCGCCCACGGCGCTGCCCAGGCAGGCCCGGCCCGAGGCCAGCGCCTCGAGCAGCTTGAGCGGTCCGGCGTAGCGCGTCACGGCGGCGTCGAGGCGGGGCAAGACCATGACGTCGACGAGGCGGTAGTGCTCGTTCATCTCGGCCGCGGTGACCCGGCCGGTGAAGACGCAACGCAACCCGAGCTTCTCGGCCTGGTTGGTCAGCCGCGCCCGCTCGGGGCCGTCGCCGATCAGCAGCACCGACAAGTCGTCGCGGGTCATCGAGCACTCCCGCGCGGCGTCGAGCAGCAGATCGAGGCCCTCGTAGCGCAGCATCGTCGAGGTGGTGCCGACGACCGTCCGGCCGGTCAGCCCGTAGCGCTCCCGCAACCCGGGATCGGCCGGGCCCGGGAAAAACCGCTCCGGATCACACCCGTTCGCCGCGACGATCACCCGCCCGCGGGCGCCCGGCACCGCGCGTTCCAACAGCTCGGCCAGCGACGGACTGGCCGCCACGATGGCGTCGGCGCGGTCGAGGTGCCCCTCGAAGATGGCCCGCAACCGCGTCTCCAACCGCTCGCGGGCCCAGGCGTTCGGAATGCGCGCGGTCTGCGCGGTCACGGCTCCGGCCAGGTCGAAGCGGACCTCCGCCACCAGCGGCAACCCTCGGTTTCGGGCGGCCGCGGCGGCTGCGGCCCCGATCCCCGAGGACCAGTGCACGTGCACCAGATCGGCGCCCAGCTCGTCGATCGCACGTTCGATGCTGCGCCGCAACCCGGCGCGATCGACGGCGAAGCCGCGCGCCTTGCGCAGCAACCGTTCGCGATCCGAGGGGGCACACACCCGTACGCGGTCTCCGAGGTCGGCCCCGGCCGCGCCCGACTCGATCGAACCGTCGCGGTAGACGAACTGCCGCGAACTCACCAGCACTCGCGGTTCGATGTCCTCGCTGCGCTCCTGCGCGGCGATCAGTTCGCCGCTGCGCATGGTGTAGCCGGTCGTCACCGGCGCCCAACTCTCCAGCACGTGCAGTGGACGCACCAGTTTGGTCACGAGTCGGCGCTCATGCGGTGGCGCCCGCACTCCCGGACGAGGCCTGGAATTCGCGGTAGACCTCGGCGATGCCGGCCATCGTGCCCAGCTCCCAACCCCGCTGCTGCGCCTTGCGCACCATCCGCTCGAAGACGGCCTCGGTGGCGGAATCCCGCAGCAGATCGTGAGGATCGAAATAGACCACGACGAGCCCGTCGCCGGTGTGCTCGCTCAGCATCCGCCCCCATAGGGCTTCCCAGTCGGCGAGCGAGTGCATGCCCGAGCCCTGCCCGCCGCCTTCACGGATGCCGTGCCAGGAGCAAAACGGCGACCAGCGGTGGGAGGGGCAGGCGGTGAGCGGCAGCTGCAGCACCTCGACGCGATCTCGGGCATCGGTGGCGGAAAGCTGCTGGCCCCACGTGGTGTCCGCGGCGCTCGGATAATAGGGCGCGGCCCCCAGCGGTGAGGTGTTGGCCAGCACCGAGGATAGGTAGCGGATCTCGTCGAACTCGCCGAGCACGCTCAGCATCTTGTGCGTGTCCTTGAAGTGCGGAGTGCGGAACCCCACGGGCCGCATCCCCAACTTGTCCTCATAGACCGCCTGGGCCTGGCCGATCTCCTCGCGGATCCGCTCGGCCGAGAGGTTCCAGAACTCCTCGTGCGGGTTCAGGACCGGGTTGTCGGGGTGCGTCATGGAGTGGTTGACGATCTCGTGCCCGGCGGCCAACGCGTAGGCGTACGGCTCGGGATCGGCATCGACGAGCGCCCCCACCGCCGCCGCGCTGAGCGGGGCGCCGCAGCGAGCCATGAGGTCAACCAGGGGGATCAGCACGTCGCCGTCTTTTTGGTAATCCAGATCGACCGTGATCGCGAGCCGGTTGACCGCGTCCGGGCGGGCCGGGCGCGCGCTCGGCAATGCCCCCCACAGGGAGCGGCGCACCAGCTCGCCCGAAAGTCGACGCTGGCCCGGCAACACCGCGTCAGCGGCGTTGATCAACGTTTGCATCGGGGGACGGACGGCGCTGCGGTAGCCGCTCATAGACGCTCCACCCGCTCCCCCTCGACGACGCCGCGGGTGTCCACCAGCACGGCCGCGGCGTCGGCGATGGCGGGCAGATCGTAGGCCGCGTGGGCCTGCAACAGCACGGTGACGTCGCTGTCCCGCGCGCCGGTCTCCGGGTCCTCGATCCGCGGCAGTTCGACGCCGGTGGGGGCATAGGAATCGACGAACGGGTCGTGCCAGACGACGTCGGCGCCCAGCTCGAGCAGCAACCGCGACAGCGGCACCGCCGGAGATTCGCGGACGTCGCCGACGTTGGCCTTGTAGGTCACGCCCAACAGCAGCACTCGGCTGCCGCGCACGGACTTGGATTTGGCGTTCAGCGCCCGCGTCACCCGCGTCACGACGTAAGACGGCATGGAGGCGTTGATCTCCTGGGCCAGCTCGACGAAGCGGAACGGATAGCCCAATCGGCGCACCGCCCAGGACAGGTAGGAGGGGTCGATGGGGATGCAGTGCCCGCCGACGCCGGGGCCGGGGTAGAACGGTTGGAAGCCGAACGGTTTGGTCGCGGCCGCGTCGATGACCTGCCACAGGTCGATGTTCATCTCGTGGCTGAACACGGCCATCTCGTTGATGAGCGCGATGTTGACGTGGCGGTAGGTGTTCTCCAACAGCTTGGTCATCTCGGCCTCGCGGAGCCCGCTCACCCGCACCACCTCGTCGACGATCCGAGCGTAGAATGCCACCGCCGAGTCCCCACAGCGCTGGGTTAACCCGCCGACGACCTTCGGGGTCTTGCGGAAACCGAACTCGGTATCACCCGGGTTGACCCGCTCCGGCGAGAAGGCAAGCCCGAAATCCCGGCCGGGCGTCAGTGCGGATCGGGCCTGCAACAGCGGACCGACGACCTCCTCTGTCGTGCCGGGGTAGGTAGTGGATTCCAACACCACCAACGATCCCGAGCGTAGGTGATCGCCGACTGCCGCCGTCGCGCCCTCGACCGCCGACAGCTCGGGGGTGTTATTCGGCCCCAGCGGGGTGGGCACGCAGATGACGACGGTCTCTGCGTGGCCGACGCAGCGCGGATCGGTGGTGACCTGCAGGGTGCGGCGCAGCAGTTCGGCGACGTCGGCGTCGGTGAGATCGCTGATCGGCGAGCGCCCTCGAGCGAGACCGTAGACGCGCTCGGCGTCGACGTCGAGGCCGATAACGCTGAGACCGCTTTCGACCGCCTCGTCGATAAGCGCCAGGCCGACGTAGCCTAGTCCGACGACCACCACGTCGGCCGTCTCCCGCACGGTTGGCAGGTCGGTTTGGTGGTCGGAGGGGCATTCCCACACAGCGGTTGACACGCGATTCACTCGCAGACTCGGTATTTCGGGGCAGGGGTTTCGTTAGGCCTGGCCACCAGACGCCGGGCGCCCAGCAGAGGATCACCACCATCTAAGCAAACCGCGGCGACGGACTCGCGAACCGGCCTCCGACACGCTCAGCGCATTTGTTGCTAGCGTCGAGCAGAATGTCCCATACCCCCGAGCTCGCCGTCATCATCCCCGCCCACCGCGGCGGTACGATGCTGCGCGCCTGCCTCGCCGGGGTCGCCGAACAAACCCAGCCTCCGGCCGAGTGCGTCGTCGTCGCCGACGGCCCGGCGGCCGGGGCCGACTCGGAGCTGCGCCAGGCCGTCGAGGAGGCTGGCGTGCGGCTCATCGTCCAGAGCTTCCAGGGCGGGCCCTCCGCCGCCCGCAACACCGGGGTGGCCAACACGGCGTCGCCGGTCGTCTTCTTCGTCGATTCCGACGTGATCCTGGCCCCCGACGCCTGTGAGCGGGCGTGGACGGACGTGGGCGAGGGCGCCGCCGATGCCGTTTTCGGCTCCTACGACGAGAACCCCGGCGATCCGGGCTTCACCAGCCAATACAAAAATCTCGTGCACCACTTGGTCCATCAGCGCGCTGAGGTCGAGGTGCACAGCTTCTGGGGTGCCTGCGGGGTGGTAAGCCGCCGGGCCTTCGCCGACGTCGGCGGTTTCGACGAGGCCTACACCCGGCCCTGCATCGAAGACGTCGAGCTGGGCCAGCGGCTGTCCCAGGCCGGTTGGCGGATCCGCCTCGACCCGCAGCTGACCGTCTCCCACCTCAAGCGGTGGACACCGGCCGGGCTGGTGCGCACCGACCTGTTCGATCGCGCCGTGCCCTGGACCGAACTCATCCTCCGAACGAACACCGTGTCGGACGATCTGGGCACCGAGGCCACGGCGCGCGCACAGCTCGTCCTCACCGGGCTGGGCGTGCTCGGTTTGGCGGGTAGCCCCCTCCTCGGAAAGCCCTCGGCCCTCACCGCAGCGGTGTTCCTGGGGGCCGCGGTGGCGCTCGACGCCCCGCTGCTGCGCGGTTTGGCCCGGCTCCGCGGCCCGTTCTTCGCGGTGCGATCTGTGCCGTGGCGCCTCGCCCACTACGCGATCTGCGTCCTCGGCCTGAGCATCGGGGTCGCCCATGTGGCCGCCGAGCGCGCGGGCAGGCGAGATCTCGTCCCGGCCAGGCTGCGTTCGACGAGCGAGCTGATCAGGGTGGAGCAGAACTCGTGAGCGCGCGCGGGATCGATCGCGACATCCTCACCGCCGACAGCGCCAAGGCCAGCGACACCCTCAAGTCCGCGCGGCGGTTGCTGGAGGAGCTCCCCGGCGGCGCGAGAACCATCTACACCCTGATCGCGCTCACCCTGGGGGAGGTGGCGGTCCAGGTGATCGTCGCCCTCGCGGCCCGCCAGCTCCTCATCACGGTCAGCGCGCCGGCGCAACTCACGAGTGCGCCTGCGCAAGGCTTCCCCGTGAGGACGACCGTCGTCGCCGCCCTGGCCACGATCGCGACATTCGTCGTGGTGCGGGCCCGGCACCGCAGGCAGGAGGCGTTGGCGGTGGCGGCCCGCGAGCAAGCGGTAGATCGGCTCTCGCGCCACCTGCACGACGCCGACATCGAAGACCTCACGGCGACGCCGATGGCCGGGCTCCGGGAAGTGTTGATGACCGACATCGATTTCGCCTACCGGTTCCTGCTCGAATCGGTGAGCCAGCTGACGGTGTTGGTCGCCTGGGTGGTGGCCGCGATCGCCATCACCGCGTGGCTGTCGCCGCCCCTGCTGGCGGTGCTGGTCATCATGGGGCTCGTCGTGGCGCTGGCGGTCATCCAGTCCAGCCGTCGCCACCTGGCGCTGACCCTGCAGCGGTTCGCCCGGCTCTCGGCGGTCTCCCAGCGCGCCCGCGATGTCGTCGAGGTGGAGCGCGTCATCGTGGCCCGCCAGTTCGGCCTCGGCGACCTGTTCGTGCGCCGCTTCCTCGGCGCCCACTCCGAATTCGCCGAGACCGCCCGCGCCCAGGGTGCGATCACCGCGTCCCTACGCGCGGTCATCTCCAGCCTGGGCGCGCTCGTGTTGCTCGCGGTCGTGCTCACCGGCGGGCTGCTCGTCGTGCGCTCGGGGCTGGAGATCGGCTCGCTGGTGGCGATCCTGTTCGTCCTCGGTCAGTTGCTTGCCGCCGTCGCCGCACTGGGCGACTACGCCGCCGGCCTGGCCGAGACCGCGACCGCCGGCCGCCGGCTGATGGCCTTCTGGGACAACCCCAACGCATCCGCGCCGCTTGCCCCGCGCGAGGCGGACGACTCGATCGCCGCCCTCGAGGCGGAGGGCCTGGGGTTTGCCTACGCCGGCGAACCGGCGACGTTGACGCGGGTGAACCTGCGGCTCGAACGCGGCAAGCCAGCCGCGCTGACGGCGGCCACGGGGGCGGGCAAGTCGACGCTGGCGATGCTGCTGGCCGGGGTGCTGACCCCGGGCGAGGGAGACGTCCGCATCCTCGGCGGGGCCGAGCACGCGCGAACCACCGCCGAGATCCACCCGGGCCGGATCCTCTACGTCGGCAGCAAGCCGGTGCTGGTGGCCGGCTCGATGCTGGACAACCTGCTGCTCGACAGCGACCCCGACTCCGAGTCCGCTTCCACCGTCGAGCATGGCGAGGCGGAGCTGGCCGAGATTTCGGAGTTCCTCACTCGGGTCACCGCGGGCATGCTGCCGTTCGGGATCACCGAAGACGTCGTGGGCCCGAACGGGACCGGGCTTTCGAGCGGGCAGGCCCAGCTCGTGCAGCTGGCCCGGGCGATCCACCGCAACCCCGACGTGATCATCCTCGATGAGGCCACCAGTTCGCTCGACATCGCCACCGAGGAAGCGGTGCAGCGCCAACTCCTGGACTGGTGCCGAGATCGGATCACCCTGGTCATCTCGCACCGCGCCTGCCCGTGGACCGATTTCGCGCAAGACCAATGGGGCCTGGTGGAAGTGCTCGGCTCCCCCGCCCTCACCATCGCCGATCGAGAGGCCGTTCGATGAAGGTCCTGCACGTGGTGAATTACGGTTGGCCGCACGTGGACGGCTACACCGCCCGCTCGCGCAACATCGTCCACGCCCAGCGCCGCGAGCTGGGCATCGAGACCGAGGTGGCCGTCTCACCCTTCCCGGTCTTCGCCCGCGCCCAGGACACCACCCTCGTCGCCGAGGGGTGGGGGCCCGGCCAGCATCAGGTTCGGGCGGTCCCAGCGCCGATTCATGCCGGCAAACGCTCCAGCCTCGCGATTCCCAGGCGCCTCGAGCGCCCCACCCTGGGGCTGGCGCCCGGCATCGAGGGCGAGTTCCGCCGCGGCCTGTCCGAGCTGGTCGCCGAGCTGCGCCCCGACGTCATCCACTCCCACCACCCCGCGTTCATCGGGCGTGCGGCCCGGGCCGTGGCCCGCGATTTCGGGGTGCCGTTCGTCTACGAGGTGCGCTGCTTCAACGGCGACTACGATCTCGACGCCCGCAACCCCTACCTCCGGGCCCGCGGCCACCGCCAGAACGGGCTGGAGATCGCGCTGGCCCGCTCGGCCGATCAGGTGGTCACCATCAGCTCCGGGCTCGCCGCCCGGCTGCGCCGGGGCGGGGTGGCGCCCGGGCGCGTGAACGTCATCCGCAACGCCGTCGACACGACCCTGTGGACGCCGGTGCCCCACCACCCCAAGCCCGGCGTGCTCCGCGTCGGCTACGCGACCACGTTCGAGGCCATCGAGGGCCTCGACGGGCTGCTCCAGGCGGTCGCGGCCGCGGCGCCGCAGCTCGCCGCCGACGGCCACCGGCTCGAGGTCGTGCTCGCCGGCGCGGGCCGCGATTGGGAGCGGATCGACGGCCTCGTCGACGAACTCGGTTTGCGCGGCGTCGTCTCGCTGCCGGGGTTCCTGAGCCTGGCGGAGCTGCGCGCGTTGTACAGCGAGCTAGACCTATTCGTCATCTCTAGGGGTCCGGCGGCGGTGGCGAGCGACACCACCCCGCTCAAGCCGCTGGAGGCCCTCGCCTCCGGGTTGCCGCTGCTGGCCACCGACCTGCCCGCCATGCGCGAGCTCCTCGACGGCCGCCCCGGCGTTCGCTTCGTCCCGGCCAACCCCGACGGACTGGCCGAGGGTCTGCTCGCGTTCGCCGACCAGAGCTGGCGTTCGGCCGAGCCCGCCGATCTCGGCGACCGCTCCTGGGCTAGCGAGGTACGCCGCTACGAGGGCGTCTACGCCGCAGTCGGTGCCGGTGCCTGAGCCGGGCAAGTCTGAGCCCGTGCTGCGGACGCCGCCGCGCGAGCCGCCGGAGTATCCGCTCACGGATGTCCACGTGCACCTGGGCTCCAGCGATTCCGGCGAGATCTACTACCCCAAGTTCGCGGGCGCGGAGTACCTGCGCCACATGGACGCCGCCGGTGTCGCCCGGGCGGCAGCGTTCCCGCCGTTTCGCACCGACGGCTACGCCGCCGCCAACGCCGGGCTGCGCGATTGGGCGCCCAGCACGCAAGGGCGCGTGACGGTCTTCGCCCGCCTCGGCGGGCCGGTCGTGCCGCTGGCGCAGTGGCCGCCGCTGCCCTGGCAGGTCCGGCGCTGGGTGCGGCGGGCGCCGCGGGCCAGCGATCTGCCCGGCGAATCCCTCGACGGCTTCGGCGGGGTGAAGCTCCTTCCGCACCTGGACGGCCTGCCGCCGGCGAGCCAGTTCGCGCAGATCGCGGACCGTCGGCTGCCGATCGTCATCCACGGCGGCCGGTTCGTGCCCGCGGGCTGGGTGGCGAAACGGCTGCTGCCCCGCACCACCGGCCCGGTGATCATCGCCCATCTCGGCGCGTTCGCCCACGAGGATCGGTTGCTCGACGAGGCGATCGCGGTGGCCCGAGCCAACGAGCGGATCTACCTCGACACCTCGGGCATCTGGGACAGCGCCTTCTGCGCCCGCGCCGCCGCGGCCGTGCCCGACAAGCTGTTGTTCGGCTCGGACGCGCCGCTGACGACCCCGGCCATCGCCTGGCAGCACCTGGGGAGTTGCATCGCCGACGCGGGGGTCCTGCGCGCCATCGGCTGCGAAAACTTCCAACGCGCCGGCGTGTTGGCCACAGCCGGCTGAATTCGGGCGTCAGGCGACCCGGCGAACCTCGCCGTCGTTGTCGTCTGCGCTTAACGTCGTGCGGTTGCCATTCACCCGTCGAGGCAGGATCGGCGCGTCCCGTCCGGCGCGCGCCGGGGCGAAGTCCGCCGACACCCGCTCGGGGGCGGAGGACGCGGACTCGGTCGTCGCGTGCTCGACGTCATCGGCCGGGGTGGCCGCGGTCGGGTTGCCCTCGTTGGTCTCGTGGTAATCGGCCTCGACGTTGACCGCCCAGATGTCGTGATCGGCGCCGAGGATGTTCTCCACCGTGAGCATCGACGTCATCATCGAATGGTCCTGGTTGTTGTAGCGATGCATGCCGTTGCGACCGACCGGCCAGACGTTGGGCGCAGATTCGTCGAGGTAGCGGCGCAGCACGTCGACGTGTTCGCCGTACCCGGTGTCGTAGACGGGGTAGGCCTTCGGCACGCGGACGGCGTAGCCGTGCAGCACGCTTTCGCGCGGCGCCAGACCCAGTTGGACGAGTTCGTCGGTCGCTAACGCGACCAGCTCCTCGTCGCTGCGGCTCCACAACCCGTCGCCCTCGTGGACGAAGAACTCCAGGCCGAGGCAGGTCAGACCCTCCTTGACGAGCTCGGGCGACCAGTTGCCGAAGTTTTGGATCCGGCCCACGTGCACGCTGGGGTCGTGGATGTAGATCCAGTTGTCGGGGAAGGTTTCCTGCCGGTCCACCACGAGGGCCACGGTGAGGAAGTCACGGAAAGACAGTTCACGCGAGGCGTCCACCACCGGCTGCGGGGCAGGCGGATCGAGAGAGCGGACGAGCTCGGTCAGCGGCATGGAGGAGATCACCTCCGAGCACTCCAGCCGCTCGTCGACGCCGTCCGCCACGGCGTGCACCGCAACGGCGTGGCCGGCGACGTGTTCGATCCGGTTGACGCGAACACCGGTCAGCACGACACCGCCACCCGCCTCGACGAGTTCGCGGCACCTCTCCCACATCATGCCCGGGCCGAGCCGAGGGTACTGGAACCGCTCGATCAGGCTCGTGACCTGCTTGCTCTTGCCGCCGGGCTTCACGTGGCGGGTCAACCGGGCACGGATCTTGCTGGTGATCGGGCTGGTGACGGCGGTCCACAGCGACATCCCCTTGATCCGCTGCGCCCCCCAATCGGCCGACAGCTTGGCGGGCGAGATGCCCCAGACCTTCTCGTTGTAGGACTTGAAAAAGTGCTGGTAGAGCCGCCAACCGTAGTTGTTGACGATGTAATCCTCGAGCGAGGAGGGTTCGCGCCGGGGGTTGAAGTGGGCCTTGGCGTACGACACCACGCAGCGAACCGCCTCGAACACGCCCAGGTTCGTCAGGGCGTTCAACGGGCGGATCGGGTAGTCGTAGAACTTCCCCCGGTAGAAGATCCGGCTCAGTCGCGGCCGGGTGAGGAAGTCTTCCGATGGCAGAATCTCGCGCCACAGCTTCTCCACCGCCGGCACCTTGGTGAAGAACCGGTGCCCGCCGATGTCGAAGCGCCAACCCTCGCGTTCGACGGTCTGGCTCAACCCGCCCACGACGTTGTCGGCCTCGAGAACCACCACCGACCGGCCCGCCTGCACCAGTCGAAGGGCCGCGGTCAGGCCGGCGGGTCCGGCGCCGATCACTACAACCGGATGAGGCATCGGGTCTCCACACTGTCATCAGACCGAGTTGGGGGTAACAGCCCCCAATCTAACGCCGCCCGCCATCTGGAACCCTAACCAACACGCCCCCCGCAACCCTGCCCACGTGAACGTCGCCCCACCAGGCCCCGGGAAATGACCGCTCGATCCCGCGTCCGAGCGGTTCGCGGGCAGACGGGCCGCGAGCGTCAGGTGCTGGTGCTCGTGTCGGAGTGACGCGGCCTCGGATGTGCAAGGCTGGCCCGGTGATCAGCGAGCCCCACGACCGTATCCCCGAGACCGACCAGCGCCCCCAGATCGTGCACATCGTCGGTGCCCGACCCAACTTCGTGAAGGCCGCCCCGGTGGTCCGCGGGCTGGCCGAGCTGGGCGTCCGGCAGGTCCTCGTGCACACCGGGCAGCACTACGATCCGGCGCTCTCGGAGGTGTTCTTCACCGACCTCGGGCTGCCGCAACCGACGCTCTTCCTCGGCGTCGGCTCGGGCGCGCACGCCCAGCAGACCGCTGCCCTGATGCTGGGGATCGACCAGGCCGTCACCGCTTTGAAGCCCGAGCTGTTGGTGCTCTACGGCGACATCAACTCCACCCTGGCCGCCGCGCTGGTGGCGGCCAAGCGCGGGCTACCAATCGCCCACGTGGAGGCCGGCCTGCGCAGCTTCGACCGCTCGATGCCCGAGGAGATCAACCGCAAGGTGGTGGACGCCCTGGCCGACATCGCGTTGGTCACCAGCCCGGAGGGCATCGCCCACCTGGGCGCCGAGGGGGTCGCGGCCCACAAGATCCATTTCGTCGGCAACCCCATGATCGATTCGCTGCTCACCGTGCGCGAGCTCGGCGACCTCCCCGCCCTCCAGGCCCGGTTATCCCTGCCCGATCGCTACGCCGTGGCCACCCTGCACCGGCCCTCGAACGTGGATTCGCCCGAGGCCGCGCGGTCGGCGGTGGCGGCGCTGGCCGGGGTCTCCGCCGAGATCCCGGTCGTGTTGCCGCTGCACCCGCGGGGCCGCGCCTCGCTGAACGCAGCCGGCCTCGCCGACCTCGGCGACGTCCGCGTCGTCGAACCGCTCGGATACGTGGAATTCGCGGCCCTGCTCGACGGTGCCGCGCTCGTCGTCACCGATTCGGGCGGCATCCAGGAGGAGACCACCATCCTCGGCGTGCCCTGCCTGACCCTGCGGCCGAACACCGAACGTCCCATCACGATCACCGAGGGAACGAATCGCCTCGTGACCCCCGAAACGCTGGGCGACGCCGTGCGGACCGCCCTGGCGGCGGATCGGTATACCGGCGAGGGGCCGCCGCTCTGGGACGGCCGCGCGGGCCAGCGGATCGCCAAGGTACTGCACCGCTGGCTAGAAGAGAAAGCTCCGACCTAGAGCGGCTGCGGGATCTTCGGCAGCCCGCTGTTGGGTCGGCGCGTGGCCAACACCTTGCGGAAGTAGTCCACTGTGTTGGGTAACCCCCGCGCCAGCGTCACGCCCGGGGCCCAGCCCAGCAACTCCCGGGCCTTGGTGATGTCGGGACGGCGACACACCGGATCGTCCGAGGGGAGCGGACGGTAATCGATCGGCACCTCGCATCCCGTCGCGGCCATCACCCGCTCGGCCAGCTCGGCGATGGTGAACTCGACCGGGTTGCCCAGGTTGATCGGCCCGGTCACCTCGACGGGGCTGTCCATCAACCGCATCAGCCCCTCGACGAGATCGTCGACGTAGCCGAAGGAGCGGCTCTGGTTCCCGCTGCCGAAGATGGTGATGGGCTGACCCGTCAGTGCCTGCACGATGAAGCTGGAGACGACGCGGCCATCGAGGGGGTGCATGTTTGGGCCATAGGTGTTGAAGATGCGGGCGATCTTGATCGGGGTCCGGTGTTGGCGCCAGTAGTCGAAGAACAGCGTTTCGGCACACCGCTTGCCCTCGTCGTAGCAGGAGCGGACGCCGATGGGGTTGACGTTGCCCCAGTACTCCTCGGTTTGCGGGTGCTGATTCGGGTCGCCGTACACCTCGCTGGTGCTGGCCAAGAGGATGCGCGCCCCGGTGCGCCGGGCGAGGCCGAGCATGTTGATCGAGCCGTGGACCGAGGTCTTCGTGGTCTGCACGGGATCGCGCTGGTAGTGGACGGGCGAGGCCGGGCAGGCCAGCGAGTAGATCCGGTCCACCTCTACGTACAGCGGGAAGGTCACGTCGTGGCGCACCAGCTCGAACCGAGGATTGTCCAGCAGCGGCAGCACGTTGTCACGCGTGCTGGAGTAGAAGTTGTCCACACACATGACGTCGTAGCCGTCGTCGAGCAGCCGCCTACACAGGTGCGAACCGATGAAGCCCGCCCCGCCGGTGACGAGGACCCGGGAACCAGCGTGCATGGAGTACTCCTTGTTCGGTTCGCTCACCCAGCCGCGCAGGGCCGCAAAGCGGTGATCGACCCCACGGTAGCCATCCGCCGACCCAGCCCGGGGAGGTCATCCGCGAGTCTGACGATTTGCCTGGGAGGTGGCAACCGCAAGAGTGCGGACCGTTCGGCTCACCGCGGCTTGACGGCCAACCGGACCAGTTCCGCGACGGGGGCCGACGAGGCGTCGGTTGCCCCTCCAGACCGCCCGCAGCGCCTCGAGAGATCCAGCTCGGTGGGGACCTCGACGAGGGCGCCGCGAGACACCTCGTCCCGAACGGCGAGCCCGCTGAGGTGGGCGGGGCCGGGGCCGGCCGCGACGGCGCCGAAGACCGCGGCGTTGCTGCTCAGAATCAGCGCGGGCGGGGTCGTCTGAAGGGCACTCAAGGCATCGGTGAGGGTCGCCCGGGTGCCAGCGGTTGGCCTCAGCCAACAGGCTCGTGGCCCACTGGGCGACGAGCTGGCCGCTCTTCTCGACCTGCACCAGTAGCTCGAGGTCGTCGGCTTCGTCCTCGCGGTGTTGCTGGCCACGACGGGTTGGCTACCCGCGCCGGTTCTCGCCGGCGCCAAGGGCCTCGAGGTTGCTCTGCTCGCCGCGACGGCCATGACCTGTGCCTGTTGGCCACCTGAGCCTGTTGGCCACCTGAGCCTGTGGGCCACATGAGCGGGCGGGCAGCTACCCGGCTAGACCGGCGGCTGCTATCCGGTGAGGAGGTCCAGCAGGGCGCGGGCGTAGGCGCACTCGGCGTCGGAGTCGACGAACCTCTTCTCGGCCCCCGCCCGGCCGGTGACGACGATCAGGCTCGCGAGATCGTCGCGCAACGGCTCGTGTTCGAGGCGTAGGAACGACTCCCCCAACCGCTCGCGAAGTTGTGCTTCGCGGGGCAGCCACAGGCTCGCCTCGGCGGAAATGCTGTCCAGCGCCCATTCGGTGGTGCCGTTGAACTTCAACACGGTGTCGCTGTGGTGGGTCTCGACGTCGATCGTCATCTGCGAGATGACGAAGACCTCGTTGTCGAAGTCGGCCACCGGGATGGTGAAGCGGTCCCCAGGCTGGGGTGACCACACCAGGCCGGCGGAGGCGAGCTGCTGGGCGAGATCGACGGAGATCATGACTTATTGTGCGTCGCGGCGCCAAAACGCCAAGCCAGGTCGGACCCGATCAACACCGAGCCGGGAACAGCTAAGTTGTCGTGCGGCGCAGGTGCACGATCCACGCGATCCCCAGGATCGGCAGGACGAGCGGCACGAACCCGTAGCCCTGACCGAAGTCCGACCACACCGTCGGCTGCGGGAATTCCTCGGGCCAAACCAGACTGGCGATCCCGACGCCGACGACGCCGACCAGCTCGATGAGCACGGCCACGAAGGCGACCCGAAGCGAGCTGCGTAGTAACGCCACGGTGGCCACGACGTAGACCGCCGCCGCGAAACCCGACAGCAGGAACGGTACGGGAGCCAGGGAGAACTTCGTCGCGATCTGCACCAGCGAGCGGGCGGTGGCCGCCAGCGCCAGGACCCCGTAGACGGCCACCAGGATGGCTCCCGGCCCCGAACGGGCACGAGAGCGGTTACCCACCGACGTTCCAGATGGTGCTCAGCCGCAGGATCAAGACGGGGATGACCAAGAACGCCACCCCCAGCACACCCGGCCCCCAGCGGCTGCGCTCGATCAGCGACCAGAAGACGCCGATCGGGAGGATGAGCAGGGAGGCCACCAGGTAGCCGACGAAGGTGATTGCGGAGACGGGCCGGTCGGTGCCGATCAACGCCACGATGCCGACGACGAGTTGCGCCAGCAGGACCAGTTCCACCAGCACGGCCATCGCGAGGGCGCCGCTGTCGAGCTTTCCTTCCACCCCTACCGGTCGGCGGATCGCGACCAGCACCAAGGACCAGACGAGGCCGATGCCGCTCAGCGCCAGGAGAACGTAGGTGAGGAGGGAGACCACGCGCTTACCCTACCTGGGCCCCAGGCCACCCCAGACGCGACAATGGAGCCATGACTATCACCGCACCGGCTCCGATGCTGGCCAAGGCCACCGCGCAGATCCCCGCGGCCGACTCGATCCCCGGCGGATACGGGTTCGAGCCCAAGTGGGACGGTTTTCGCTGTCTGGTCCTGTGTACCGACGGCAAGGTGGAGTTGATCAGCCGGGGCAACAAGCCGCTGACCCGGTATTTTCCCGAGGTCGCGGCCGAGGTGGCCAAGCACCTGCCCGACGGCTGCCTGGTGGACACCGAGCTTGTGGTGCGCCAGGGCGAGGCGGGGCAGCAACGGCTGGATTGGGATTCGTTGAGCCAGCGCATCCATCCCGCCGAGTCGCGGATCAACCGCCTGGCCGCCGAGACCCCGGCCGAGCTGATCTGTTTCGATCTGCTGGCTGTCGGTGATCAAGACATCACCGATCAGCCGTTCGCCCGGCGTCGCGAGCTGCTTGTGCAGCTGATCAACTCCGCTGATTCGGATTCGATCCACCTCACCCGGCTGAGTCGGGACGCCGAGGAGGCCGCCGAATGGTTCTCCCGGTTCGAGGGGGCCGGGCTGGACGGGGTGATCGCCAAACCGATGGACGGGCTCTACCTGGCGAACAAGCGCGCCATGCTCAAAATCAAACACTCCCGCACCGCCGAGGTCGTGCTCGTCGGGTATCGCGTCCACAAGTCCGGCCAGGGCGTCGGCTCGCTGCTCGTGGGGCTATACACCTCCGACGGCCGGCTCTACAACGTCGGCGGCATCTCCGCCTTCACCGTGGCCCGCCGGCTCGAACTGATCGAGGAGCTGGCGGATTACGTGGTCACCGACTCCGACGGCGAGGCGGTCCGCGGCGAGACCGATCGCTCCCGGTTCTCGGCCAACTCCGACACCCACTTCGTGGCGCTGCGGCCCGAGCGCGTCGTCGAGGTGAAATTCGACCAGCTCGAGGGGTACCGGTTCCGCCACGCCGTCGGCTTCCTGCGCTGGCGCCCCGACCGCGATCCCCGCTCGTGCACCATCGACCAGATCGAGCAGGCCCCCGGTTACGACCTGGCCAAAGTGCTCTCTGGTTAGGCTGGGATCGACACCTCACGGCTGCCGATTCAAACTACGCACCGCTGTATCCTCAGACGGCTCAGCTCGGAACGGAGCATCCTCATGAGCAACTACCCCACCGAAGTTCCCGCGCAATCCCAGGATTGGCCCGGCTCGCTCAAGGACATGGACCCGGCGCCCGATCACGGCGAGGACAGCTACACCGGCCGGGATCGGTTGACCGGCAAGCGCGCGCTGATCACCGGCGGTGATTCGGGCATCGGCCGAGCGACCGCCATCGCCTTCGCCAAGGAGGGCGCCAGCGTCGCCCTGGCCTATCTGGACACCGAGGAAGGCGACGCCCAAGACACCAAGTCGGTGATCGACGGACTCGGCGGCACCTGCGTCCTGTTGCCCACCGATCAACGCACCGAAGAGGCGAACATCGAGCTGGCGCGCGCGGCCGCCGAGGCCCTGGGTGGCATCGACGTCTTGATCAACAACGCCGGTTTTCAGATGGCTCAGGTGGGTGACATCACCGATTTCCCCAGCGGTCAGTTCGAGCAGGTGTTCACCACCAACCTCTACGCCGCGTTCTGGCTGACCAAGGCCGTCGTGCCGCACCTGAGCGCCGGCAGTTCGGTGATCAACACCACCTCGATCCAGGCCTTCGACCCGTCCGAGCCGCTGCTGGACTACGCCGCGACGAAGGCCGCGCTCAACAACTTCACCGTCAACCTCGCCGCTCAGCTCGGACCCAAGGGCATCCGGGTGAACGCCGTCGCGCCCGGCCCCATCTGGACCCCGCTGATCCCGAGTACCTTCGACGAGGACAAGGTGACCTCCTTCGGTGGCGACACCCCGCTCGGACGCCCGGGACAACCCGTCGAGGTCGCCACGGCCTACGTGTTCCTGGCCTCCGACGACGCCAGCTACGTCAGCGGCACCGTTCTCGGCGTCACCGGTGGCAAGCCCGTATTCTGAGCCAGCCCGCACGATATCCCGCTTCGCGCTCGATTCCTGAATCGAGCGAAAGGCATCAGGCCAAGCCTGCTGGGCACGATATCGAGCGCGCCGGTTGGCTAGGACGCTGCTGCACAATGGCGCCTTGTTCAGCAGCGTCCTAGACGGTTGGGCCGAGGGAATGACGACGAGGAAGTGGGAATCGGCATGAGGACGGTGCGCTTACACGCCCGGGGCGACGTTCGGGTCCACGACGAGAACCCGCCCACGCCGGGCGAGGACGAGTCCCTCGTCCGCGTGGAGGCGGTGGGCCTGTGCGGCTCGGATCTGCACTGGTTCGGCGAGGGCGGCATTGGCGACGCCGTCATCACCCGGCCGATCGTGCCCGGCCACGAGATGGCCGGCACCGCGCTCTCCGGCCCCCTCGAGGGTCAGCTCGTCGCCGTCGATCCGGCCATCCCGTGCGGGCACTGCCCCCTATGCGAGGAGGGGCACCGCAACCTGTGCGCCAACATCCGGTTCTCGGGGCACTCCGACACCGACGGCTCGCTGCGCGAACAGCTGGCCTGGCCCACCCACCTGCTCTACCCACTACCCGCCGAAATGAGCGCCGCGGACGGGGCGATGCTAGAGCCGCTGGGTGTCGCACTGCACGCCTGGGATCTGGCGCACGTCCGCGTGGGAGCGATCGTCGCCGTCATCGGGTGCGGACCCATCGGGTTGCTGATGATCCAGCTGGCGCTGGCCAGCGGGGCCCGCCGCGTCCTCGCCGTCGATCCGCTCGAACACCGGCGGAAGGCCGCGCTCGGCTACGGGGCCGAGGTCGCGATCACCGATTCCGAGGCGCTCGATCCGGCGACGTGGCGAGAGTTGAGCGGGCTGGGGTGCGACACCACCTTCGAGATCTCTGGCCAACCCGACGCCATCACCGAGGCCATGCTGGCCGCGCGGCCGGGATCGCGGGTCGTGTTGGCGGGCATTCCCGGCGACGACGTGACCACCTTCTCGGCCGGCACCGTGCGCCGCAAGGGTCTCACTCTGGTGCTGGTGCGGCGGATGAAGGAGACGTATGAGCGTTGCATCGAGCTGGTTGCCGCCGGTCGGGTCGACGTGTCCTCGGTGGTCACCGACGTCTACGCGCTGGCCGATTCCCAACGCGCCTTCGAGGCGGGAGACGCCCGCCGGGGACTCAAGATCGTCATCGACCCCAGCCGCTAGCCCGCGCGACCCGCCGTACGGCGTCGCAAACCCTCCACGCGAAGCGGGCCCGTTGGCCTCTTTAATTTGCGGCCATCGGAGTGTTCGCGTCTGATGACCGCGGTTGCCGTGCCGGTTGAGATCGGGGCCGGGCGGTGCTGCGCTGTCCGCGCCAGACGGTGGCCGTCGGTGGCCGGGTGGCCCGCCACGCCATCATTGGCGACAGGGTCGGTCGCGACGGATAGACAACAGGGGGCAGGACCAGGTTTTGGCGCCCTCCCTGAGTTGAACGTGGGGGTAGCCACCGAAGTCGACGGTCCAGATTTTGGGCCGCCCAAACCCTTGACTCGGTCGTGAGATGCGATTTAGACTTTGCGTATGTAATCCATTACATGCGCTCAACGAGGAGACGCAGTGACTGCATCTATATCCCGCAAGTCCCCGGCACCAACGATCGTGGACGTCGCTGATCATGTAAGTGTTTCAGTTGCGACAGTGTCTCGGGTGCTCAACGATGATCAGCGTGTCAGCCCGGAGATGCGAGCGCGGGTAAAAGGTGCCATTCGGGAGGTCGGCTATCAGCCGAACGCTGCAGCCCGGTCACTTCGCGGACGTATCGCCTACCAGATCAGCCTTGTGGTCGACGACATCGGCAACCCCGCCTACGTCGAGGCCATGCGTTCTTTGCAGGTGGTTGCTCGTGAGCACGGGCGACGGCTCTTAGTCGAGTCCACTTACGGTCAACTGGAGGAAGAGCTTAAGGTCATGTGCGCCCTGGGTGAGCGTTACGTGGACGGCGTCGTTTTGGCGTCCACCCGGTTTGCCGCACCGCTCACCAAGGAGTTGAGGTCTCCAGCTGTGCCGGTTGTCATCATCGGTTCTGCGCCCCGCAACGTCCAAGCGGACTCGATCGGAGCTGATGCCCGCGGTGGCGCCCGTCGGGCCACTGAACACCTTCGTGAACAAGGTTGTGAAAGGATCGCCATGGTCAACGGGCCCATCGTCACCTTGCCGGCCAAGAACCGCCTCCAAGGCTTCCGCGACGCTTTTGGCCCCGATGCGTCACCGCCGGTCATCAACGCCGAGGCATTCACCCCTGAGGCCGGTTATGACGCCGCGGTTCAACTTCTCGATTCCGTCGGCGCGGACGGAATCGTGTGTGCCGCCGACCATCTGGCTATCGGGACGATGAACGCCTGCATCGATCGAGGACTCAACGTCCCCGGAGACGTTGCGATCGTCGGCATGGACAACAGCCGCGACGCCATGATGTCGCGTCCTCGGCTTAGTAGCGTGGACCTGCACTTCGCCGACCGCGGTCGTCTGGCCGGGCAGATGCTGTTTGAGCGTATCGAGGGCCACTACGACGGGGTTGCTCGAAGGCGGAGCGTCGACACCGATCTCATCGTCCGCGGATCCAGTGACCGACAAGGCGTCGGAGCATGAGCACCGCCACACGGAACGCGCCGGCCGATCAGGGCAGCACGGCCGCCAAGAAACAGCGCAACTTTGGTGCCCTATGGCTGCTGTTGCCCTCGATGCTGCCCATCCTCGTGCTCAGCGTGTACCCGCTCCTGCGTGGCATCTACCTTGGGTTCACCGACGCCCGCGCGGGCCTGAATGTTGAATACAATTTCACCGGCCTGGCGAACTACCAGGAGATGTTCTCCGACAGCATGTTCTGGTCGTCCTTTCGGATCGGGTTCGTCTGGACGATCTCGGTAACCGTGATCCAGTTTGTTCTGGGTATGGGACTGGCGCTCCTCCTCAACGAAAACCTTCGCGGCCGGTGGCTCGCCCGTGTCCTCGCGGTCGTGCCGTGGGCGATGCCCCCAGTCGTCGTGGGCATCATGTGGTCCCTGATCTACCGGCCCGACGCTGGCCTGCTCAACGAGATCTTCTACCGCTTGGGTGTGGCAGAACTCGGCAGGAACTGGCTCGGGGACTTCAATACCGCGCTGCCAGCTGTCATCGTCGTCGGAGTGTGGGCTGGCATGCCGGTGACGACCGTCATTCTTCTCGCCGGACTGCAAGGCGTGCAAAGGGAACTCCACGAGGCTGCGGCAATCGACGGCGCCGGACGCTGGATGCGGTTCCGCAACGTCACCATCCCGCACCTCAGCGGGGTCATCGCCGCGATCACCACACTCAATTTCATCTGGAACTTCAACTCTTTCGACTTGGTCTACGTCCTCACCAAAGGCGGCCCGGGCGGGAGCACCATGCTCCCTATGCTCTTCTCTTACCAAGAGGCCTTCCGGTACGGCAACTATGGCTACTCCGCTGCGCTGGGCAACGTGATGGTCCTCATCGTTCTCGTGTTCGTCCTGTTCTACCTTCGACGTCAACTCCGGGAGACATAGATGGCTACCTCGACCCGATCCGTCGACACCACACCGCAGCAGCGGCGCCCCCGTCACCACCGTGGTGTCTCGCCAATGGAGCAGGTACCGCCGGGCCTGCGCACGTTTCAGTACCTAGCCTTGGCGGCCTACCTCATCTTCTTGGCCTTTCCGTTGGTCTGGCTGCTGTCCACGTCTTTCGCTTCCCCGAGGGACCTGATCAGGCTGCACCCAGGGATCATCCCGGCGCAACCGACCCTGGACAACTTTGTGAAAGCATTCACTGAGCAGGCCCTGGGACAGTCGGCGCTCAACAGTTTGATGGTGGCCGTGGCGAGCGCGATTCTCACCGTGCTGGTGGCCATGCCAGCCTCCTACGCGGTGGTCCGGCTCAAGACCCGGGCAGCGAAACCGATCCTGGCGTGGGTGCTAGTCAGCCAACTCTTCCCGTTCATCTTGTTGGTCATCCCGATCTTTCTCATCCTGCGCTCGGTCGGGCTCACCGATAGCCGGGCCGGGCTGGTCCTCATCTACGTGGTGTGGATTCTGCCGTTCGCCCTGTGGATGCTGCAGGGCTACGTCCGAGAACTACCCAAAGACATCGAAGAAGCGGCCATGGTCGACGGCGCCTCCCAACTGCAAATAATCCGCCAGATCGTGTTTCCTCTGCTGCTACCCGGCATCATCGCCACCACCTTGTTTGGGTTCATCACCGCCTGGAACGAGTTCTTCTTCGCGTTGGTGCTGATCAAGAGCCCCGAACTCCAGACGCTGCCGCTCGCGTTGGCGCGTTTTGTGGGCCTCGAGGGCGTGGCCCGGGTCGGGCCCCTAGCGGCGGGCGCGTTACTGGCCACCTTGCCCAGCCTCGTATTCTTCGGCTTCATCCAAAAGGGTCTCGTCGGCGGCATGCTCTCCGGCGCCACCAAAGGTTGACCTAACCCGGTTCGCTGCTGCGGCCGGCCAGAAAGGAGCACAACCCATGAAACGACGCATAGCAGGTGTCTTAGGGCTCACGTTGAGCGCATGTCTGGTCCTGGCGGGCTGCGGCGGTGAATCCAGCAGTGGTGAGAGTGACGGGCCAGTCAAACTACGTTTCCAGTCCCTCGCGTGGCAAAAGGAGTCCGTCCAGGCCAACAAGGACATCGTCAAGGAGTGGAACGCCAAGAACCCTGACATCCAGGTGGAGTACATCCAAGGAGACTGGGGCTCGGTGCACGACCAGCTCCTCACCTCCTTCGAGGGTGGTGACCCACCCGACGTCATCCACTACGAGGCAGCCGCTGAGCAGGTGTTCATCGACGGCGGCTACTACGCCGACCTGAAACCCCTGCTGTCTGATGAGTTCCGCGCCGGTATCCCCGAGAATATTTGGGCGACCGTGCAGAGCGAGAAGTACGGACTGACCGGCGTACCCTTCCTGCTGGAATCCCGAGTGGCGTTGGCCAACCGCGACATGCTCGAGAAGGCTGGCCTGCAGATGCCCACCTCGGAGAAACCCTGGACGTGGAACGAGTTTCGCGATGCCGCCAAGAAACTGACCACCAAAGGCCGCTACGGCGTCGCTTTCCCGCTGGCCTCCCCGGCCAACGCGATGTTCAACCTGTCGTTGAGCTTCGACGGTACCTACGTCACCGGTAAGGGAAAAGACGCATCCATCAAGGTCGGTCCGGACGAGCTGCAAGTGCCTACCCTGGTGCACCAGATGCTCTACGACGACAAAAGTGCCGACCCCGACATGATCGCGGTCAGCACGACCGACGCACTACCGAGCTTCTTCGCCGGAAAGTCGGCGATGATCTTCGGCGCTATCTGGCTGCGCCAGCAGATGGTCCAGGAATCGCCCAAAGGTTTCGACTGGATCACCCTGCCGCCGCTCCAAGGCAGCGACGGCAGCACGCAGTCGGCCAACCCGCAAACCCTCTCGGTGGCGGCACAGTCCAAACACCCCAAGGAGGCTGCCCAGTTCCTCGAGTACTTCCTCAACGACGAAAACATGGCCAAGCTCGCCATCGGCGACTGGCTGGTGCCGACCAGCCCGGGAGCCCTCAACGGGGTGGAGACAGAAACCGGCGGGAAGCCAGGTTGGGACGTCGCCGTGGCCAGCCTGAGCTCGCTGACCGCCGCGCCGTGGCAGAGCCTTCCCGGTTTCCAGGAGTTCATGGATCGCACCGCCACACCGGCCTTCCAGCGATACTTCGCGAACGAGATCACTGCTGACCAGCTCGCCCAAGAGCTGGAGCAAGGCGGGGCAGATATCGGCCGCCGTTGACGATCTCAACCCAGCGCGGTTCCGGCGCACGGGTCTCGCTCGCTACTTACACGTGACAGAAAGGACACCATGGTCAACCAGCAAAGTCGGGCCCGAGGGTGTTTGGCGGGGTTAGCCGCCGGTGACGCGCTGGGACGGCCCGCGGAAGGGATGGAACCGGCCGAGATCGCCGACAGATGGGGCCGCATCGAAGGCTACGTCGCCGATACCCCGCTGGGCAGCGACGACACCGAATATGCGCTGCTGACCGCGAAGGCGCTGCTGGAATACCGCGCCGACTTCAGCGCCCACACTGTTGCCGATCTGTGGCAACACGAAGTGTGCGGGCAACAAGGGGCGTTCGCCGGTAGCGGCTTCAGCGAAATGGCAGCCATCCGTAACCTCGAGCGCGGCCGCCGGCCACCCCGATCTGGGCAGCACGCCCACTCCTGGAGCGACGGCCTGGCCATGCGGGCGGCCCCCCTCGGTATCGCGGCGGCCGGAAACCCGGCCGAGGCCGCCCGCCTGGCTTGGGAAGACGGCCAGGTCAGTCACGCCGGTGAGGGCATCTATGCCGGGCAGGCCGTGGCCGCCGCCGTCGCCGCCGCCCTGGGGGGCGGCGCCGCCCAAAGTGGCGAAGGTGGGGGGGGCGGGGCGGTTCCCGCCCCCGGGTGGGCCCCCCGCTGTCGGCGCCCCGCG
>JBBSOW010000034.1:0-28961 GCA_038259365.1 Propionibacteriales bacterium
GAACTCGGGGGTCTGCATCGATTTGATCCGCGAATGCGAGCTACCGATGTTTGGGGTTTGTCTCGGACTGCAGGCGATGGCGGTGGCGGCCGGCGGTACCGTCGGCCGCGCTCCCGAACTGCGCCACGGCAAGACCTCGCAGATCTTTCACGAACAGGCCGGCGTGTTCGTCGGCCTACCGTCTCCGCTGACGGCCACCCGCTACCACTCCCTCGCCCTCGATCCGCGCACCCTTCCCGCTGAGTACAGCGTCACCGCCCGCACCGAAACCGGCGTGATCATGGCGATGCGGCACAGGACCCGTCCCTTGGAGGCGGTCCAGTTCCATCCCGAATCGGTGCTAACCCAGGGCGGCTATCAGATGCTGGCCAACTGGCTCACCGAATGCGGGGATGCCGAGGCTCCCGCCCGCGCCGCCGGGTTGGCGCCGCTGATGTCGCTGGCCTGAGCCGCTTGGCGCCACCCACTAGCGGTTCTCGGCCGGGCGGGCCCAGCGCAGTTTAGTCGAGCCCACGTAGGCTGGCAGGTCCGCCTTGGAGACGCGCCGCTGCTCATATCCCAGCCCGTAGGCGCGCACGTACTGCCGGTAGACCTCGAGGTACTTCGAGCCCTTGAGCGCGGCCTCCATCCTCCCCTGGTCGCCGATCGCGGTGATGACGTACGGCGGGGAGTAGGGGATGCCGTGCAGCACGACGGTGTTGCCGACGCACTTGATGCCGGTGGTGGAGATGACGCGCTGGCCCTGAATCGTCATCGCCTCGGCGCCACCGGCCCACATCGCGTTCACCGCCGATTGGATGTCTTGCTGATGCACGACCAGCAGATCCCCCTCCACCCCGGGCGGGGCCACCTCCGGGGGGGCGTCGGTCAGTTCGACTTGCACTCCCGGGCCGGTCAGGGGGGTCAACCCCGCCTCCCGGGCCAGTTCGAGTTCGGCCGTCGCATCCCGGCCATCGGGCCGCTCGGCGGCGGTGAGCTCGTCGACGCGGCGCCGCTGATCGGCCAGCTGGCTTTGCAGCAACTTGTTGCTGCGCGAAAGCTGTTGCACGAGGTCCACCAGCTCGGTGTTTCGCCCCGGCCGCAGGTCGGTGCCGCGGGCGTTGATCGAGCTGACCACGATCATCAATCCGGCCACCAGGCAGATCAGCGCCGTCATCGTTCTCGCGCGGGCGGTTCTACCGGGGTGTCGACGTTGGCCAGATCGCTGCCGCCCAGCCCAGGCCAACCGGCGCCGGAGCCCGTCCAGCCGGGGATGGCGCGTTGTCTGCGGGTCGGTCACAGCCGTTCCCGGGCAGAGCGTCTCGCGCGGCGTAGACTGGGCGTTTCAACCAACTTTTCCGCTCCTGCAATGTGCTAACTACTCCGGTTGTGGCTACGCTACCCAGGACTAACAAGGAGGAATAGCGTTGCCCGAGTCAAAGGTACGTAAATCCGCGGCCAAGAAGAAGCAGGCCGAGCGCGTCGAGACCGCCCGCGAGGTGGCCAGCGAGCGCGCCGTCTCGCCGCACAGCCGCCGCTGGGTTCCTCCGGTCTTCATCGCCGTCGGCCTGTTGGGCGTCGCGTGGCTCGTCATCTACTACATCGCCGGACCCAAGGTTCCGTTGATGAGCGCCCTCAGCGATTGGAACATCCTCATCGGTATGGGCCTGATGGCGTCCTCCTTCATCATCGCGACGCTCTGGAAATAGCTCAGGCGGCTCGCCGCGCCGTTCCAACCTCGGCAGCAGAACGGGTTCCTGGTCAGGTTGCCACTGGGGCCACCGGAAACCGAGGTTAGAACAGGCCGTCCCTACCCCTGCGGCTTGAGCAGGGGAAACAGGATGGTCTCGCGGATGCCGGCGCCGGTGAACAGCATCACCAGCCGGTCCAGGCCGAGACCCATACCCCCCATCGGCGGGGCGCCGAACTCGAGCGCGGCGAGGAAGTCCTCGTCCAACTGCATGGCCTCGGGGTCTCCGGCCGCGGCGGCGACGGATTGTGCGGTCAGCCGCTCGCGCTGCACCACCGGATCGATGAGCTCGGAGAAGCCGGTGCCGCGCTCCATGCCGCCGATGACCAGGTCCCACGCCTCGATGAGGTTCGGGTCCTCGCGATGGGAGCGTGCCAGGGGCTGGGCGATCGGCGGGTAATCGTAGACGAACGTCGGCTGGATCAGTCCGGGCTCCACCAGCTCCTCGAACAGTTCCATGACGATCTTCTGCGCACCCCACCCGGCGTCGAGCGCGACGCCGTGGGCGGCGGCGATCTCGATCAGCCGCCGCCGGTCCGTCTCGGGGGTCACCTGTTCGCCCACCGCCTCGCTGAGCCCGGGGTAGACCGCCAGCCAGCGCCATTCGCCGCCGAGGTCGATCTCGCCGGCCGCGGTCTGGATCGTTCGAGAGCCGAGCAGATCGGCCGCATCGACGATGATCCGTTGGGTGAGGGCGGCGATGCTTCGCTGATCACCCCAGGCCTGGTAGGCCTCGAGCATGGTGAATTCGGCGCTGTGAGAGGAGTCGATGCCCTCGTTGCGAAAGATCCGCCCCATCTCATAGACCCGATCGACCCCACCGATCATGGCCCGCTTGAGGAACAGCTCCAAGGCGATCCGCAGGGTCATGTCGTTGTCGAAGGCGTTGAGGTGGGTGTGGAAGGGGCGAGCCGCCGCCCCGCCGTGGACGAGCTGGAGGACGGGCGTCTCCACCTCGAGGTAGCCTTGGGCGTGCAAGGTTTCGCGGATGCTGCGGGTGATCGCCGCGCGGGTACGCACCATATCGCGAGCCTCCTCGCGGACCACGAGATCGGCGTGGCGCTGGCGGACCCGCGACTCCTCGGACAGGACGTTATGCATGGTCGGCATCGGCCGCAGGGCCTTGGCGGCCAGTTCCCAGGACGTGGCCATGACCGACAGCTCGCCGCGGCGCGACGAGATCACCCGCCCGGTCACCGAGACCAGATCACCCAGATCGATGTCGGACTTCCACGCGTCGAGCGGGCGCTGGCCCACCTCGGCCAGCGACAACATCACCTGCAGCCGAGCACCGGAATCCTCGGCGGTGAAGCCGTCGGCCCGCGTCGCAAAACAAAGCCGGCCGGTGAAGCGTGCGAACACCACCCGTCCGCTGACGCTGACGATCTCCTCCGTCTCCTCGCCCGCCTCGAGATGACCCCACTCCTCGCGCACCTGCGCCATCGTGTGGGTCCGCGGCACCGAGACCGGGTAGGGTTCGACGCCGGCGTCGAGCAACCGCTCGCGCTTCTCCCGCCGGATGCGTAGTTGTTCGGGCAGTCCGTGCTCGTGCTCAGTCACCCCAACAGCCTAGCGATCTGCGAAGGGGGCAGCAGAACCCTTGACGTGGTTTGGCGGACCTGACCGAACGCCACGCCGGGGCCCGGCCGTCGCCCAACCGATAGGGTTCTGCCATGTCCCCCCACCTCGACGACTACCAGGTTGGCGTCGCCTTCGACGAGATGGTTGATCGGGACGGTCAGGTCCGCCCGGCCTACGAGGCTCTGCAGGCCTCGCTGTCCTCCATGGGCCCAGACGATCTGCGGGCCATCGCGGATTCGCTGGTGAGCAACTACATCGACGCCGGGGTGACCTTCGACGTCGGCGGGGTGGAGCGGCCGTTCCCCCTCGACGCCATCCCGCGGGTGTTGACGTCGAGCGAATGGGAGACCATCGAGGCCGGGGTGTCCCAGCGCGTTCGCGTCCTGGAGGCGTTCCTCGACGACGTCTACTCCGACTCCGACTGCGTCAGCGACGGCGTCATTCCCCGCAGACTGCTTTCCACCTCGACCCATTTCCACCGCGCCGTGCACGGGGTCCGCCCGCCCAACGGGGTCCGCATCCACGTCTCGGGCATCGACCTCATCCGCACCCCGGCCGGCGACGTCCGCGTGTTGGAGGATAACGCCCGCGTACCCAGCGGGGTCTCCTACGTCATGACCAACCGCTCGGCGATGGCCTCGGCCATGCCGGATTCCTTCCAACGCCAGCGCATCCGGCCGGTGTCGAGCTACCCGATGAAGCTGTTGACGGCGCTACGCAAGGCCACCCCGCACGGCGTCGACGATCCCAACATCGTGGTGCTCACCCCCGGGGTCTACAACTCCGCCTACTTCGAGCACACCCTGCTGGCCCGCACGATGGGCGTCGAACTGGTCGAAGGCCGCGACCTCGAATGCCGCCGTGGCAAGGTCTACATGCGCACCACGAGGGGCCTGCAGCGCGTGGACGTGATCTATCGCCGCATCGACGACGAGTTCCTCGATCCGGTGCACTTTCGCGCCGACTCCATGCTGGGCGTGCCGGGCCTGATCAACGCGGTCCAATCGGGCGGGGTCACGCTGGCCAACGCGGTCGGCAACGGGGTGGCCGACGACAAGCTCGTCTACACCTACATCCCCGACCTCACCCGCTACTACCTCAGCGAAGAGCCGATCATCAAAAACGTCGACACCTGGCGGCTGGAAGATCGCCCAAGCCGAGAGGAGGTCTTGGACCGCCTCGACGAGTTGGTGGTCAAGCCCGTCGACGGCTCCGGCGGCAAGGGCATCGTGATCGGGCCCGTCGCCACGAAGGACCAGCTCGACGAACTGCGCGCCAAGATCATCGAGGATCCGCGCGGCTGGATCGCCCAGCCCCTGTTGCAGCTGTCGACGGTGCCTACCCTGATCGAGCAGAAACTCGCCCCGCGCCATGTCGACCTGCGCCCCTTCGCCGTCAACGACGGGGACTCGGTCTGGGTGCTGCCAGGAGGCCTCACGCGGGTCGCGCTACCCGAGGGTGAGCTCATCGTGAACTCCAGCCAAGGCGGAGGCAGCAAGGACACCTGGGTGATCTCGGGTCCCAGGCAGCACGTCCCGATCGAGACCCCGCCCGCCGAGCCCAGCGAGGAGATTCAGATTTTCCCCGAGGCCATGGAGATCGCCCGGGGGGCCATCGTGCAGATCGGCTCCCTCAGCCATCCCGCCCCCGCGCCCGAGCAACACGCGCAGGCCGAGCAGCAGCAGCAGGACCAGCAGGCACGGTCCGACGCGGGAGGTCGCCCATGCTGAGCCGCATCGCCGAATCCCTGTTCTGGATCGGGCGCTACATCGAGCGCGCCGACGGCACCGCGCGGATCCTGCAGGTGCAGCTACGGTTGCGCGTCGAGGATCCCTGGGTGCCCGAGAACGCCAGCTGCCGATCGCTCCTGGCGCTGATGGGCGTCGACATCGACGAATCCGAGGCCGAAGAACTCGGCCATGAGGACCTGCTGCGGCTCCTGGGCTGGGACAACACCGAAGGGGCCTCACTCGTCTCCTCCTTTCGGCACGCCCGCGAGAATGCGCGCCGCGCACGCGAGGTGATCCCGTCCTCGCTGTGGCAGACCATCAACAAGACCTGGCAGCAGACGCCGCGCCAACCCGTCTCGATCGGGCGCAGCCAGCCGTTCTTGGACTGGGCCCTGGAACGGGCCTCGTTGTTCACGGGCGTGGCCCGGCAGAGCATGATCCGCGACGAGGGCTGGCAGTTTCTATTGCTCGGGCGCAGCATCGAGCAGATCGACATGACCTCGCGCCTGCTGGCCAGCGCGAGCCCGGAGTTCGGCCACACCCCCTGGCCGGCGGTCCTGCGGGGGGTCGGCGCGCACGACGCCTTCCTGCGCACCTACCGCGGCTTTCGCACCGATCACGAAGCGGCGGAGTTTCTGATCCTGGATCACCGGTTGCCGCGCTCGATCATGCACGGAATGGATGAGGCGTTCAACTCGCTGCGCAACGTCCGCGGATCCGAGGAACTGACCACCGGCGACGACGACGCCCTGCGGATGCTGGGGCGGCTGCGGGCCCGGATCCGCTACGCCGACATCTTCTCCCTGATGGAGAATCTGGGCGCGGAGATGACCCAGATCCAAGACATCTGCGACGCCGTGAGCGCCGCCATCACCACCGACTTCTTCGCCGCCGCCGAGCAGCCCTCGTGGATCACGGAGCGAATCCTGTGACCGCCGACCCGCAGCACCAGCCCGATGTCGGGCCAATCGAGGATGGGCAGGGAGAATCGCCATGAGAGTGGGCATCGAACACATCACGGGGTTCTCCTACGCCGACCCCGTCCGCGCGTCGTTCAATCAGGCCCGGATGACCCCCGTCAACACCCCGGATCAGACCGTGTGGTCGTCGCGGATCACGGTCGATCCGACCCCGTGGAGCTACACCCTGGCCGACTACTACGGCAACCTCGTCACGACGTTCGAGGTGCACGAGTCCCACAGTAGGCTCACGGTGCGCAGCGACATCGTCGTGGACACCCACCACGACCAGTCTCTCGACGTCGGGCGCGAGCTGACGACCGACCTGGGCTTTTCGGAGTTGCTGGACACGTCGGTGCGCGACGAGTTCGCCGAGTTCCTCGAGCTCAGCCCCCGGGTGAATCCCCACCCCGATCTCGTCGACGCCCTCTTGACGTGGCCGGACTCCAAGACTCCTCGCCGGGCCGCCCTGGACGCCTGCACGCTGATCTTCGACCGCTTGCGCTATCAAAGCGGGGCCAGCCAGGTCAACAGCGTCGCCGCCGACATCTGGGCCGACGGGCGCGGGGTGTGCCAAGACTTCTCCCACGTCACGATCGGGGCGTTGCGCTCGTTGGGCGTCCCGACTCGCTACGTCTCGGGATATCTGCATCCGGGCTCCGAGAACAGGTTCCAGACCGTCGACGCCGAAAGCCATTCGTGGGTGGAATGGTGGTGCGGCAGCTGGATCGCCTTCGACCCCACCGCCAACAGCCAAATCGGCAATCACTACGTTCGCGTCGGCCACGGCCGCGATTACGGCGACGTCCCGCCGCTGCGCGGCACCTACGCCGGTGGCGAGTCGGAGATGTTCGTCACCGTGCGCCTGACCCAACTGGGCTGACATTGGGAGAAGGCTAGATTTAGACCATGAGCTACGGACAGAATCCAGGCGGCTACCCCCCAGACCAGAACCAGCCCGGTTACGGGCAGCAGGGCGGACAACCCGGTTACGGGCAGCAAGGGGGCCAGCCGGCCTACGGGCAACAAGGGGGCCAACCCGGTTACGGCCAACAGGGCGGGCAGCCAGCCTACGGCCAGCAAGGGGGCCAACCTCCCTACGGCCAGCAGGGTTACGGACAACCACAGCAGGGCTGGCGTGCGCCGCAACAGCCGCCCGCCGGTCCGCCTCCCCAGCAGGCCGAACAGAACCCTCTCCCGGCCAAGCCGGCCCCGATGAACCTTCCGGTGGCGGTGACCACGTTGAACTCCGTCTCGGGGCGCGACGTGGCAAGCGAACTCGGACCGGTCATGGGCGTCATCGCTCGGGTGCGCGACGTGCCTCCCAGCCCCAATGCCCTCGAGGCGTACGCGGGGATGCTGAACCGGTCTCGCCGGGAGGCCATCCAGCGGTTGGCCGCCCAGGCCGAGGCGATCGGCGCGGACGCGGTTGTCGGGCTCCGGTTCGATTCGAGCGAGATCACCCAAACCCTCAGCGAGGTCTGCGCCTACGGGACGGCCGTTCAGTTCGTGTCCACCGAGTCCGCTGCTCAGGCCGACTCCGCGCAGGACGAGACCACCGACCAAAACGCAACGGAACCGGACGACGATCGCCCCGCCCAAAGCCAGGAGTCCTCGACAGCCCCCAGCGAGCCCGGTGGCTGGCCGTACGGATCGAGCAGCTAACTAGCCGAACTCCGCCGCGCCAAAACCGATCAGCCAATAAGGGTTCCACGCGGGGCGATCCATGCGTGCCGAAAGTCCTCTCGGAGGCAACCGATGTGTTCGAAGTCGTGATCGTAGTGCAACACAGTGGCCACGTTGGCAACCGCGTAGGCTGCGATCACCGTGTCTACCGCACCAACGGCCCGCACCAGGCCGCTGTTGAATAGAGCGCCTTGGATGTCGAGCACCAAGGCGCTGCTCGGGTGGATTTCGCAGTCCGCGAACTCGCCCAAGAATTTCCGAACGGCATCATGGTCGTTGCCGCTGCGAGCGCTGAACCCTACCTCGGCGACCACCGGTGGGCATACCAACATGGCCCACGGCGAATGCCTTGCCAGTAGCTGATCCATGGCCGTCCGAACCGGGGCCTGCTGCAAGCGCTGCCACACGCTGTTGTCGACAATAAAGCGTTGTTCAACCCGTGACCGATTGCTCAACGATCGACTTTGGTGGGATTGAGGTCAAGCTGCAGTGCAGCCAACCCGTCGATCGCCTGTCCTTGTCGATGCCGCATGACAACCTCACGTAACGCCTGATCAATCGCCGATCGCGCCGAGACCGCGCCCAATACCTCCTTCGCCTCACCTAGCAACGCCTTATCGATTGCCACCGTGGTCACACCCATCACGTCCACCTCCATGCATAAGTTTACCTCAGAGTATATGTATTGGGTGTTTCTGAGACCGTTCTAACCTCGCCAGCGAACCTCGGCGCCAGCGATGACTCGGCGAACCTGCTCGGCGAAACGTGGTCGGCGATGCCCCGCAGCTGTGTCGGAGGCTTCTGTGATGATGACCTACGTGGAGGATGAATCGGTGTCTGGCAACAAGGGCCGGGCGAGTCGGGCGTGGCCGTGGGTGCTCGTCGCCCTCGTTTTCGTGGTGCTCTCGCCCGTCACCGCGGCGATGGCGCGCACGGCCTCGGGCGGCTGGTTTCTATTCCTGGTGGTGGCTCAAGTGACGGCAACCGGGTTCGCCTTCCTTATCCCCCAGTGGCGAGAGCTGAAAGCCCGCCGAAAGGAAACAACCGCGGAGGAACGCGAGATCGAGGCCCGAGTGGACACGCGCGTCGCCATGAATGATGCGCTAGATCCCATCTTGCACCTCCTCGGTAACCTCTCGCTGGAGCCGGACGTCGTCAGCCGCAATCAGCTGCGCGCCCAGGTGATCCCGCTGGTATTGAAGACGGCTGCGGAGTTCATCGGCCCAGACAGGTCGCGGGCATGCTGGTTCAAGTTGGAGCCGGGTCCGCCCAAGCGGCTGGAACCTACCGAATTCGCTGGCCGAGCAGGATCTCCGTCCACGACGTTCGTCGCCGGGGACGCGGCCGGGGATGCCGCCATCGAGATGGTGCTTTCGGACCAAGACCGCCTCGTGGAGAACATCGAGGCCGATCCGCCACCAGGATGGGGCCCGACCATGACCCGGGAATACCGCACCTTCATCGCCGTGTCCGTGTTGGCCGGTGATACCGCTTACGGCATGCTGACCCTCGATTCTCTCGAACCGGGTAGTCTCCAGCCTGAGGACATGGCGTTACTTAGGCTGATGGCAAGGGTTTTGGCGGTCGCCTTCAGCGTGCCGTGACGTCTAAGGCAGTTGAGGCCTAGTTTTTAAGTCATTGTTGGGGCAAGCTTGGTAGAGAGAGCAGAAGGAGGAGAGGTGGCAGTCAAGATTCCCGGTCGGCGCTCGGGTACCGATGAGCGCGTTCAGCAGATCCTGCGTGACCCCAAGCTCTACTTCGAGAAGGCTCGAAAGATCGCCCGAGCCGAGGTCAAAGCAGAGCGCAAGCAAGAGCAGGGGCCACTGCGCCAACGCCCCGCCTGACTACCTCCGCGTCCTTTCAGCCCCGCGGAGCCCGACACCCTCCTGATCGTAGGTCCACTCGATCACCGAGAGATCGTCGATGACGGCGTCGGCGGGTTAGTTACGTCGCGCATCCTCGGTAGTGGGACCAGAACGGGCGGGATCTATTCCTGCGGCGCCAAGCCGGGCTTGCGCTAGCGGGAGCGTGCACGGAGTCGTGATGGCGATCCGCTGGCCCGCGCAGGGCCGCCAGCGATCGTGAAGGGCACAGCCCTGGAGACCTGGAAGCCGTGGTCGCCGAGGCGCGGGGTGACGCGATCATTCCGACCGCAAACATTTTCTCGGCAGGAAGCCTGGTTCGCCTCGGGTGTGCTGCGGGGCCTTGGCCTCGTAATTGATGCTGTGGAGAACAGCCCGAGGCTGATGCCGATTCCTACCAGGAGAGCGCCGCCGAGGAGGGCGGGGCTGATCGTCGTCAGTCCGACGAGCAGACCGGTGGCGGCGCCGGCGATGGGAATCAACCCCGCGAAGAGGCCAGCGGTAGCGGGTCCAAGGCGCTTCACCGCGGTGTACCAGAGCACGAAGGCCATGGCGGTCAGGACCACCGCGAGGTAGCCGATCGCGAACGCTTCGGAGGCAGCTGGCATCGGCACGGCGGCGCGGCCATTGATCGCCATGGCGATGGCGAGAAGTTGCGCTGCCGCGATCCAGCATGTGTGGGCAGAAACACCCAGCGGGCCGATACGCGAAAGCAACGGGACCGCCAGCAGCGTGAACGCCGCCTCGCACGCCAACGCGACCATCGACCAGCCGATCCCGCCGATACTGGTCCGTCCGCCGCCCTGCACAAGCGCCGCACCCGCGACGACCAGCACGACACCGACGATCATCGCCGGCTTGGGGCGAGTTCTCGAACGGATCGAATCCGCGAGAGTGAGGAGCAACGGTACCGCGCCGACGAAGACGGCGACGGCTGCGGGCTCGGCGGCCCTCACCGCTTGAACGACGGCCACGTTGTAGAGCGCCTGGCCGCTTGCCGCTAGCGCAATGAGCCACAGCCAGTCGCGACCACGCGGTAGCGGAATCCGGCGGCCAACCAGGCGCGCGCCGGCGAACAGGACGAGGGTGGCCATCGTGTAGCGCAGCGCTTGCGCTGCGAACACCGGATAGTCGACCAGATCGGCCGACACGGTTATCCCAGAACCCACCGCCACCATGGCGGCAGCGGCAAAGAGTGGCCCAGTAAAGCGTGGTTGCATGCGCCTCACCGTATCGGCAGAGTGGTCTTATGCTAGGAACCAATTGGGAACCTCTTGACTGGACCACTAACGGTCTTGACCTGGCCGTTTCCATCGTCGGAGTCCCCCGCGGACACTGGGCGGCCCACCTCGTGGAACACCTGCGGAGTGCCATCCGCGCGGGTGCCCTGCGAACGGGCGTGCGGTTGCCCTCGACACGGTCGTTGTCCGCAGACCTCGGGGTGTCTCGGGGTGTCGTGCTCTCGGTCTATGACCAACTCAAAGCCGAGGGCTATCTCACCGCTGAGCCCGGCTCGGGCACGCGGGTGGCACCTTTGCCAACCACGCTCGCTCCCGACCCGCCTCCCGAACGCCTTTCTCCCCACCGCCCGAACAGTCCAGGCCTGCCCGACACCGCCCTGTTCCCGCGCCGGGACTGGATACGCGCGTACAGCGCAGCGTTCACCTCGCTACCCAGCGCCGATCTTCGGTACGGAGACCCGCAAGGCTACGTTCCATTGCGCCGCGAGCTTGCCGACTACCTGGGCCGAGCGCGCGGCCTCGCGGCTTCGCCGCACCAGATACTCATCGTCAACGGGTTTGCGCAAGGCCTCGCCATTCTGGCCCGCATCCTGCCCACTGTGGCAATCACTACCATCGCCGTCGAAGAACCCGGATCGCGCGGCACGCGCCGCCAGCTCCAAGACTGGGGACTCGCGACGCCACCGGTCTCCGTCGACGGCGAGGGCGTGATCGTCTCTTCGCTCAGAGCCAGCGGAGCGGACGCCGTGCTCGTCACTCCGGCTCACCACTATCCGACCGGCGTCGCCCTCAGCCCCGAACGCCGCCGAGAGCTCTTGCGGTGGGTCCAGGAAGAACCACGAAGGATCATCATCGAAGACGACTACGACGCCGAATACCGATACGATCACGCACCGCTCGGATCGCTCCAGCCGTTCAACCCCGCACAGATCGTCACCGGCTCCAGCGTGTCGAAGACGCTCGCGCCGGCCCTTCGGCTCGGTTGGCTCGTCCTGCCGACCAACCTCATCGAACGGGCGATCGGTGCCAAGGCGATGTTTGATCTCGGCGTGTCGATCCCCGACCAGGCCGCGCTCGTCGAACTGCTCAGCTCAGGCGCATTCGACCGCCACCTGCGACGAACTCGACAGCACTACCGACGGTTACGCCGCAGGGTCGCAGCCCAGCTCCGGCAGGAGTTGCCCGAATGCACCGTCACGGGGCTCGAAGCCGGCCTCAACGCCTGCCTTAGGTTCGACATCGACGTCGACGACCGCACTCTCGCCAAGGAACTCTTGGGCAAGGGGATCCGCTGTGCAGCACTCGGCGACTACCAGCAACGTTCTCCGAGCAGCGGCGGCCTGGTCATCGACCTATCGGCCGCCACCGCGCAGGCGATCTCGACCATCGCCGCGGCCGTCCGAGGCCACCAGACTTCGGCAAGCTGATCGGTCACCACGGGGTCAGGACACCGACGCGCGCGAGAGGAGCAGGAACGCGAGGCTTCCGAGGCCGGTCAGGGTGCGCACACCGTTGAACATGACCCAGGCATTCTCGAACTCGGAACGCGATCCTCCCGTGGCCAGCCTGTCGTTCAGCGGGACGTTGGCGACCAACGTGATCAGCAGCGTGATGCCTCCCAGCGCGGCGGCGGCATAGACCACCGGGGAGCGCACCAGCGCCGCGGCCGCCACGGCGAGCGCCGGAGCGGCGAAGAAGACCAGGAGGAAGAGCGGGTTCACGATCGAGACGTTGATGCGGTTCATCGCATCCACGAACGCGGCATCGTCGAGCCCGCGCAGGCCCGGCATGACCGCCACAGCGAAGGCGAAGTAGAGCCCCGCCAGCATCCCGGCACCGACGCGAGCCCCGAGGAGCACGTAGTCAGCCATCCCAGACACCCGTCTGGGCGGTACGGCGCACGTAGTCGCCGAAGTCGCGCGGCTCGCGGCCCAGCACCTCGCGCACCCCGTAACCGAGGTAGGCGTTGTGCCCGTTCAGCACCTCGGTGAACAGCTCGGCCAGGCCCTCCGCGTCCGCCAGTGCAAGGCCGGCGTCGCGCAGACCAGCCGCGAACGCGGGGCCGGTGACCTCCTCGAAGCTGACGTGGCGCCCCGTTGCCTCATTGATCTCGTCGATCGCGCCCGCGAAGGTCAGCAGCCGTGGGCCGGTCAGCTCGTACAGGCGCCCAATGTGCCCCTGTTCGGTGAGGGACATGGCCACGACGTCGGCGATGTCGTCGGCGTCGAGAATTGGCTCTGCGGTATCGCCGGGCAGCTCGAGTCGACCATCGCGAATGTCCTCCGCCCAAGGGCCCTCGCTGAAGTTCTGGGCGAAGAACGCACATCGCACCACGGTCCACTGTGCCCCGGAGTCGATGACCAGCTGTTCCGCGTGCTGTGCGCCCTGCTCGCCCCGGCCCGAGAGCAGCACCATCCGGCTCGCACCGGTCGCGACGGCAGTGGCCGCGAAACGGCCGACGAGCTCTGCGGCGCCGGGGAAGGCGAGATCGGGGGCGTAGGCGAGATAGGCCGCGCCGCAACCTTCGAGCGCAGGCTTCCAGGTGGCCTCGTCGTTCCACTCGAATCGGGGTTGCCCCGAACGAGAACCGATCCTGATCGGATGGTTCAACTGGGTGAGTCGTTCGGCTACTCGACGGCCGGTCTTGCCGGTGCCGCCAGTGATCAGTGTTGTGGTCATGAGAACGAGTCTGCAGGAAGCAGATGAGATCCACCATGGTCGATAGACTCGATTCCATATGTCATAGTCTCACTATGGACACGCTAGGCGGACTACTCGACGGCCCGCGAGCCCGCGACGCTTTTCTTCTCCGGGCGGTCTTCACACCTCCCTGGTCGATCCGGGTCGAGGACGAGGCATCGCTGAGCGTCGTGATCCTGCTGCGTGGGACGGCGGTCTTCACGGGGTCCGGGAGGCCGATGCCGCTTACCCCGGGTGACATCGTACTGGCCCGCGGTCCGGCCCCCTACACCCTCGCCGATTCCAGCGGGACCACCAACGATATCCGTGTCCTGCCCGGGCAGGTCTGCGTCGATCCGCAGGGACTCCTGCTCGAGGAACCCATGGCGCTGGGCGTCCGCACGTGGGGCAACTCCGTCTCCGGTGAGACGGTAATGCTGATCGGCACGTACGAGCACACCACCGAGGTCGGCTCGCGGGTGCTGTCGCAGCTGCCTTCCGACATGGTGCTCGGTGGGCACGACTCACCACTGGTCGGATTGCTGGCCGCGGAGATCTCCCAAGACTCTCCCGGCCAGTCAGCTGTGCTGGATCGCCTGCTCGACGTCGTGCTGGTGAGCAGTCTGAGAAGGGTCTTCTCCGCAGCCGACGAGCATGTCCCGGGGTGGTACGCCGCGCAGCAGGACCCGGTCGCACGGCGCGCCATCCAGCTGATGCACCATCACCCCGAGCATCCCTGGACGGTGGCTTCGCTCGCCGACGCGTGCGGGGTGTCGCGAGCTACGCTCGCGCGTCGATTCGACACGCTCGTCGGCGAACCTCCCATGACGTTCCTCACCAGCTGGCGACTTGATGTCGCCGCCGACCTCCTGGCCCATCCCGACTCGACCCTCGCCTCGGTGGCCGCACGGGTCGGCTACGCCAACGCTTTCGCTCTCAGCGCGGCGTTCAAACGCGTCCGCGGAATCGCCCCCACAGAGCACCGGCGCCGAGCCAGAACCGACCACCAAATCGCCTGAGACAGGACAACCGCAGGTGCGGACTTGCCTAGCCTCGCGTCCGAACGCCGATCCCTTGCTGATCGCAGACCCACTCGATGGTCGAGAGGTTGTCGGCGAGGGCGTCGGCGTCGAGTTGATCGTCGGTGGCGGTCGTGCGGAGCGCCAGCACCGTGCAGCCCGCCACCCGGGCGGCGGTGATGCCACTGGCGGCGTCCTCGACGACGAGGCAGTCGGCCGGATCCACGCCCAGCCTCTTGGCCGCGAGGAGGTAAGGATCGGCGGCGGGCTTGCCGCGCTCGACGTCGTCGACGGTGACCAGGACGGCCGGGATGTCGATCCCCGCCGCGCCGAGGCGCGCCAGCGCCAGGGGTAGCGTGCACGAGGTGACGATGGCGACCGGTTGCCCACGCAACGCCGCCAGCGACTCGACGGCACCGGGTAAGGACACCACCCCTTCCACGTCGCCGAGTTCGAGTCTCGTGATCAACTCCAGTGCCGCCGCCCTGTCCGACTCGGGCACCAGTGCCCCCACCGTGGCCGCAGCGGGGCGACCGTGAAAGACGTTCAGGTCCGGCCCTTCGAAGCCGATCCGATCGGCCCACGTCCGCCAGCTGCGCTCCACCGCGGGGGTGGAATCGACGAGGGTGCCGTCGGAATCGAACAGCACGGCGGCGAACCGGCGGCCCCAGAGGAGGCCGGGGTTCTCGGCGGCTGAGTTGTCGTTGCTGTCCACGCGAGAAGTCAACCGCACATCGCGGAGCCAACCAATAAACTCTTGTGAGTGAGCACTCACTCAACTATTCTGAGGAGGTGACCCGCGCTACCCCCCTGCCCGCCGACGAACGGCGCGAGGCCATCCTGACCGCAGCGCTGCCGCTGTTCTTGGGTTGCGGCGGCGACGACCTGAGCACCCGCCAGATCGCCGAGGCGGCCGGCGTGGCCGAGGGAACGCTGTTTCGGGCCTTCGATTCGAAGATCGACATCATCGGCGCCCTCGTCGAACGCGCCCTCGACACCACTCAGGTGTGCGCGGCGATTGCCTCCATCGACCGCGACCAGGCCTTGGAAGATCGCCTCACCGGGTGTTTCGAGCTGCTCATCGATCGCCTGCGCACGACCACCCGGTTGTTCATCGCCCTCATGTCCCGCGAGATCCACGGCGGCCATCGACGCCACGACCCCCAGGTGGAGGCCAGCCGGTCGGCCGCGATCCGCACCGCCATCGTCGACGTCATCGGGGCGGACGCGGACCGGCTAGGGGTGCCGGCCGATTTCGCTGCCGAATACCTGCGGGCGACCGCCTTCGCGTCCGCCCACCCCAGCTTCGCGCCGATCCTGTCCGGTACTGCCGACCCCGCTGACCCGCTCGCCGGCGAAGACGTCGCGCTTACGCATCGCGACGCCGTCCACTGCCTGCTGCACGGGATACTGCGGAAGGAGTCGGCGTGCTGATTCGCCTGCTGCGCCGCTATCTCGCCCCCTCCAAGCGCCTCCTCGGCATCGTCGTGGCCTTGCAGCTAGTGGCCACGATGGCGGCCCTCACCCTGCCCACCCTCAACGCCCGGATCATCGACAACGGCGTGATCACCGGCGACATCGACTACATCCTGCGGTTCGGGATGATCATGCTCGGGATCAGCGTCTTACAGGTGCTGTGCACCATCGGCGCGGTCCGCGCCGGCGCCATGGCGGCCATGATGTTCGGCCGCGACGTGCGCGGCGCGCTGTTCCATCGGGTGCTGGGATTCTCCGCCCGCGAGGTCAACCACTTCGGCGCCCCGTCGCTGATCACGCGCAACACCAACGACGCCCAGCAGGTACAGATGCTGGTGATGCTCAGCACCACGCTGATGGTCACCGCCCCGATCAACATGATCGGCGGGGTCTTCATGGCGTTGCGTGAGGACGTCGGGCTCTCGGGGATCCTGCTCGTCTCGGTGCCCGTGCTGGTGCTCGTCATCGCCGTCCTGGTCCGCTTCATGAGTCCGCTGTTTCGGGCCATGCAAAAGCGCATCGACGCCCTCAACCGGGTGCTACGCGAGCAGATCCAGGGCATCAGGGTCGTGCGCGCGTTCGTCCGCGAACCCTACGAGGCCGAGCGCTTCGCCCGGGCGAACGCCGATCTGACCGACACCGCGACCAAGGTCGGCCGACTGATGGCCATGATGTTCCCGCTCGTCATGCTGATCGTCAACCTCTCCAGCGTCGCCGTCATCTGGTTCGGCGCCGGCCGCATCGAGTCGGGCAGCCTGCAGGTCGGCCAGCTGACCGCCTTCTTGGCCTACCTCATCCAGATCCTCATGTCGGTGCTGATGGCCACCTTCGTGCTCGTCATGGCGCCCCGCGCCGCCGTCTGCGCCGAGCGTATCGGCGAGGTGCTCGAGACGCCGAGCTCGGTGGCCGATCCGGTCCACCCCGTCACGGCGCTGGACCGGGCCGGTCACGTTCGGTTCGCGGCCGTCGAGTTCAGCTACCCCGGCGCCGACGAACCGGTGCTGAAGGGCGTCTCGTTCGCCGTCGAACCCGGCAAGACCACGGCCATCATCGGCTCCACCGGATCGGGCAAGACGACGCTGATCTCGCTGATCCCGCGGCTCTTCGACGCCACCGGCGGCGCGGTGTCGGTCGACGGCAGCCCCGTCGGCGACATCGACCAGGAACTGCTGTGGTCCCGCATCGGGCTCGTGCCCCAAAAACCGTTCCTGTTCTCCGGGACGATCGCTTCCAACCTGCGCTACGGCAACCCCGAGGCCACCGACTCGGAGCTCTGGACCGCCCTGGAGGTGGCCCAGGCGCGCGATTTCGTCGAGGACCTCGAGGAGGGGCTCGAGGCGCCCATCGCCCAGGGCGGCACGAACGTCTCCGGCGGACAGCGACAGCGGCTTTCCATCGCCAGGGCGTTGGTGAAGCGGCCCGAGATCTACATCTTCGACGACTCCTTCTCCGCGCTTGATGTCGCCACCGACGCCCGCCTGCGCGCCTCGCTCAAGCCGTTCACCGCCTCGTCGGCGCTCATCATCGTCGCCCAGCGGGTGTCCACCATCATCGGGGCCGATCAGATCGTCGTGCTCGAGGACGGTGAGATCGTCGGCCTGGGACGCCACGAGGAACTGCTCGAAACCTGCCCCACCTACGCCGAGATCGTCGACTCTCAGCTCAGCACGGAGGCGGCCGCATGAGCACCGATTCGGCTCCTGAGACGGCGGCCAAGGCGCCCGAACGCCCCAAGCACGGCCCGGCCGGTGGGGGCGGGCACGGGCCGATGGGTGGCCAGCGGGCGCAGGAGAAGGCGATCAACTTCGGCCCCTCGCTGAAACGCCTGCTCGGCCACCTCCGGCCCGAACGCCTCATCGTCGGGCTGGTCATCGCGCTCGCGATCGCCGGAGTGGGGTTCTCCGTGCTGGGCCCCAAGCTACTCGGCATGGCCACCGACATCGTCTTTGCCGGCGTCCTCGGCGCCCAACTCCCGGCCGCGCTGTCCAAGGCCCAGGTGATCGCCCAGGCTCGGGCGCGGGGCGACGAATCCTTCGCAGACCTGGTGACGCGGGTCGATCTCGTGCCCGGACAGGGTATCCAGTTCGATCAGCTCGCACAGATGTTGATCATCGTGATCATCGCCTACCTCCTGGCCGCGGTCTTGATGATGTGGCAGGGCTACCTGCTCAACGGGGCCGTGCAGCGCTCGATCTACCGGATGCGCGAGGAGGTCTCGGACAAGCTGCAGCGCCTGCCCCTGCGTTACTTCGACAACCAGCCGCGCGGTGAGCTGTTGAGCCGGGTCACCAACGACATCGACAACGTCTCGCAGACAATGCAGCAGACCCTCAGCCAGCTCCTGACGTCCGTGCTCACCCTGCTTGGTGTGATGACGATGATGTTCATCATCTCCCCGCTCTTGGCCCTGATCGCGTTGATCACCATCCCGATCACCGTCGCGGTCGCCGCCGCGGTCGGCAAGCGCGCCCAGCGCTTGTTTGCGGACAACTGGAAGTACACCGGCGAGCTGAACGCCCACGTCGAGGAGGCCTTCAGCGGTCACTCCCTGGTCAAGGTGTTCGGCCGCCAGCGCGAAGTGGAGGCCGTCTTCGCCGAGCGCAACGACCTGCTCTACCGCGCCGCGTTCGGCTCGCAGTTCGTGTCAGGTCTGATCATGCCGCTGACCATGTTCATCGGCAACCTCAACTACGTGGCGATCGCGGTCATCGGCGGCATCCGCGTGGCCTCGGGACAGCTCAACCTGGGCGACGTGCAGGCCTTCATCCAGTACTCGCGTCAGTTCACCCAGCCGCTCACCCAGTTGGCCTCGATGGCCAACCTGCTGCAGTCCGGCGTGGCGTCGGCCGAGCGGGTCTTCGAGGTGTTGGACGCCAAAGAGCAGGAGCCCGAGGTCGACGGGGAGCTGAGTCCCACCCGCGGCCGCATCGAGTTCGAGCACGTCGACTTCAGCTACGACGCCGAGAAGCCCCTGATCCAAGACCTCTCACTGCTCGTGGAGCCCGGTCAAACGGTGGCCATCGTCGGGCCGACCGGTGCCGGGAAGACCACCCTGGTCAACCTCGTGATGCGGTTCTACGAGCTTGTCGGCGGGCGGATCCTGCTCGGCGGTGTCGACATCACCGACGTGCCGCGCAGCGCCCTTCGCTCTACCGTCGGCATGGTGCTCCAAGACACCTGGCTCTTCCACGGCAGCATCCGGGAAAACATCGCCTACGGACGGCCCAGCGCCTCCGAGGCCGAGATCATGGCCGCGGCTCGGGCCACCTACGTCGACCGGTTCGTGCATTCCCTGCCCGAGGGTTACGACACCGTCATCGACGAGGAGGGCAGCAACGTCAGCGCCGGCGAGAAGCAGTTGATCACGATTGCCCGCGCCTTCTTGGCCAGCCCGTCGTTGTTGATCTTGGACGAGGCCACCTCCTCCGTCGACACCCGCACCGAGGTCTTGGTACAACAGGCCATGAACGCGCTACGCACGGATCGGACCAGCTTCGTCATCGCGCACCGCCTGTCCACCATCCGCGACGCCGATCTGATCTTGGTGATGGAGCGCGGCAGCATCGTCGAGCAGGGCTCCCATCAGGAGTTGCTGGCCGCCGAGGGCGCCTATTTCCGGCTCTACAATTCCCAGTTCGCCGCCACGGGCGAGCAAGACGCGGGCGCGCAACCCGAGCTAGTCCGGCCCTCGTGAGCCGGCGCGTTCGAGCGTTCGACGTCACCGGGGGCCCGCCAGCTGCTCGCGGTGTTGTGGGTGACTCGCATAACCCAGACGCTGACCGAGCCGAGCAAGGGCCCACCGATAGGCTCTAGCAGGTGAGCGCATGGAGTGAGCACGTAATCTGGTGGCAGGTCTACCCGCTGGGGTTGGTCAAGGCCGAGCCCGAGCCCGTCGAGACCGTGCGGCATCGGCTGCCGGAGCTGATCGGGTGGCTGGACTATCTCGTCGAACTCGGCGCCAACGGGTTGGCGCTCAACCCCGTCTTCGCCTCCTCCACCCATGGCTACGACACGACCGACTATTTCGCGGTCGACAATCGCCTGGGCGACGAGGCCGACCTCGTTGCGCTGTTCCAGGCCTGCCACGCCCGGGGCATCAAGGTGCTACTCGATGGGGTCTTCAACCACGTCGGCCGCCAACACCCCGCCTTCCGGGCCGTCCTGGAGCGCGGACCCGAAGCTGAGACCGCCTCGTGGTTCCGCGTCGATTGGCCACCAGAGTGGCAACCCGGTGACGACGTCCCCGCCTGGGTGTTCGAGGGCCACGAGGCCCTGGTCTCGCTGAACCACCACGAGCCCGCCGTCGTCGAGATGGTGGCCGAGGTGATGAGCTACTGGCTGGACCGCGGGGCCGACGGTTGGCGCCTCGACGCCGCGTACGCCGTGGATTCGCAGTTTTGGCGCCAGGTGCTGGCGAAGGTCCGCGAACGCCATCTCGAGGCTTGGATCGTCGGGGAGGTCATCCACGGCGACTACCCGCAATTGATCGCCGACACGGGCATGGATTCGATCACCCAGTACGAGCTGTGGCAGGGCATCTGGCACTCCATTTCTCAAACGAACTTCTTCGAGCTGGAGCACTCGCTGGGCCGGCACAACACCTTCTGTGAGAGCTTTACCCCGCTGACCTTCGTCGGCAACCACGACGTCTCCCGGATCGCAAATCAGGTGGGCGATCCGCGCCATCTTCCGCACGCGCTCGTCGTGCTGTTCACCGTCGGCGGGGTGCCGTCGATCTACTACGGCGACGAGCAGGGCTACCGCGGGGTGAAGCAGGAGCGAGCCGGTGGCGATGACGAGGTACGCCCGGAGTTTCCCGATTCCCCGGCGGAGTTCTCCGATCTCGGCCGCCCGATCCACGATCTGCATCAGCGGTTGATCGCGATCCGCCGTCGCCACCATCTGACGCGGGCCCGCACCGAGGTCCTCGAGGTGAGCAACGAGGTGCTGGTCTACCGAACCACGGCGGCCGAGAACGGGCTCATCGTCGGGCTCAATATCGGGGATGACGCGGCCACCATCCCGGTCGGGGACGGCTCGGTGACGATCGAGCCACACGGTTGGACCATCCGGGACCTAGACCTCACCGTGGTCTAGGCGGACCCGCTCGTCTCGCTCGCCGGCTCGCGCTCTTCGCCCGCGCCGTTCTCCTCCTCCGAGGCGGTCTCGCTATCGGCGCGGACGTAGCGCTGGAAGATGAAGTCCTCGGCGGTCATGGTCGCGCCCAACCGGAGTCGGATGGGCCCGTCCGGCAGGCCCGAGATAACGCGCTTGTCGGCCTGTCCGATGAGGATGGGCGAGAGAGCCAGGCAGAGTTCGTCCACCAGATCATCGGCGAACATGGCGGCGAGGACCTCCGGTCCGCCCTCGCTCAACACCCGGTGCAGGCCACGGTCGTGCAGTTCGGTGAGGGCCCTGCCCAGATTGACGTCCTCCTCGCCCGCGTAGACGATCTCCGCCACCTCGCTCAGCGCGTTCAGGCGCTCCTGATCGGCCGTCACGCAGGTGATGATGATGGGGCGAGTCTCGGCCTCGGTGAACATCGACCAGCTCGGATCCAGATCGAGGCTGCGGCTGAGGATGGCCAGCCCCGGCACCTCGGTGTGACCCTTGTCGAGGCGGTACTCGCGCCAGCTGTCGTCGGGCAGGGTGATCGGCCCGTACCTTTCTGCGCGAATCGTTCCCGCGCCCACCAGCACCACGTCGGCGAGGCAACGCAGCGTCTTGAGCAGGTGTTGATCGGCGGGCCCGGTGAGCGGACCCACCTTGCCGTCCACGACGGCCGCCCCGTCGAGGCTCGCCACCATGTTCACCCGCAGATGCGGCTGCGCGGGCAATGCAAAGAGCTCGGTGAGGTCGGCCTCACCGGCAGGGCTCAAAATCTCCATGCCGACTACCCTGCCAGACCGAGCGTGAGACAGCGATGTTTCAACCCCACGGCCCAAACTGAGCCCTCGACCCGGCGGAACCGCGGTGGGGGCGTCAACGCCGTCGACTGCTCATCGCGAGCACGCGAACCCCCGTTCCGAACGACGCCCACGCCAGGTGGCAGGCTGGCCAGGACGGACGAGTGAGATATCTTGATGTCAAGATTTATTCACGCGATGAGACCAGCCGCACATTCAGTCGCAATCGAGGAGAACGCATGTCGAAGATCATCTACACCCTGACCGACGAGGCGCCCATGTTGGCGACCTACTCCCTCAAGCCGATCATCGAAGCGTTCGCCTCGACGGCCGGGGTGGACGTGGAAACCCGCGACATCTCCCTGGCGGGGCGCATCATCGCGCTCTTCGGTGATTACCTGCCCCCCGAGCAGCAACAAGGCGACGCCCTAGCCGAGCTGGGCGATCTGGCTAAGACCCCCGAGGCCAACATCATCAAACTGCCGAACATCAGCGCCTCGGTGCCCCAGCTCAAGGCCTGCGTGGCCGAGCTGCAGTCTCACGGCTTCGCGCTTCCCGATTATCCCGGCGATCCCCGGACCGATGAGGAGCGCGACGTCCGAGCCCGGTACGACAAGGTCAAGGGCAGCGCGGTCAACCCGGTGCTGCGCGAAGGCAACTCCGACCGGCGCGCGCCCGCCTCGGTCAAGAACTACGCGCGCCAGCACCCGCACTCGATGGGGGCTTGGAGCCCCGATTCGAAGACCAACGTGGCCACGATGGACGCCGACGATTTCGCGTCGAACGAGAAATCGATCGTGTTGGAGTCCGCGGACACGCTCAAGGTGCAGCTGGTCGGCTCCGACGGCGCCACCACCGTTCTCAAGGAGTCCATTCCCGTGCTCGCCGGTGAGGTCGTCGACGCCACCGTCCTGCGGGCCGCCGCGCTGGACGCCTTCTTGGCCGAGCAAATTCAGCGGGCCAAGGACGAGGACGTGTTGTTCTCGGTGCACCTCAAGGCGACGATGATGAAGGTCTCCGACCCGATCATCTTCGGCCGCGCCGTGATGGCGTTCCTGCCCGCGGTGTTCGAGCGCTACGGAGACGACCTCGCCAAGGCGGGTCTCAGCCCCAGCAACGGCCTCGCCGGGATTCTCTCCGGCCTCGACGCGCTGCCGAACGGCGAGGCGATCTCTCAAGCCATCGAGGACGGTCTGGCCGCCGGACCGAGGCTGGCCATGGTGAACTCCGACAAGGGCATCACCAACCTGCACGTGCCCAGCGACGTCATCGTCGACGCGTCCATGCCCGCCATGATCCGCACCTCGGGCCACATGTGGGGCCCCGAGGGCGAGGAGGCCGACACCCTCGCGGTGATTCCGGACCATTCCTATGCCGGGGTCTATCAGGCCGTCATCGAGGATTGCCGGGCCAACGGCGCCTTCGATCCCACGACGATGGGCTCGGTACCCAACGTCGGGCTGATGGCGCAAAAGGCCGAGGAGTACGGCAGCCACGACAAGACCTTCGAGATCGAGGCGGCCGGCACCGTTCAGGTGCTCGACGCCGCGGGCACGGTGAGAATCGAGCACACCGTGGAGCCCGGTGACATCTGGCGCGCCTGCCAGACCAAGGACGTCCCCATCCGGGACTGGGTGAAGCTGGCGGTGACCCGGGCCCGCGCGTCCGACACCCCGGCGATTTTCTGGCTCGACCCCGAGCGCGCGCACGACACCAACCTGATCGCCAAGGTGCAGGCCTACCTCCCAGAACACGACACCGACGGGCTGCAGATCGAGATCATGTCGCCGATCGAGGCGACCGCGTTCTCCCTGGAGCGGATCCGTCGCGGCGAGGACACCATCTCGGTGACCGGAAACGTGCTGCGCGACTACAACACCGACCTGTTCCCCATCCTCGAGCTCGGCACCTCGGCCAAGATGCTCTCGGTGGTGCCGCTGCTGAACGGCGGCGGCCTGTTCGAGACCGGAGCCGGCGGCTCGGCTCCCAAGCACGTGCAACAACTGCAGCAGGAGAACCATCTGCGTTGGGACAGCCTCGGTGAGTTCTTGGCCCTGGCCGAGAGCTTCGGACACCTGGGCGAATCGACCGGCAACGCGCGCGCCACGATTCTGTCCGAGACCTTGGACCGGGCCACAGGCAGCTTCCTCGAAGACAACAAGTCCCCCAGCCGCAAGGTGGGCGAGATCGACAACCGCGGTAGCCACTTCTACCTGGCGCTGTACTGGGCCCACGAGCTGGCCCAACAGTCCGAAGACACCGACCTGGCGGCCGCCTTCTCCGACGTGGCCGAGCAGTTCAAGGCGCACGAGGATCAGATCAACGCCGAGCTGCTGGCGGTGCAGGGCTCTCCCGCCGACATCGGCGGTTACTACCGCCTCGACGAGAAAGCGGCCTTCGAGGTGATGCGTCCTTCGGCGACGATGAACAAGATCGTGGATTCGCTGAGCTGACCTTCACCGACGCTGACCTTCACCGACGCACCGGGCCGGAGCCGCACCCACCGAGGTGTGGCTCCGGTCATGGTTTTGTTTGGCATCGGTGGACACGCCCGGGTGTTTCCACAAAAGGCCGGCACCGCTGTGGATAACTCGGCGGAATGCACACCTAGTCGTCCGCTGTCAACCCTTTGGACGCCTGACGTCCACGGTGGCGAACCCCGGGAAAGTATTTTTTCTCCACCACGTCAACGGTGCATCGTCCCTTGTCACAGCCATGTTCACGGCAAAGAAAGTTCGTCCTCCCCAGAGTTGTACCCAGCTTGTGCACCTCACTGAGGCGTGTCTCCACACCTAACTCGGCGTTGTCCACAGCCCCTGTGGATAACCCGGTTGGAGTGTCGCGCCTTTCGGGGCTACCGTGCCGAAGTCGAGCTACACCGATCGGCACGCCGACCAAGCCCACAAGGCGTTGGCGGCTCTTTGTCAGACCCCAGCCCTAGGTTGGCTGGAGGCATCTGGTGATGGGCAACTAGCTGTTTGGTTATCTCGGAAGGGGTAGGGCATGAGCGTCGCAGAAACGGCGGACTTCCAGTCCGCACCGCGGGCCAGCGATCGCACTCCGCCCCAAGACGTGGCTGCCGAGCAAAGCGTGCTGGGCGCCATGTTGATGAGCAAGGACGCCATCGCCGACGTCGTCGAGGTGCTCAAGTCCCACGACTTCTACCGCCCCGCCCACGAGTTCATCTTCGACGCCGTGCTGGACCTGTACAGCCGCGGCGAGCCCGCCGATGCCATCACCGTCGCCGAGGAGTTGGTCAAGCGCGGCGAGATCACCCGCGTCGGCGGCCACCCCTACCTCCACGATCTGCTGGCCAGCGTGTCCGTGGCCGCCAACGCCGGCTACTACGCCACGATCGTCAAGGACAAGGCCATCCTGCGCCGCCTCGTCGAGGCATCCGTCAGGATCGCCCAGATGGGTTACGCCAGCGAGGGCAACGCCTCCGAACTGGTGGACCGCGCCCAGGCCGAGATGTACGCCGTCACCGAGGGCAAGACCAGCGAGGACTACCAGCCGCTGTCGGTGCTCATGGAGCCGGCGCTGGATGAGATCGAGGCCATCCACTCCCGCGGCGGCGAGATGTCGGGCGTCCCCACCGGGTTCATCGAGCTCGACGATCTCACCAACGGCCTACACTCTGGGCAAATGATTATATTAGCCGCCAGACCTGCTGTGGGTAAGTCGACGCTGGGTTTGGATTTTGCTCGGGCCGCCTCCATCAAGCACGGGCTGTGTTCGGCCATCTTCTCCCTGGAGATGAGCAAGTCCGAGATCGTCATGCGCCTGCTCAGCGCCGAGGCCCAGATCCCGCTCAACCACATCCGCAAGGGTGAGATGACCGAAGAGGACTGGGCCAGGATGGCCAAGAAGATGGGCGAGGTCTCCGAGGCGCCGCTGTTCATCGACGATTCGCCAAACCTCACCATGATGGAGATCCGCGCCAAGGCCCGCCGGCTCAAGCAGCGCCACGACCTCAAGCTCATCATCATCGATTACCTCCAGCTGATGTCCTCGGGCAAGAAGGTCGAATCCCGCCAGCTCGAGGTCTCCGAATTCTCCCGCCAGATCAAGCTGCTGGCCAAGGAGATCGAGGTGCCCATCATCGCGATATCGCAGCTCAACCGTGGCCCCGAGCAGCGCACGGACAAGAAGCCGATGCTCTCCGACCTCCGCGAGTCGGGCTGTCTGACCGCCGACACGCGGATCCTCCGCGCCGACACCGGTGTCGAGGTCGCCTTGGGCGAGCTTTTCAGCACCGGTGAGACCGACATCCCCGTGTGGTCCCTCGACGGTCAGCACAAGCTGACGCCTCAAACCATGACCCACGTGTTCCCGAGCGGTCATCGCGAAGTGTTTCAGCTGCGTCTGGCCTCCGGGCGTCTTATCAAGGCCACCGCTAACCATCCGTTCCTCACCCTCGACGGCTGGAAGCCGTTGGAGCAGCTCGCGGCCGGCTCTCGGTTAGCGACGCCACGTTCGACCCCCGAACCCCTACGAGCCCTACCGATGGAGGAGGCGCGGCTGATCCTCCTCGCCCACATGATCGGCGACGGATCGATGGTTCGCAAGCAGCCCATTCGCTACGCCAGCGTGGACGAAGACAATCTCCGCGTGATGGAGGAGGCCGCAATGGTGGGCTTCGGAATCACTGGGGTACGCGACGATTACCCGGCCGCCAGGGTCACGACCTTGCGCCTCCCGGCGCCCGACCGTCTGGGCCGGGGGCGGCGAAACCCTATTGTCTCCTGGCTCGACGAGCTTGGCCTCTTCGGGCTGCACGGCCATGAGAAGTACATTCCCAGCGCTGTGTTCGCGGCGCCCAACCGACAGGTTCGCATGTTCATCCGCCATCTGTGGGCGACTGACGGATCGGTACGCTGGGATTCCACGGCTGGCCAGGGGCGCATCTACTACGCGTCGACGAGTCGGCGACTTGCCGACGATCTGTGTCGACTGCTGTTGCGCTGCGACATCGTCGCCCGAGTCAAGACCGCCCGCAAGCCGACCTACCGCGAGTGCTATCACGTCGTGATCGACGGGGCCGAGCAGCAACTCAACTTCTGCGAGAGCATCGGCGTCCATGGCGCCCGCGGCGCCCGGGCCCGCGAGGTAGCATCCAGGGTCCGCGACATCCATCCCAACACCAACCTTGACACGATTCCGCAGGAGGTTTGGTCAGCCGTGAGGGTTGCCCTGGCGGAACAGGGTATGACACACCGGCAATTCTCAACCGCTATGGAGACCTCCTTCTGCGGATCCACCCTAGGGAGGCACTCGCCAAACCGAGAACGCCCCGGCCGTGTCGCCTCTGTCGTGAACAACGAGGTTCTCGCCTCCGTCGCGGCCAGTGACATCTACTGGGACCGCGTCATCGACATCACCAGCATCGGGGAGCGGGATGTCTTCGATGCCACCGTGTTGGAGACCCACAACTTCATCGCCGACGGCATCGCGGTCCACAACTCCCTTGAGCAAGACGCTGACATGGTCATCCTGTTGCACCGCGACGATATGTACGACAAAGAATCCCCCCGCCTCGGCGAGGCCGACTTCATCGTCGCGAAACACCGAAACGGCCAAACCCGCACCGTCACAACCGCCTTTCAAGGCCACTACTCGCGCTTTGTGGACATGCAGCACTGACCACTCTGCTCTGCGCGCACCATAATTTCTGCCCGCAGGAACCAAGGCCGCGCCTCGCGCTCGCGCTCGCGCCGAGCAGCGTCGCTACTACGGTCCGCGACGTTGCGGACAAAACCAGGGAATGAACTGGCTGCCCGTGCGACCCGCGCCGGGATGTCCATGCAGGAATATCTGCGCAGAATGCTCATCCAGAGCGCCACTCGTCCCACAGTCGGCGATCTCATCGCTCGTGCGTTCTCGCGTCCAGACCACCGGCGTCCGGGTCGACGCCCAATCGATCCTCAGCGCTCGCGACGCCGACCGGTGGTGATGCCCCTCCCCAGTCTGTTCGTTCATCGACGTGGCGATCCTGCTCTCCACGATCCAGCCGGAACGCGCGAGAATGAGCCCACGAGCAAGAGTTACGTCCCGCGAAGTGCCGAGTCAGCCTGTACCTGTCCGATCAACGATCCCGTGTGGGACCGCGGCGTCGCTATAGCTGCAGGTGGAGGCGCAGGGCATCGTCGAGGTGCGTCATGACCTCTGCCGGTACCCGCCCGAGCATCGCGCCCAGCCGCTCGACTGCGATGGAGCGGACCTGCTCGGCCTGAGCTTTCGAGTCCCGCCGAAGGCCTGTCGCGGCCCCGGGGAGCCGTGCCTGGAACGCGAAGATCCGGTCGATGTTACTGGTGACCGGTACAACGGTTACCACCCCGCGGCCGAGCCGCGCCGCGATCGCGTTCGCTCGGTCGTTGCTGACGATCACTGCCGGACGCCGCTTGTTGGCTTCGCTTCCACGCACAGGGTCCAGATCGACGAGCCGGACTTCACCGCGCAGCATCGGCGCTCCCATCGGCCGCCGTTGCGCTCCACGCCGCCTGGTCTCCTGACGCTTCCCACTCCCGCCACGCGGCTTCGTAGTCCTGCTCCAGGTCGGGCAGACGCAACATTCGCACAGCATGCTGCAACGCTGACGACCTCGAGGGGAGGCCCATAGCGCGGGCAAACTCGTCGAGGACGGCGACATCCTCGTCTGGCAGACTCACGCTCAGTTTCATACCCCAATGCTACCGCAGTACTACTTTGCTGCAACGACTGGACACCCGTCTACCTGCTGCTACCGGAGCTGTCCAGCATGGATCAGGTGCTGGCCCTGGTCCGCACGGGAGACCCGGCCTGGCTCGTCCCCACCCCGGGGGGCTCGGCGCCGTCGAGGCCGCGACCATCGCCGGGTTGACGGCCATCGGGATCGCCCCGACCGACGCCGTCGCCGCGGCCCGGCTGCTGACGTATTGGCTGCCGGTTCTGCCGGGTATCGTGGTGTTCTGGCTGCTGCAGCACCGGCGCGTGATCTGAGGTCGCATCGGGTTGCCTGGCTGGGGTTTCCCCGCCGACTCAACCGGCGACGGCCCGGATGGATTCCCGCAGCGAACCGAGCGTCGCCATCACGGCCGTGGGCTCGTAGCCGCAA
>JBBSOW010000035.1:0-28953 GCA_038259365.1 Propionibacteriales bacterium
CTCTTCTTTGGCCCCGCGGCCGGGGGGTGTGGGGGGCGGAGCCCCCGACTGTCCCGACTGATGACGGGTGGCGGGGGGTTGTCGGGGGGGCACCCCCCGACTGTGGGGGGGCACCCCCCGACTGTGGGGGGGCACCCCCCGACTGTTCACTTGTTCTCACCCGCGGGAGCGTTGTCCTCGTCGTCGACGATCTCGGCGTCCACGACATCGTCATCGCCGGAATCCGCGGTGGCGGAGCCGTCCTCGCTTGCCTCGGATGACTCGCCGCCCTCGGACTGCTGCTGCTGCGCGGCGGCCTGGGCGTACATCGCCTGGCCCATCGCGCCGGCCTTGGTGTTGAGGTCTTCCATCGCGCTCTTCACGCGATCGTTGTCCTCGCCCTCCAGGGCCTCCTTCAGCGAGGAAAGCGACTCCTCGACGGGGGCCTTCACATCATCGCCCAACTTGTCGCCGTTCTCCGCGATGAGCTTCTCGGTGCGGAACACCAGCGATTCGGCCTCGTTGCGCGTCTCGACGTTCTCGCGGCGCACCCGATCCTCCTCGGCATGGGCTTCGGCTTCCTTGACCATGCGCTCGATGTCTTCCTTGCCCAGGGCAGAACCACCGGTGACAGTCATCGACTGTTCCTTGCTGGTGGCCATGTCCTTGGCGTGGACGTGCACGATGCCGTTGGCGTCGATGTCGAAGGTCACCTCGACCTGCGGCACGCCCCGGGGGGCGGGCATGAGGCCGGTGAGTTCGAAGTTGCCGAGGGACTTGTTGTCCCGGGCGAAATCACGCTCGCCCTGGTGAACCTGGATCATCACCGAGGGCTGGTTGTCCTCGGCGGTGGTGAACACCTCGGACCGCTTGGTGGGGATCGTGGTGTTGCGCTCGATGATCTTGGTCATCACGCCACCCTTGGTCTCGATGCCCAGGCTCAGCGGGGTCACGTCGAGCAGGAGCACGTCCTTGACCTCGCCCTTGAGCACGCCCGCCTGCAGGCTGGCGCCCAGGGCCACGACCTCGTCGGGGTTCACGCCCTTATTGGGATCTTTACCGCCGGTCAGTTCCTTCACCAGCTCGGTGACGGCGGGCATCCGGGTGGAGCCGCCGACCATGATTACGTGATCGATCTTGGAGACCGCGGTCTTCGCGTCGGAGATCACGGCGTTGAACGGGCTGCGGCAGCGATCCAGCAGGTCCGAGGTCATCCGTTGGAACTCGCCGCGGGTCAGCTTCTCCTCCATGTGCAGCGGACCGGATTCGCCCAGCGTGATGTAGGGCAGGTTGATGGTGCTTTCCGAAGCCGAAGACAGTTCGATCTTCGCCTTCTCGGCGGCCTCCTGGAGACGCTGGCGGGCAATCTTGTCCTTGCTCAGGTCGGTACCGAACTTGGTCTTGAACTGCTTGACCAAGAAGTCGACGATTCGGGCGTCCCAATCGTCGCCACCCAGCTTGTTGTCGCCCTTGGTCGCCTTGACCTCGAAGACTCCGTCACTGATCTCGAGCAGGGACACATCGAAGGTGCCGCCGCCGAGGTCGAAGACCAAGATGGTCTGCTCGGTCTCGCCTTTGTCGAGGCCGTAAGCCAGGGCCGCCGCGGTGGGCTCGTTGATGATGCGGTCTACGCTCAGGCCCGCGATCTCGCCGGCTTCCTTGGTGGCCTGGCGCTCGGCGTCGGAGAAATAGGCGGGGACGGTGATGACGGCGTTGCTCACGGTCTCGCCGAGGTAGGCCTCGGCGTCGCGCTTCAGCTTCTGTAGCACGAACGCACTGATCTGCTGCGCCCCGTAATTCTTGCCGTCAATGTCGACCTTCCAATCGGTGCCCATGTGGCGCTTGACCGAACGGATGGTGCGATCGACGTTGGTGACGGCCTGGCGCTTGGCGACCTCGCCGACCAGGACCTCACCACCCTTGGCGAAGGCGACGACGGACGGGGTGGTGCGTGCTCCTTCAGCGTTGGGGATGACGGTGGGCTCGCCGCCCTCCAGGACGGCGACGCAAGAGTTGGTGGTGCCGAGGTCGATGCCTACTGCACGAGCCATGTGATGTTCCTCCCGGATGGGTATGGAGCGGCCGATCTGGTCACTCCGTAAGTCCTGCGACAAATCGTTTCGTAACAAAGGTAAAGACACTGCTGAGTCGAACGCGCTCAAGGTTGTGGTTGAGCGCCATTGACTCAACTATGCACCCGTTTTCGCGAGTTCGCAACTAGGGTTGAGCCTGATCCGCTCAGGGTTCGCTCTAAGGGTTTAACTGGGTGTCCGGCGCGAGGATGGGCTGCCACGGCCAATGGGCCTGTGAACACACCAGGGCCCGCGGAGGCGTGGTCACTCCGCGAGCCCAGGCGATAATGTTTCGATGCGTCCTTCGTGTGAACGATCGTAGATGCCAGATCCTGCGATTGCCGTGCTTCGAGTTCCCCCGAACCAATGCGCGGCAGCCCCCATCCCCCGATGAGATCTCCTGCACCTCTGGAGAAGTTACACAGCATTTGGTCGCCTGTCCAGGATACCGACCGGTAACACAGCAAAGAGTAAAGATTTCTTACCTTGTCGCAGGTTGTCATCGTGGACATCGGCCGGAGGCTGAGAGGCTTCCAGCTAAAATCCATATGTTTGCCCGTCTCACCTGTTGGACTCCTCGTGGGAACGGACCGGTTCGGCCGGTGACCCGACGGACATCAGTCACCCCACCGGACGGGGCACAATGGAGGGGTGTCGTCGTCGAATATCCTACCGATGGATCCGCTTGGCCCGCCCCGCACGCTGGTGGCGCGGGCCTGCGACCGATACGGCCGCGTCGCCATCGTGGAGTGGTGCGTTCGGCTGCTGCTGAACCAGCCAGCCCAATCCAGCGACCCCGACATCAGCTGGCTCGGCGGGCAACACGGCTGGGACGAGGAATGGCGCCGGGTTTGGGCGGCCCGAGCGCTCAGTTACGTCTACACCCCCGACGCGGCGGCGGGAATCAGCGCCGGCTTGCGCGACGAATCCTGGCGAGTTCAGGAGATGTCCTGCAACGTCATCGCCGCCCAAGGCCTGCTCCAGTTCCGCGACGAGGTGGCCCGGCTCACCGATCATGAAACCGAGCGGGTCCACCGGGCCGCCTCGCGCGCGCTCACCCTGCTCGACGAGCGCTGACCCCCTCGCCGGGTGGTCGCTTCAGGACCGGTTCGACCCTCCCGGGCACAGCTCCCGCAGCCCGGGAAGAACCCGCTCGGCGAAGGTGTCGAGGAACCGCTGTTGATCATGGCCCGGGGCGTGGAAGACGAGATGGTTGAAGCCGAGGTCGGTGTATTGACGAACCCGCTCGATCACGGCCGTGGGCTCGGAGCTGACTATCCAACGCCTGGCGACGCTCTCGATGTCCAGCGCGTCGGCGGCCGCCTCGATCTCCGCGGGGCTATGCAGCGAGTGCTTCTGCTCGGCGGTGAGCGAGAGCGGAGCCCAGAAGCGGGTGTTCTCGAGGGCCTGGTCATGATCGGGATCCCACGAGAGCTTGATCTCGATCATCTTGTCGAGTTGATCTTGGCGGCGGTCGCTCTTGGCCAGCCCCTCGGACACGGCCGGCAGCAGCTTCTCGGCGTACAGTTCGCGGCCCTTGCCCGAGGTGCAGATGAATCCGTCGGCGACTCGGCCCGCGTAGCGGGCCATCCTCGGCCCGCCGCCGGCCACGTAGATGGGCACCGGCGTCTCCGGCAGGTCAAAGATCACCGCCTCCTTGGTCTGGTAGTACTCCCCCTCGAAGCTGACCCGCCCGCCGCTCCATAGCTGGCGGATGAGCCGGACCGCCTCGCGCAACCGGGCAAACCGTTCCCTGAACTCGGGCCACTCCCGCCCCGTGACCGCGACCTCGTTCAACGCCTCCCCTGTACCCACGCCCAGCACGACGCGTCCGGGGTACAGACAACCCAGGGTGGCGAACAGTTGCGCGATCACGGCGGGCTGATAGCGAAAGGTCGGCGTCAGTACCGAAGTCTGCAGCCGCACGCGCTCGGTCCGGGCACCGACGTGGGCCAGCCAAGCCAGGGAATTGGGCGCGTGGCCCCCCGCCTCGCGCCAGGGCAGGAAGTGGTCGGAGACGCTGACGCTATCCAGACCCACTTCTTCGGCCCGGACGGCGAAATCTGCTAGCTCGCGCGCGCCGAACTGCTCGGCCGAGGCTTTGTACCCGATCCGCAACACCATGGCCACCGACTGTAACAACCGGCTCGGCGCGACGGGAGCCCGGGGAGCGCTAGCCTCTAGCCATGACGCTCGCCCAGGTCCTGTCCATCGTGTATCTCATCCTCGACTACGGCATCAAGATCGTGGCCATCGGCGTCGTACCCGAGAACCGCCGACCGTCGTCGTCGTCGGCCTGGCTGTTGCTCATCCTGCTGTTGCCCGTTGTCGGCCTGCCGCTCTTCTTTCTCATCGGCAGCCCTTACGTCCGCGGCCGCCGGAACGAGATCCAGGCCCGGGCGAACAAGAAACTGACGACCGACAACAACCACCGCCCTACCTTGCCGGGCCAGGTCGATGCCCCCGACGACCTCGCCTCGCTCATCACCCTCAACCGGCGACTGACCGGGCTGCCATGCGTGACCGGGCACAACGAGGGCCTGTTCGGCGATACCCGAGAGTTCTACGCGGAGATGGCGCGGACGGTCCGCGGGGCCAAGTCCTTCGTGCACGTCGAGATCTACATCATGGCCTGGGACTCCACGACCGACGAGTTCTTCTGCGCGCTGCGCGAGGCGGTCGCGCGGGGGGTCAAAGTCAGGTTGCTCATGGATCACCTTGGCTCGCGGAAGTATCCCGATTGGCGGGGGTTTCGGCGCCGCCTCACGGAGGCGGGAATCGACTGGCACCTGATGATGCCGATCGACCCGTTGCGTGGGCGGTGGCGGCGGCCCGATCTGCGCAACCACCGCAAGCTCACCATCGTGGACGGCCTGACCGCCTACCTGGGCTCGCACAACCTCATAGAGCCCGCTTACGGCAGCAAAAAGAACGCCAGGATCGGGCGGGTGTGGCGCGACCTCTCCATCCGGCTGAGCGGGGACATCGTCACGTCCTTGCAATCGGTCTTCGCCGTGGACTGGTACAGCGAGACCGACGAAGTGCTCTCCACCGAGGAACACTCGGTCGACACGCCCACCGAGGCGCCCGGGGATGTCGCCAACGCCATGCAGATCGTCCCCTCGGGCCCGGGGTTTGTCACCGAGCCCAACCTGCGGCTGTTCACCTCGCTGATCCATCTCGCCACCGAGAAGATCGCCGTCACCAGCCCCTACTTCGTGCCCGACGAGTCTTTGCTCAACGCCATCACCACCGCGGCCTACCGGGGCGTGCGCGTGGACCTGTTCGTCGGAGAGAAGGCGGATCAGTTCATGGTCGGGCACGCCCAGCGCTCCTACTACCGCGCCCTCCTGGAGGCGGGGGTGCACATCTACCTCTACCCGGCGCCCATGGTCCTGCACGCCAAGTACCTCACGATCGACGACGAGGTGGGCGTCATCGGCTCCTCGAACCTGGACTTTCGCTCCTTCAACCTCGATTACGAGGTGTCACTGATGGGCTTCGGCGGAGACCTCGTCCCCTGCCTGCAGGCCAACGACGCGCTCTACCGGGAAGTCTCCAAAGAGCTGACCCTGCAGGACTGGATGGGCCAACCCTGGTACTCGCGCTACGTCGACAACGTGATGCGGTTGACCTCCGCCCTGCAGTAGCCCGGTAGCGCACATCTAGACTGAACTCGCCCAGGGATCGAAGCTCAACCATTGGAGCAGGCATGCCGTCCACGCCGCACCTGATCGAACGCCGCAGGGTCATCGACGCACCCGCCGAGACGATCTATGAGTTCCTCGACGACTTCCGCCGGTGGGAGGGCTGGTCCCCGTGGGAGGGCCTCGACCCGCAGATGACGCGTGAGCACAGCGGGGCGGCCACGGGCGTCGGCGCCCACTACGAGTGGCGAGGCAACCGCAAGGCCGGCGCGGGTTCGATGCACATCACCTCGGCCAAGGCATCCGAAAGAGTGGAAATCGAGCTCGCGTTCGACAAGCCGTTCAAGGCCACCAACACCCTCGAATTCAGTCTCCAACCCCACGGCGCCGAGACCGAGGTCGTGTGGCAGATGCGCGGCGTCAACTCCGGCCTCGGCAGGATGTTCTTTAAAGTGGCCCGCGTCGAAGCATCGATCGGCCGAGACTTCGAGCGAGGGTTGGACCAGCTCGCCGAGGCGGCCACGCACCAATCGCACGGCCACCGGTAAATCCCGGCTGCCCGACCGCGGGGTTGAGCTCAGGCCCGGTTCCAACCTCGGCAGCAGGGGCCCTATCTGGCGTAGCTGCCAGAAGCCGTCGCTGCCGCCGAGGCCGGAACACGCCCTCGATGAGACGCCATGGAGCAACGGCAGGGGCGACTGGCCCTGGACACAAACACCGCGAAGCGCACCGCTGGGCCGTTATTCGCTAGCGTGGTGGACATGACACGTGAGACCAGCAGCCTGGCTGCCGCCATCCGACGCTCCCCCATCGGCCGCATCCCCGTCGTCGGGGTGAAGCCCCTGGTGGGAGAGGGGCGGTTCGCCGCCAAGTCGGTGGTCGACGAGGAGTTCACCATCGAGGCGACCGTCTTTCGGGAAGGCCACGATGCCGTGAACGCCACCGTGGTGTTGACCGATCCGGACGGGAAGGAAACCCCGATCGCCATGGTCTGTGACAATCCGGGCCTGGATCACTGGCGGGCCACGGTGAGCGCGAGCCGCACCGGAGCGTGGACCTATCGGGTCGAGGGCTGGTCCGACCCCTACGGCACGTGGGAGCACGACGCCGCCATCAAGGTCCGCGCCGGGGTCGACGTCGAGCTCATGCTGGAGGAGGGGGCGCGGGTGCTGGAGCGGTCCCGCGACGAGCTGACCCACGAGGCCGCCGCCGACGACGTTCTGAGCCGCGCGATCTCGACGTTGCGCGATCCAGAGGTGCCAGCCGAGGACCGCCTGACCGCCGGCCTGTCTGCCGACGTCGAGCACGTGCTGGCCGGAAACCCGCTGCGCGATTACGTCTCTCCCAGCGCAGAGTTCGACTGGATCGTCGAGCGCGAGCGGGCCCTGTTCGGGGCCTGGTACGAGATCTTCCCCCGCTCCGAGGGCGCCACCCAGGACCCGTCGACGGGGCTGTGGACCTCGGGGACCTTCCACACCGCCGCCCGCCGGTTGCCCGCCATCGCCGGCATGGGCTTCGACGTGGTCTACCTGACCCCCGTGCACCCCATCGGCCAGGCGAACCGCAAGGGGCCGAACAACACCCTGAACGCGGCCGACTACGATCCGGGATCCCCCTACGGCATCGGTTCGCCGGAGGGTGGGCACGACGCCCTGCACCCCGAGCTCGGCGACTTCGACGACTTCGATCACTTCGTCTTCAAGGCCCACGAGGCCGGACTGGAGGTGGCCATGGACCTCGCGTTGCAGGCCTCCCCGGATCACCCGTGGGCGGTCGATCATCCACAGTGGTTCACCACCCGCGCCGACGGCACCATCGCCTACGCGGAGAACCCGCCCAAGAAGTACCAAGACATCTACCCGCTGAACTTCGACAACGACCCCGACGGCATCTACCGGGCCGTTCGCGACGTCGTGCAGGTCTGGATCGATCATGGCGTGAAGATCTTCCGCGTCGACAACCCGCACACCAAGCCGCTGGAGTTCTGGCAGTGGCTGATCGCCGACGTCGCCGAGGATCATCCCGACGCCATCTGGCTGGCCGAGGCCTTCACCCGCCCGGCGATGATGCACACCCTGGGCATGGTCGGCTTCCAGCAGTCCTACACCTACTACGCCTGGCGCAACGAGAAGTGGGAGCTCGAGGAGTACATGACGGAACTCAGCGGGGACGCCGCGAGCTACATGCGCCCCAGCTTTTGGCCCACCACCCACGACATCTTGACCCCGTTCATGTGGACCGCCGGCGAGGCGGGCTGGAAGCTGCGTGCCGCCCTGGCGGCCACGCTCTCGCCCACCTACGGCATCTACGCCGGTTACGAGCTGATGGAAGCCGAGCCCCGGCCCGGCGCGCAAGAACAGCTCGACAACGAGAAGTACCAGTTCAAGGACCGCGATTGGGCCTCCTACGAGCCCGGCGGTGCCCGACAGGGTGAGTCGCTGGCGGGCTACCTCACCGCGATCAACCGGATCCGCAACGAACACCCCAGCCTGCACTGGCTGCGCAACTGGCGGGCCCACCACGCCGACGACGAGTCGACCATGGTGTTCTCCAAGCGCCGCGTCGTGGACGGCGTCGACGATGTCATCATCGTCGTGGCGAACCTGGATCCCCACCACGACCGCGAGACCACCGTGCGGCTGAACATGCCCGAACTCGGCTTCGACTGGGGCGACACCTTCCACGCCCACGAGCTGATCCTCGACCAGCCCTGGACCTGGCGGGAGAACAACTACGTCAAGCTCGGCCCCGGCGGCGAGCCCGTGCACATCATCCACGCCCAGCGTCACTGACCCACGGCCGCAAGCTACTCCGGCCCTCGCAAACTGCCCCTCAGAGGATGGCTAAGCGCTATCCGCGTTCGACGGGCCTGTGGCGGGCAGTTTGCGCAGACGCAAGACCGCCGGTACAGGTCTACTTCTGCCAGACCGAGACGTGGGAGGTGGCGTCGTCGGTGAAGGTTGAATCGTCCCAATCGGCCACGCGTTTGACCAAGCGCAGGCCCGCCAGGCGGGCCATGAGGTCCAGTTCGGCGGGCCACACGTAGCGAAAGTCCGAACTCGAGCGGCGGTAGCCGTCTCCGTCGGGGTGGAAGTGCTGCGAGGTGAGCCGCTGATCGACCAGATCGTAGGTGTCGAATCCCAGATGCCTCTCGCTCACCTCGAAGGGATGGGCCAGCTGCCCCGGCGGCAAGGACCGCAGCCTCGGCACCATGCATTCGACGACGAAGTGCCCGCCGGGGCTCAGGTGGCGGGCCGCGTTGGCGAAGCAGGCCACCTGCTCGTCCTGGGTCAAGAGGTTCATGATCGTGTTGAACACCAGGTAGACCAGCGAGAACTCGCCGGGCACGGTAGCGGTGGCCATGTCGCCCTCGACGACGGGCAGCCCCTCGGGGCCGATCTTGACCCGAAGCTGGGCCAGCATGTGCGGGGAATACTCGATGCCCGCGACGGGTACTCCGCGACGAGCCAGGCCGACGCCGACGCGGCCGGTACCGATAGCGAACTCTAAGGCGCGTCCTCGACCGGCGAGACCGGCTAGGAAGTCCAGGGTTGGACCCAGGACCGCCGCGGTGCCCATCTCGTCCAGCTCGGCGTCGTAGCGCATGGCCGTCTCCGCGCCCCAGATATCGCTGCTCGTCACAACCTCGACCCTGCCCTCAGCCGCGGGCCGAGTCAACAGATCCATCGAGCGGACGCTCAGTCGTCGACGGAGTCGCGGCCGCGGCGCACGATCTGTTCGTCGGCGGGGTAGACGACGTCGGGGTCCTTGCCCTCGTAGTCGAACTGGTGGAGGAAGAAACGCATGGCGTTGATCCGGCCACGCTTCTTGTCGTTGGACTTGATGGTGGTCCAGCGGGCGTGCTCCACGTCGGTGCGCAGGAACATCTCCTCCTTGGCCTTCGTGTAGCCGTCCCAGCGGTCGAGGGATTCGATGTCCATCGGGGAGAGCTTCCAGCGCCGCACCGGGTCGATCTGACGGATGGCGAACCGAGTCCGCTGCTCCTGCTGGGTCACGGAGAACCACAGCTTGGTCAACGAGAATCCGGAATCGACGAGCATGTCCTCGAACAGCGGGGCCTGGTGCATGAACTGCTCGTACTGCTCCTCCGAGCTGAATCCCATGACCCGCTCGACGCCGGCCCGGTTGTACCAGGATCGATCGAACAGCACGATCTCCCCCGCGGTCGGCAGGTGGGAGACGTAGCGGTGGAAGTACCACTGACCGAGCTCGGTCTCAGTGGGCTTGGTGAGCGCTACCACCCGGGCCGATCGCGGGTTGAGGTGCTCGGTGAACCGCTTGATCGTACCGCCCTTGCCGGCGGCGTCGCGGCCCTCGAACAACACGATGTGCTTGGTGCCGGATTCTTGGGTCCAATACTGGAACTTCAACAGCTCGATCTGCAGTCTGTACTTCTCGGCCTCGTAGGCGTCGCGGTCCATCCGCGCGTCGTAGGGGTAACCCTCTCGCCACGTCTCGATGGGGCTGCCGCCGGGCTCGATCAGGTCCGGATCCGAGCCGTGCTCGTCGTGACGGACCGAATAACCCTGGCTCATGAGCTTGTGCAGGTATTCGCGGAAGTTGTCTTGCACCACGGTGATCAGCGCTCGCCGCGTTTGATGAGACGCCCCTTCGGGGTCTGAAAATCCACCTCTTGGCCCCGCACCCAGGTGCGGCGAACCCGCCCGGACAGCGGCTTGGCGTCGTAGGCGGTGATCGGGTTGCGGTGATACAGCTTCGCCGCGTCGACGATGAAGGCCTCGTCGGGGGCGAAGATCGCCATGTCGGCGTCGTAACCGACCTCCACGCGACCCTTGCCGCTGACACCGACGCGATCGGCCGGCTTGGTCGCCATCCAGGCGATGACCTGCTCCAAGGTCACCCCGCGGCGCCGGGCCTCGGTCCAGATGACCGGCAGCTCCAGCTGGACGCTGGCGATACCACCCCAGGCGGTGCCGAAGTCTCCGGTCGCCAGGTCCTTGAGCTCCACGGTGCTCGGGGAATGATCGGAGGCGATGTAATCGATCGTCCCGTCCAACAACCCCTGCCACAACAGCTCCCGGTTGGCCGCCTCGCGGATCGGCGGGCAACACTTGTAGGCGGTGTTGCCGTTGGGCACCGACTCGCTCATCAGCGTCAGGTAGTGCGGGCACGTCTCGACGGTGAGGTTGACCCCGTCGGCCTTGGCGCTGCGGATCATCGCCAACGCATCGGAGGAGGACAGATGCAAGATGTGCACCCGCGCGCCGGTCCACCGGGCCCGCTCGATCACCTCGGCGATCGCCAGGTTCTCCGCCCCGCGCGGGCGCGAGGCCAAGAACGTGCGGTAGTCGTCACCCTTGGCCGTGGGCGCCCGATCGATGGCGCTGGAGTTCTCCGCGTGGACGATCATCATGGCGTTGGAGCGCACGAGCACGCTCAGGTACTCCTCCAACTGTTCGCCGTCCAGGGGCGCGAACTCGTCGACGCCCGAATGCAGCAGGAAGCACTTGAAACCGAACACCCCGGCCTCGTGCAGGCCCCGCAGATCGCCGATGTTGCCCGGCACCGCGCCGCCCCAGAAACCGACGTCGACGAAGGCCTGCGGCGCGGCGACGAGCTGCTTGTACTCCAGCGCGGGAAGGTTCACCGTCGAAGGGATCGAGTTGAGCGGCATGTCGATGATGGTGGTCACTCCACCGGCGGCGGCGGCCTTCGTCGCGGTGGTGAAGCCCTCCCAGTTCTCGCGGCCGGGCTCGTTGACGTGCACGTGGGTGTCGACCAGGCCGGGGATGAGAACCTCGTCCTCGGCCAACTCCACCACCTCGGCGCCGCTCAGCCCGGCCCCCAGCTCCTCGATCCCCACGACGCGGCCACCGCGGACGGCGACCTCGCGCGGCCGCATCCCGGCGGGAGTGATGACCCGTTGCCCACGCACGACGAGATCCGGTTGCCCCGTGTCGTCGGAGGTGTCCACGGCCGCCGGGGCCGACGGATGCTCGCTTCGATACTTCGCGATCTGCTCGCGAATCAGCTCCGGATCGTTGACGTTACGCGTCGTCACTGCACTTCCTTCGATCGTTGTTGCTCACCGCTGAGCGCGTGAATACCGACGGGCTCCCACGAGAAGGTGCCCCGCTCCCTATGCATGCTCACCGCCACCAGCTCCGCTTGTTGCACGTTCCATCGTTGCCGAACACTCAGCCGCGACACCGTCCTCGCGAGGTCGGCGTCCATCGCCTCCTCTCGACCATAGCTCAGGGAGACGTGGGGCCCGCAGGGGTGGGTGAACCCCGCACCGGCCGGTAGTTCGCGAACCGCCCCTGGCGCCAACCCTTGTTCGAGCGCGTCGATGAGTCGACGCCAACCGGCGACGCTCGGCGCCGTCATCACGACCCCGTAGTCGCCGAGTTCGAGGGCATCGAAATCGAGGGTGCAGGGCGGGGTATCGCGGAGCGCGAGCGTCACCGCCCGCCGAATCGACTCCAGCTCCGTGGCCTCCAGCTCGGGCACGTACCACGGCAGCCGAAGGAGGGTGGCGTGCAGGAACTCCGCCGGTTGGCGGGCGTGGTAGGCGGGCCACGGGAGTCGGTCCTGGACGGACGCCAACTCTCGGCGTTGCTCGTCGTCGGGGACCAGGTAAAGATGGAGCGAACCGTCGGATCGACGCCAATCGCAAGCCGGGGTGGCGAAAAAATCCTTCACCCGCGGTCGGCGACGATCCGCCGGGCCACGTCGTGCAGCAGGCTGGCGGCGTTGGCCATGCTGGCCTCGGCGTCGGGTTCGAGGTCGCTCAGGGCGTAACAGCCGGCGAACCCGGCCGCACTGAGCTGCTCTGTACTCAGCGACGTGATCCCGCAGACCGCGATGACCGGCGCCCCCGCGCGGTGAGCGGCGGCCGCCACGCCCATGGGCGTCTTGCCACCGAGGCTCTGCTCGTCCAGGGACCCCTCCCCGGTGATCACCAGATCGGCGCCGTCGAGCTTGGCGGCCAGATCGACCAGTTCCAAGACCACGTCGATGCCCGGCCGGCGGACGGCCTTGAGAACGACGAGGGCCGCATAGCCCACGCCTCCGGCGGCGCCTGCCCCGGGCAGGTTGGCCGCCATCGCCGCGGTGGGTCCGATGGCGTCGCTCAACCGGTCTCGCCAGTTGGCGAGGCTGGCGTCGAGTTGTTCGACCTGTTCGGGATCGGCGCCCTTTTGGGGACCGAACACCGCTGCCGCGCCGCTGGATCCGGTGAGCGGGTTGTCCACATCGGAGGCGAGGATGAACTCGGTCTCGGCGACGCGCGGATCCAGCCCGGCCACCTCCACCGAGGCGAGCCCGGCGAGCCCGCCGCCGCTGCCGCGAACCGGCTCACCGTTGCTGTCCAGCAGCGCGACGCCGAGCGCGCTCAGCATGCCCGAGCCGCCGTCGGTGTTGGCGCTGCCGCCGATACCGAGGATGATCCGCCGACAACCCTGATCCAGGGCCGCGGCGATCATCTCACCGGTGCCGACGCTGCTGGCCCCCATGGCGTCGAGAACGGGGCGCCCGCGCTCGTCGGTGGGTAGGACGCCCAGCCCGGAGGCGAGCGCCATCTCGACGACGGCCTCTCTCCCCCGGACCGCGATGCTGGCGCGCACCGGCTCTCCGGTGGGACCGGCGACGTCGACCGCCACCTGGGTCCAACCGGCGCCGACGGCCGCCTCGACCGTCCCTTCGCCACCGTCGGCCACCGGGACCGGTACCACCTCGAAACGACCGGCGTCGATCCCGGTGAACCCGTCGGCCAGGCTCTGGACCACCTCGGCGGCGGTCAGTGAGCCCTTGAACTTATCGGGAGCGATGACGATGCGCATGGGGACTTCCTTGTCTTGACCACTTGTTCAAACCGGGGCTTGACTGACTGAGTTCAGTTGTCCATGACGCTGACGGCGGTCGGCGCGTCCGCGCCGGTCACGGCCAGGTCTTCGAACTCGTTGACCGAATCTAGCCCAATGGCACCCATCGAGATGTTGGTGACCTTCTCCAAGATGACCTCCACCACCACCGGAACCGAGAACTCGGCCATCAACTCCTTGGCCTTGGCGAACGCGTCCGCGATATCGGCCGGATCGTGGACCCGGATCGCCTTGCAGCCCAGCCCCTCGGCCACCTTGACGTGATCGACGCCGTAGCCATCCATCTCGGGGGAGTTGATGTTGTCGAAGCCCAAAGAGACGTGGTAGGCCATCTCGAAGCCCCGCTGAGACTGGCGGATCAACCCGAGGTAAGAGTTGTTCACCACCACGTGCAGGTAGGGGATCTTGAACTGGGCGCCGACGGCCAACTCCTCGATGAGGAACTGGAAGTCGTAATCACCCGAGAGGGCGACGACCTCGGTGCCGGGCAGGGCCGTGGCCACGCCCAGGGCCGCGGGCATCGTCCAGCCCAAGGGTCCGGCCTGGCCACAGTTGATCCAGTGCCGTGCCTGGTAGACGTGCAACAGCTGTGCGCCGGCGATCTGGGAGAGACCGATCGTGGAGACGTAAACGGTGTCGCGGCCGAAGGCCTTGTTCATCTCCTCGTACACCCGCTGAGGCTTCACCGGGATGTCATCGAAGTGCGTCTTGCGCTGCAGGGTGGCCTTGCGCTGGGCGCAATCCTTGACCCACACCCCAAAATCGGGGAGATCGATCGAGTCCTTACGCTTACCCGCGTCGGCGAGCAGGGCGTCCAGGGCCAAACCGGCGTCCGAGGCCACGCCGAAGTCGGGAGCGAACACGCGGCCGATCTGGGTGGGCTCGATGTCGATGTGGATGAACTTGCGGCCCTTCGTGTAGACGTCGAGCGCGCCCGTGTGGCGGTTGGCCCACCGGTTTCCGATGCCCAGCACGAGGTCGGACTCCAGCAGGGTCGCGTTGCCGTAACGGTGCGCGGTCTGCAGACCGACCATGCCCGCGTGCAGCGGGTGATCGTCGGGAATGGCGCCCCAACCCATCAGGGTCGGGATGACGGGGGCACCGACGAGTTCGGCGAACTCGACGAGGCGGTCAGCGGCGTCGGCGTTGAAGACACCGCCCCCCGCGACGATCACGGGGCGCTCGGCCGCGGCCAGCATGTCCATGATCTTGGCGGCCTGACCGGCCGACATGGCCGGACGCGTCACCGGCAGCGGAACGTAGCTGTCGATGTCGAACTCGATCTCGGCGAGCTGGACGTCCAACGGCAGATCGATCAGGACGGGGCCGGGGCGGCCTTCGCGCATCAGCCAGAAGGCCTTTTGGAAGGTGCCGGGAATCTGGCCGCCCTCCTTGACTGTGACGGCCATCTTGGCCACCGGGGCCGCGATGGAGGCAATGTCGACGGCCTGGAAGTCTTCCTTGTCCAGCTTGGCGACGGGCGCCTGGCCGGTGATGCACAGGATGGGGATCGAATCGGCCCAGGCCGAGTACAGCCCGGTGATCATGTCCGTGCCCGCGGGGCCGGAGGTCCCGGTGCAGATACCGATGTTGCCGGGCGCCGCCCGGGTGAATCCCTCGGCCATGTGCGAGGCGGCCTCGACGTGGCGAGCCAGGATGTGCTTGATGCCACCGTGGGTGCGCATCGCCGCGTAGAAGGGGTTGATCGCCGCTCCGGGGAGACCGAAGGCCTGGGTAGCGCCCTCCTTCTCCAGAATGAGGATGGCGGCCTCGACCGCTTTCATCTTTGGCATTACTTGTTCCCCTTGTCATTGGCGGTGTCGTTACCGCGCCCGGAAAGCTGCGCGACCTGGATCATGAGTGCTGAGTGGTCGAGATCGCCGTATCCCTGCTGACGCAGGGAGCCCATGAGCTGCGCGGTGAGCGCGCCGAGCGGGATGGCCACGCCGGCCTCGCGGGCCGCGGCGGTGACGATGCCCATGTCCTTGTGGTGCAGGTCGACGCGGAAGCCGGGCTTGAACTCACCGGCCACCATGTTGGCGGCCTTGTTGTCCAGGATGCGGTTTCCGGCCAGGCCACCGGCGAGGACCTTGATGGCGGCGTCGGTGTCGACGCCGTAGGCCTCGAGGAACACCAGGGACTCTGCCACCAGTTGGATGGTGCCGGCTACGATGAGCTGGTTAGCGGCCTTGACGGTCTGCCCGGCACCGGAGGGCCCCACGTGGACGATGGTCTTTCCGACCGCCTCCAGCACCGGCATGGCCTCGTCGAAGGCGTCCTTCTCGCCGCCGATCATGATGGACAGCGCGCCGTTGATCGCGCCAGCCTCGCCGCCGGAGACGGGAGCGTCCAAGGGGCGCAGGCCCGCCTTGGCGGCAACCTCGGCGACGGCCTTGGCGACGTCGGGGCGGATGGTGGAAGCATCGATCCAGATGGCGCCGGACTTGGCGTTGGCGGCGAGGCCGTCCTCGCCGTTGACCAGTCCCTCGACGTCGGGGGAATCGGGCACCATGGTGATGATGACGTCGGCTTCTCTGACGGCCTCCGCCACCGAGCCGGCGCCCTGCCCGCCGTCTTTCACCAATTGATCAATCTTGCCTTGGCTGCGGTTGTAGCCGATCACGTTGAAGCCGGCCTTGACCAGGTTCTTCGCCATGGGCCCGCCCATGATTCCCAGGCCGATGACAGCAACTGTGGTGTTCTCGGACATCTATTTTCTCCTCGTGGAACTTGTTGGGGTGAGCGCGAAGCGCTCGATGGATGATCTGTTTTGTTTAGTTGGAGCCGCGCTGATCGGCCGGCAGCCAGGCGAACGGGTCCTCGGCGCTGGTCTTGTACTCCAGGCCGATCCAGCCGTTGTAGCCGCCGGCCTCGGCGGCGCTGATCCACTCTGCCAGCGGGAGCTCTCCGGTGCCCGGTTCGCCGCGGCCGGGGTTGTCCGCAATCTGGACGTGGCCGAATTCGCTGGCGTGCTCGGAAATGACGCTCGCGACGTCGTCGCCGTTGACGCTCATGTGGTAAAAGTCGGCCAGCAGCCGCACGTTGTCGACGTCCAGCTTGGCGATCACGTCCAGCGCATCCTGGGCGGTCTTGATGGGGTAGCCCTCGGCGCCGGACACGGGCTCGAGGAGGACGGTTCCACCGATTTCGGCCACGGCACGGCCGGCAGCGTTGAGGTTCGTGAGCGCCACCTCGGCCTGATCTGCGGCGACGAGGCCCTCCTCGGCCAGACCGTAGAGGGCGTTGAACGCCTTGCAGTTCAGTCGCTTGCCGACCTCGACGACGACCTCGATGTTGTCGGTGAACTCTTTGGTGCGAGCGGACGAGCTGACGAGGCCGCGCTCCCCGGCGGGCATATCGCCCGCGAAGAAGTTCAGCCCGCTGAGTTGCACGCCGGCGCCTTCGACGGCGTTCACGAAGGCGTCGACCTCGTCCGAGGACGGCACCGCCTGGGAAAACGGCCACCAGAACTCCACCGCCTCGAATCCCGCCTTGGCGGCGGCCGCCGGGCGTTCGTTGAGCGGGAGATCGGTGAGCAGGATCGAGCAGTTGACTGTGTACTTCGACATCGGGCCTCTTTCTGCATTTGTCGTTCCGAGTGCGAGAACGTGGGGTTGTCCCGCCTTGGTTTCTCAACTGATTCCACGATGTGGAATAGTATTGTTGCTATGTGGAAATACTAGGTTACCGGCCGTGGCGGAGTCAACCCTCGAGAACCGCATGGCGGTATACAACTTCTGTATGGTGGAAGTATGGCAGCTGACCCAGACCGCGCGGCAACGATCCCCGACGCCTCCACCCCTGACGTCTCGAGCCAGCGCAGCGGGACGGTCCAGTCCGTGGCCCGCGTGTTCGATCTCCTCGAGACCATTGCCGACGCCGACGGAGACATCTCGCTCAGCGACCTCGCCGCGAGATCCGCGCTTCCCGTGCCCACCATCCATCGCCTCCTGCGCACGCTCGTCGGGGTTGGCTACGTGCGCCAGCTTCCGTCTAGACGATACGCCCTGGGGGCGCGCCTGATTCGACTGGGCGAGAGCGCCTCGGGACAACTCGGGGCAGTGGCCCAGCCGGTCCTGGTGCGATTGGTGGAGGAGTTGGGAGAAACGGCCAACATGGCCATGCAAGACGGGGACTACATCGTCTACGTCGCCCAGAGCCCCTCCCCTCACTCCATGCGGATGTTCACCGAGGTGGGCCGGCGAGCCCATATGCACGCCACCGGCGTCGGCAAGGCCATCTTGTCGATGCTCAGCGACGAGGCAGCGCGCGGAATCGTCGATCGGGCGGGCATGCCAGTGCCCACCCAGAAGAGTCACGGTGACATTGGCGCGCTGCTCACCGATCTGGCCCGCATTCGACAGTGCGGGTACGCCTTCGACGACGAGGAGCAGGAGTTGGGGGTGCGGTGTTACGCCGTCTCGATCCCGAACACCCCGACCCCGATGGCGGTTTCGGTATCGGGGCCGCTGGCTCGCGTCGACCAAGACTTCGCCGATCGCGCCATTCCCGTCCTGAAGGCGGCCGCCCAGGACATCTCGGGCCGCATCAACGCCGCCCACTGAGGTCCGCGCGTCGACGACAACGAGGTTGCTTTTCCGCTCACCGGATAGTAATATCCATATGGCGGAGTTTGGCTGTCTGAGCATCGCAGACGGTCGGCCCGGACAGCACACCCCGCCTGCCGACCCCAAGAACGCGGTTGGTAGACAGAACGTGGCAGACGCACGGCTCGTAACAGCCTTCATACAAGGGAGTAGCAATGGCAGGTAGCCCCAGCCCCGGAAACTCGATCACCCTCCGCGTGAAAGCGCCCTCAGGGTTCAACTCCACCTCGGAACTGGCCTCGGCGGCCGCCTCGGCCGGCGCGGCCGTCACCGCTCTGGACATCGTGGAATCCAGCCACGACTCCATCGTGGTGGATATCTCGTGCAACGCCATCGACGACGAGCACACCGGCAGTATCTCCGACGCCCTCAACGCGCTCGACGGTGTCGAGGTCCGCAAGGTCAGCGATCGCACCTTCTTGATGCACCTTGGCGGCAAGCTGTCGGTGGAGCCCTCGGTACCGCTGCGCAACCGCGACGACCTCTCGCGGGCTTACACCCCGGGGGTGGCGCGGGTCTGCATGGCCATCGCCAGGAATAAGGACGACGCCCGCCGCCTGACCATCAAGCGCAACACCGTCGCCGTGGTGACCGACGGTACCGCCGTGTTGGGGCTCGGCGACATCGGCCCCGAGGCGGCCCTGCCCGTCATGGAGGGCAAGGCCGCCCTGTTCAAGAAGTTTGCGGGCGTCGACGCCTGGCCGGTCTGCCTCGACACCAAAGACACCGAAGAGATCATCATGATCGTCAAGGCGCTCGCACCGGTCTACGCCGGGGTGAATCTCGAAGACATCGCGGCCCCCCGCTGTTTCGAGATCGAGCGGCGCCTGCGCGAAGAGCTCGACATCCCCGTCTTCCACGACGATCAGCACGGCACCGCCATCGTGGTGCTGGCCGCCCTCATCAACGCGCTGCGGGTGGTGGAAAAGAAGATCGAGGACGCCAAGATCGTCGTGTCCGGCGTCGGCGCCGCCGGCTCGGCCATCATCCAGCTCCTGCAGGCCCAAGGCGCTCAGCACATCATTGGCTGCGCCCGTAAGGGTGCCATCCATTCCGGCGAGACCTACGAGGACCCGCATCGCCAGTGGATCGCCGACAACACCAACCAGGAAGGCTTCACCGGAAGCCTGCACGAGGCGCTGGTCGGTGCGGACGTCTTCATCGGCGTCTCCGGGCCCAACATCTTGGGCGCCGAGCAGGTCGCCGCCATGAACGACGGAGCGGTCGTCTTGGCGCTGGCCAATCCGGACCCCGAGATCCACCCCGCCGAGGCCGCCAAGCACGCCGCCGTCGTGGCGACGGGACGCTCGGACTTTCCCAACCAGATCAACAACGTGCTGGCCTTCCCCGGCCTGTTCCGTGGCCTGCTCGACGCCCACGCCAGCGAGATCACCACCGAGTTGCTCACTGCCGCGGCCCAGGCCATCGCCGATTGCGTCAAGGCCGAGGAGCTGAACGCCAGCTACATCGTGCCCAGCGTCTTCGATCCCGCCGTGGCGCCCGCCGTCGCGGCCGCCGTGGCCGCCAACGTGCCCGCCAACTGACTCGCCCCCGCTCCCACAGATAAGGATCCGGCTATGACCATTGAGGTAACCGATCGTTCCCCCGTCGCCCGCGGCGAGGAGATCTTGACCGACGAGGCCCTGGCGTTCGTCGAAAAGCTCCACCAGAACTTTGCCGCCCGCCGCGCCGAGCTCGTGCAGGCTCGCGAGCCCCGTCGCGAGAAGGCCTCGGCCGAGGGCAAGCTCGACTTCTTGCCCGAGACCAAGGAAATCCGCGAATCCGCATGGCAGGTCGCCGAGGCACCGGCGGCCCTGCGGGATCGTCGCGTGGAGATGACCGGTCCCGCGACGCCGGCCAAGATGGCCATCAACGCGCTCAACTCCGGCGCCAAGGTCTGGCTGGCCGATCTCGAAGACGCCAGCACCCCGACCTGGCCGAACGTCATCGACGCTTTGCTCAACCTGCGCGACGCGGCCGCCGGTGAGCTCTCCTACACCGACGACAAGTCGGGCAAGGAGTACGCGTTGCGCACCGACGCCCCCCTGGCCGTCGTCGTCGCCCGTCCGCGCGGCTGGCACATGGACGAGGAGCACGTCACCGTCGACGGCAGGACCGCCGTCGGGGCGCTGGTGGATTTCGGTCTGCACTTCTTCCACACGGCCAAGCAGCTGTTGGAAAATGGCCACGGACCCTACTACTACCTGCCCAAGATGGAGCACCACCTTGAGGCCCGGTTGTGGAACGAGGTCTTCACATTCGCCGAGTCCGAGCTCGGCATCGAGCACGGCACCATCCGTGCGACCGTACTGATCGAGACCATTCCGGCCGCCTTCCAGATGGATGAGATCCTCTACGAGCTGCGCGAGCACGCGTCGGGGCTCAACGCCGGCCGCTGGGATTACCTGTTCAGCATCATCAAGTTCTTCCGCGACGCCGGGCAGAAGTTCGTCCTCGTCGACCGCGGTGACATCACGATGACCGCGCCCTTCATGCGCGCCTACACCGAGCTCTTGGTGCAGACCTGCCACAAGCGCGGCGCGTTCGCGATGGGCGGCATGGCCGCGTTCATCCCCAGCCGCAAGGATCCTGAGATCAACGAGGCCGCGCTCGGGAAGATCCGGGCCGACAAGGCCCGCGAGGCCAAGGACGGCTTCGACGGCTCCTGGGTGGCCCACCCCGATCTCGTCCCGGTGTGTAAAGAGGTCTTCGACGGCGTCCTCGACGGCAAGGCCAACCAGGTGGATCGCCAGCGCGACGACGTGCATGTCACCGCCGACCAACTCCTCGACGTCTCCTCGGCCGAGGGCAGCAACACCGAGGAGGGGATGCGCAACAACCTCTACGTGGGCACCGCCTACGTCGCGGTGTGGACCTCGGGCAATGGGGCGGTGGCCATCCACAACCTGATGGAGGATGCCGCCACGGCGGAGATCTCCCGCTCCCAGGTCTGGCAGCTCATCCACAACAAGGTGAAGCTCTCCGACACGGGCAACGTCGCCACCGACGAGTTGGCCGACCGCCTGCTGGACGAGGAATGCGAGAAGCTGCGCGGCGAGGTGGGCGAGGAGGCCTACGAGCGCTACTACGTGCCGGCCAAGAAGCTGATGTCGCAGATGTGCACCGGCGAGTTCGTCGACTTCCTCACCACCCCCGCCTACGACCTGGTGAAGTGATGACCGAAACCTTGCCCAACCGGACGCTGTCGAGCGAGATCCACGAGGGTCTCGCCCGGCGGCTCGCCGACACCGACGAATTCCTGGAGCGCGCCTACCCCGGTGAGGACGGCCGCCGCCAGCCCGTCCACACGGTGTACGTGTCCGGCGACGTCTACACCCCCGAGCTGCCCCGGCAGTGGGGGGAGCGGGCCGTCGCCGCCGCGGAGGCCCACGGCGGCCTCGAGCAGTTGTGCCGCACCGTCGGCCTGTCGGACGAGCTAGCGGCCGAGGTCGCTCCGCGGGTGGCCACCAAGCTGGAAACCGAGCCGATCGAGGACCTGCGGCTGGACTTCGAGGACGCCTACGGCAACCGCGGCGACGAGGCCGAGGACGCCGCCGTCGTGGCGTGCGCCAAGGAGCTGGCCAAGGCCCTCGCCGACGGCGTCGCCCCGGCGTTCGTGGGAACGCGTTTCAAGTGCTTCGAGGCCGCCACCCGCGACCGCGGAATCGCCACCTTCGATCTGTTCTTGACCACGCTCCTGGCAGAAGGCGGGCTACCCGACGGGTTGGTGTTGACCTTCCCGAAGGTGAGCACGGTGGCCCAGGTCGAGGCCATGGTGGAGCTGGCCGAGCGCTTCGAGGACGCGGCCGGCCTGCAGCCGGGCCGACTGGGCTTCGAGATCCAGATTGAGACCCCGCAGATCATCCTGGGCGCCGATGGCACCATCGGCGTCGCCCAGGCGCTGCACGCCGGCAAGGGGCGCGTGACGTCCCTGCACTACGGCACCTACGACTACTCCGCCTCGATGCAGATCGCGGCCGAGTACCAGTCGATGGAGCATCCCGTGGCCGATCAGGCCAAGGCGATCATGCAGCTGGCCGTCGCCGGCACCGGTGTGCACATGTCCGACGGCTCCACCAACGTCCTTCCGCTGGGCACGCCGGAGCAGCAGACCCTCGCCTGGCAATTGCACGCCCGCCTGGTGTTGCGCTCGCTGCGTGGTGGGATCTATCAGGGTTGGGATCTGCATCCGGCTCAACTGCCGACCCGCTACATCGCCAACTACGCGTTCTACCGTGAAGGCTTTGCCCGCGCCGCGCTGCGTCTGCACAACTACATCACCAAGACCGGTTCGGAGATCCTCGACGAGCCCGCCACCGCCCGAGCGTTGGCGCGCTACCTCCAGCGCGGCCACGCCTGCGGGGCGCTCGACGACGCCGAAATCACCGAGCGGACCGGTCTGAGTCCCGCCCAGGTGGCGGCGCTCGCCCGGCCAAAGTCCGATACCGAGAACCCCGCTACCAGTCCCGCGTCCTGAGGAGGGCCACGTGTCGAACTACTACTCCCCCGCCGGGGGATTACCCCCGCAGTCCCAGCTCCTGACCGGTCGGGCAGTTTTCACCGAGTCCTACGCCGTCATCCCCAAGGGGGTGATGACCGACATCGTCACCAGCTTCCTGCCCTTTTGGGAGGGGATGCGGATGTGGGTCATCGCCCGGCCGCTCAGTGGCTTCGCCGAGACCTTCTCCCAGTACATCGTCGAGGTCTCCCCCGGCGGCGGCAGCGACAAGCCCGAGACCGACCCGGCCGCCGAGGGGGTGCTGTTCGTCGTCGAGGGGTCGATGGACCTGACCCTGAACGGCGAGACCCACGACCTGGGCGAGGGCGGCTACGCCTTCTTGGCCCCGGGGGCGGACTGGACGCTCAAGAACAACGGCGATGGCGTCGTGCGCTTCCACTGGATCCGTAAGAACTACCAGCACCTCGACGGCGTCGAGGTGCCCGAGTCCTTCGTGACCAGCGACGTCGACGTCGAGCCGTCGACGATGGTGGACACCCAAGGCGCCTGGGGTACTACCCGGTTCGTCGAGATGGACGACCTCCGCCACGACATGCACGTCACCATCGTGACGCTGAAGCCCGGCGCGGTCATTCCCTTCCTGGAGACCCACGTCATGGAGCACGGGCTGTACGTGCTGCAGGGCAAGGCCGTCTACGCCCTGAACGATCAGTGGGTAGAGGTCGAAGCCGGGGATTTCATGTGGCTCCGGGCTTTCTGCCCCCAGGCCTGCTACGCCGGGGGGCCCGAGGACTTCCGCTATCTTCTCTACAAGGACGTCAACAGGCACATGCCGCTGAAGCGGATGTTCGGCTAAAGAATCCGCCCACCGACGGGGGCGCCTCGCCGCTCAACGGCGTCGGGGCGCTCCCGTTGCTGCGTCCAGGACCACACCGACCTCCCGGCAGCGCGCTCAATATGCTGCTTCCCGCTTGATTCCTAGATCACGCGGGAACCGCCCGGTTGAGCGTGGTGGCCAACAACCTGAGCGTGGTGCAGCATATCGAGCGCGCTGGCGGCTGGCCCGCTATTCGACGGTGACGGACTTGGCGAGGTTGCGGGGCTTGTCGACGTCGTGGCCAAGCAACAGCGCCGCGTGGTAGGCCAGCAACTGCGTGGGGATGATGAGCAGGATCGGGTCCAGCTCCACCTCGCTCTTGGGCACCGTCACCTTGCGGACGTCGAGGTTGCCGAAGTCGACTCCTGCGTGCGTGATGGCGACCAGTGGGCCCTTACGGGCCAACACCTGCTCGGCGGCGGCGAGGTTGCGGTCGGTGAGCTCGTCGTCGCCGATCATCGCCACGGTGGGCAGGTTCTCGTCGATCAGGGCGAGCGGGCCGTGCTTGAGCTCGCTGGTCTGGTAGGCCTCGGCGTGGATGTAGCTGATCTCCTTGAGCTTCTGCGCGCCCTCACGGGCGGCCGGGAAGCCCCGAACCCGACCGATGTAGAACGCCCCCTGGGCGTGCGAGATCTCCTTGGCGAGCTCGGCGATCTCGCCCTCGGCGTCCAGGACCTGCTGGATCTGGCCCGGGATCGCCTTCAGCGCCGCGATGATGCGCTTGCCGTTGGCGACCGACAGATCGTGCACCCGTCCGATGTGCAAGGCCAGCAGAGCGAAGCTGAGCGCCATGTTGGTGAGCGCCTTCGTCGACGCCACCGCGATCTCGGGGCCGGCGTGCAGGTAGATGCCGCCGTCGACCTCGCGGGCGATCGTCGAGCCGACCACGTTGACCAGCCCGATCACGTAGCCACCCTTTCGCTTGACCTCCTGGACGGCGAAGGCGGTGTCGGCGGTCTCCCCGCTCTGGGACACCACGACGTAGAGGGTGTCCCGCTCGATGATGGGATTGCGGTAGCGGAACTCCGACGCCGCCTCGGCGTCGGCGGGAATGCGGGCCAGCTCCTCGATCATCTGCGCGCCGACCTGGCCGACGTAGTAGGCCGAGCCGCAGCCGAGGATCTTCACCCGGCGGAAGGCGCGCAGCTGGCGCGGGGCGAGATTGAGCCCGTCGAGGCGGGCGGTGCCGAAGCGCTCGTCCAGGCGGCCCCGGATGACGGCCTCGGCGGCCTGGGGCTGCTCGAGCATCTCCTTGTACATGTAGTGCTTGTGCCCGGTGAGCTCGAGATCCTCGGCGGCCACGGTCACCTCGACGGGCTGGGCGCCGGTGTCGTCGGACTCGTTGCTGAAGGTGCGGAAGCTCTTGGCGGTGATGGAGCCGAGCTCACCGTCCTCGAGGTGGATCACCGAGGTGGTGTGCCGCACGAGAGCGGCGATGTCGCTGGCGATGAACATTTCCCCGTCGCCGACCCCGATGATCAGCGGGGAACCGTTGCGCGCCACGACGATGCGATCGCCGTGGTGCTCATCCATCACCGCCAACGCGTAGGTGCCGCTGATCCGGTCCAGGGTTTCCAGCACCGCCTGCTCCAGCGTCTCCGCCTCCGAGCGCGCGATCAGGTGAGCCAGGACCTCGGTGTCGGTGTCACTGGTCAGCACAACGCCGGCGTCGGTGAGCTGGCGGCGCAGGCTGGCGGAGTTGTCGATGATGCCGTTGTGCACCAGGGAGATGCGGCCATCTTCGCTGCGGTGCGGGTGGGCGTTCGCCTCGGTGGCGGGGCCGTGCGTGGCCCAGCGGGTGTGGCCGATGCCGACCGAACCCTTCAACCGCTTCGGCAACGCCGCCTCCAGCTCACGCACCCGCCCGACGGTCCGCACGATCTTGGTGCCCGAGCCGTTGGCGATGGCGACGCCCGCGGAGTCATAACCCCGGTACTCCAGGCGATTCAGCCCCTCGATGAGGAAGGGGACGGCAGACTGCTGGCCGACGTAGCCGACGATTCCACACATATTCTTGGGTGCTCCTTGACCTTGGAAGACGATGATCGAAATCTGGGTTTCGTGACTCTGCTCAGCCGTACACGAGGCGTCTGAGCTGGCGTTCGCTGAACTCGGGTGGGCGAACCAACCGGGTCCTCAACTCCCCCGCGATGATCGCGAAGGCGGCCTCGTTGCGAGTGCCGGCGAGCTTCAGCTCGGCGTGGCGGCGACGCACATAGCTCGCGGCGGATTCGGCGTACCAGTGCAGCACGTCGTCGATCACCCGTGTTGCGTCCGCGGCACCCAGACCGGTGCTGTCGGCGACGTGCGCCACGAGTTCTTGATCGACCACGAGAAGAGTGTGCCGCAAAAACCGCGTCTTTTCTAACCCTTGCCCGTTTTCGGGCAGATTTACTTCATAGATCGGCGTTTCGTCCGAACCCCCTACGTGGGTGTGAATGCAACCATGGCGTTGGGTTCAACAGTGATCGGGCGGACGAAGCCGAGGCGGCGAATCTACCCGTACTGGCCATTCGCTCGGCGGCGAGGACGGTCATCCGGCGGCACTGAACCTGGGGGATCCTCACGCCTACGGAGTCGCTCGCTCGCCGAATGCGCCGGTGCAGGGCGTTGGGAGCGACTTCGCCCAAACCGATCTCGGCGTCCGGCCCCCTGGTCTGGTCGTAGACCGACCGGATCGATGGGGCGCGAACTCATCGCGCGCCCCATCGATCGCCGGTATGGACTCTTAGGAGTCGCCGCCCGCATTGCCGGAGGTGCCGGCGTTGACGTTGAGCAGGTCGTACTTCTTGGCCGCCTCCTGCGCCTTCTCGGGCGGGAAGTCGCTCGTCTCGGCCAGCGACTGCAGCGCCCGCACGACGACCGAGTGGGAGTCGATGTGGAAGAACCGCCGGGCCGCCGCCCTCGTGTCGGAGAACCCGTGACCGTCGGCGCCCAGGGTGGCGAAGTGGTTCGGGATGAACTGGCGGACCAGGTCCGGCAGCTCCGAGACGTAATCGGTGGTGGCCACGATCGGCCCTTCGGCGCCCGCCAACTTCTCGGTGATCCACGGAACCTTGATCCCGTCCTCCGGGTGCAGGAAGTTCTGTTCGTAGACCGCGGTGGCCTCCCGACGCATCTCGGTCCAGGAGGTCACCGACCAGACATCGGCACTCACGCCCCAATCCTCGCGCAAGATGTTCTGGGCCTCCAGGATCCACGGCACCGCGACGCCGGAGGCCATGAGCTGCACCTTCGGCCCCTCGTCCTTCCCCGCCTTCAACAGATACATGCCCTTGAGCAGGCCGTCCAGGTCCAGGCCCTCGGGCTCGGCCGGCTGCGTGATGGGCTCGTTGTAGACGGTGAGGTAGTACATGACGTTTCGATCCTTGGAATCCTCGCCGTACATGTCCTTCATGCCCTTGTCGAAGATGTGGGCGATCTCGTAGCCGTAGGCGGGATCGTAGGCCCGCACGGCCGGGTTGGTGTGCGCCAACATCGGGGAATGCCCGTCCGCGTGCTGCAACCCCTCACCGGTCAGTGTGGTGCGCCCTGCGGTGGCACCGACGATGAACCCCCGCGCCATCTGGTCCATCGCGGCCCACATCGCGTCGCCGGTGCGCTGGAAGCCGAACATCGAATAGAAGATGTAGACCGGGATCATGGGCTCGCCGTGGGTGGCATAGCTCGTGCCGGCCGCGGTGAAGGCGGCGAAGGAACCGGCTTCGTTGATGCCGGTGTGCAGGATCTGGCCCTTCTCGGACTCCTTGTAGGCCAAGAACAGTTCCCGATCCACCGCGGTGTAGGTCTGCCCGCGGGGGTTGTAGATCTTGGCGGTCGGGAAGAACGAGTCCATCCCGAAGGTGCGCGCCTCGTCGGGAACGATGGGAACGATCCGCTTGCCCCATTCCTTGTCGCGCATGACGTCGCGCAGGGTTCGCACGAAGGCCATCGTGGTGGCGGCCATCTGCTTGCCCGAACCCTTCTTGGCGCCGGCGTAGACCTTCGCGTCGGGGACCTGGATGACCCGGGGATCGTTGCGCCGTTCGGGCACGAAACCGCCGAGCTCGCGGCGCCGTTCCATGAGGTACTCGATCTCGGGGGAATCATCGTCGGGCTTGTAGTAGGGAATGTTGTACGGATCGGCGTCGATCTGTTCGTCGGTCACCGGAATTTGCAACGCATCACGGAAACCCTTGAGATCGTCCTGGGTCAGCTTCTTCATCTGGTGGGTCGCGTTGCGGGACTGGAAGTTCATCCCCAGGCTGTAGCCCTTGACGGTGTGGGCCAGCACAACAGTTGGCTGACCGTTGGCCTCGGTGGCCGCCCTGTAGGCGGCGTAGACCTTGACGTAGTCGTGCCCGCCTCGCTTGAGGCCCCAGATCTCGTCGTCGCTCCAGTCGGCCACCAGCTTCTTGGTGGATTCGGACTTGCCGAAGAAGTGATCCTTGATGAACTGCCCCGACTCGCCGCGATAGGTCTGGTAATCGCCGTCGGGGGTCTCGTTCATGATGCGGACGAGCTGGCCGTCGGTGTCTCGGGAGAGCAGGTCGTCCCACTCCCGGCCCCACAGCACCTTGATGACGTTCCAGCCGGCGCCGCGGAAGAAGCCTTCGAGCTCCTGGACGATCTTGCCGTTGCCGCGCACCGGACCGTCGAGGCGCTGCAGGTTGCAGTTGATGACGAAGGTGAGGTTGTCGAGCCGATCGTTGGCCGCGAGCTGGATCAGCCCGCGCGATTCGGGCTCGTCCATCTCGCCGTCGCCCAGGAAGGCCCACACGTGCTGGTCCGAGGTGTCCTTGATGCCCCGGTTATCCAGGTATCGGTTGAACTGCGCCTGATAGATCGCGTTCATCGGCCCAATGCCCATCGACACGGTGGGGAACTGCCAGAACTTCGGCAACATGCGCGGATGCGGATAGGAGGGCAGGCCGTGCGGCGCCTTGGACTTCTCCTGCCGAAAACCGTCGAGCTGCTCCTCGCTCAGGCGTCCTTCGAGGTAGGCGCGGGCATACATGCCGGGGGAGGCGTGACCCTGGAAGAAGACCTGATCGCCGCCACCGGGATGGTCTGGGCCGCGGAAGAAGTGGTTGAGGCCGACCTCGTACAGGGTGGCGGCGCCCGCGTAGGTGGAGATGTGCCCGCCGACGCTGATGTCGGGGCTCTGCGCCCGCTGGACCAGCATGGCGGCGTTCCACCGCAACATCCGACGGTAGGAGCGCTCGAGCTTCTCATCGCCGGGGTATTCCGGCTCGCTCGCCACGTCGATGGTGTTGACGTAGTCGGTGGTGACCTCCGGCTCCGGCGCCACACCGAGAGACGCGGCGCGGCCGCGCAGCGCCTGGACTATCTCACGAGCCCGCTCGTGCCCGCGCTCGGAGACCAGGCCGTCGAACGACTCGATCCATTCCGCGGTCTCTTCCGGGTCTGTGTCCTCACCGTAGACGGGAAATTTCTCCGGATGATCC
>JBBSOW010000036.1:0-28272 GCA_038259365.1 Propionibacteriales bacterium
AGCCAAGCGTTGCGCGGGTTGAGCGCCTTGACGATCCTGCCGGTCTCGTCGAAGACGAGCGCCTCGGACTGAAAACCCGCCGAGTGATCCTCCCACCCCAGATCGACGGCGAGTTCCAGCTCGCCCGGTTCGTGCTCGGGAACCTCGACGCTCAGCCGAAACCACGTCGTCCCCCACGCCGGCCCCCAGGCCACGCCCACGCGCGTCGGCTCGTACTCGGCCTCGACGGCTTGGCTGAACGGGACCGGCTCACCCCCGCCTTCGACGCCGTCCGCCCCGGTCACCGGCCAGCAGGCAACCTCGAGCTCGGCCACCACCTCGTGCCGAGCGGGTCGGATTCGATGATCGAGTGCCCGGTCTACGCGCTCATCCAGGAGTGGAAGGTGATCGTGCATGAGAACTCCGAAGGGTTCGCGAAGGTAGCGTGGCAATGTCGTGAGCGACACTGAGCGTAATGCAGCTATCGTCCCACCGAAAGGAACAACCCATCATGGCCATCGTCTTGTCCGCAACCTGGACCGCCAAGCCCGGCGAGGAGCGGACCGTCCTCGAAGCGCTCGCAAACCTCGCTCCCCCGTCGCGGCAGGAACCCGGAAACCTGTTCTACCAGGCCTACCAGGACCCCGCGGAGCCAGCCGTCTTCCGGATCTTCGAGATCTACACCGACCAAGAGGCGGTGACGGCGCATACCCAATACGAGCACTTCCAGTCCTGGGCGGTCGGTCAGGCCATCCCAGCCCTAGCGGATCGCGAGCGTGAGTTCTACCAGACGCTCGACTTTTAGACAGCCGACCCAGCCGACGGGTGTGGTTGGGCGCCTAGCCGCACCCACACCCGTCGCCCCGTCTTATCAGTTGAGACCGAGCTTGCCGGGATTGAAGAGGTTCTGCGGGTCGAGGCACGACTTCAACTGCTTGAGGAAAGCGAATCCCGTTCCCAAGGAATCCGCCATGTAGGGCGCCCGCAGCAAGCCGACGCCGTGGTGGTGGCTCAGGGTGGCGCCGTACCTGATCAGCACGGAGTTTGCGGCTTCCCAGATCTTGTCGTACCACTCGACCCGCTTGTCGATCTCGGTGGTGCCGCGCATCGAGAAGTAGATGCAGCCGGCGCTGACGTAGGCGTGAGACATGTGCGCGGAGCACCCGTTGGTGCCCGGGACGGCTTGTACCGCTTCCACCACCTCGTCGTAGATGCCCGGCAGATCCGCCCAGGGACCCACCATCTCGAGCGTGTCGGAGACAAAACCCGGGGCACGGGTGAAGCCGTCGCTGCTCTTGCCGAGCAGCATGCGGGTCTCCAGCCACCTCTCGAAGATCGCGTCACCGTCGAGCTCCTGCCCCGCTTCACGACACACTTCGTTGGCGACCTCCAACATGGCGTCGACAATGCGCGGATTGCCTTCGTCAGCCACCAGCAGGACGTTGGTGTCGGGTTGTCCGAACTGGATGCCACTCTCCAGCTTGTCGTAGAGCCGCAGGACGGCCGGCGTGGCGTTCAGCTGCAGGATGCGACGGCAGACGTCCAGGCCGTCGGCGAAAGTATCGAAACCAAAGGCGAACGCGCTCGCGTAGTCCGGCAGCCTTTGCAGCATGATCCGCGCTCGCACGACGATACCCAGCGTGCCCTCGGAGCCGACAATGACGTTCTTGAGGTCCGGCCCGACGGCGCCGCGAGCGGATTCACCCAGGGTGACCAGGTCACCGTTGGGGAGGACCACATCGATCCCGTACACCATGTCTTCGATCTTGCCGTAGCGGGTCGAGAGCTGGCCGGCCCCTCGGCAGACGATCTGGCCGCCGATCGTGCACTGTCCAAAGCTTGACGGGTAGTTGCCGGACGTCAAACCGTGCTTGTTCTGGATTTCGGTCTCGAAGGCGTCCAGGTACATGCCGGCTTCCACCTCGGCGATCTGGCTGACCGGATCGATGCCGATGAACTTGTTGAGGTTCGTGGTGTCGAGAACGATGCCACCGCGAAGGGGCAGCGCCGAGCCGGTCACGTTGGACCGGCCGGCTGAGGCCGTCACGGGAATCGCGTTGGCGGCGGCGATCTTGACGACGTCGACCACCTGATCGACTGATGCGACTCCGACGATCACCGCTACCGGGGTGGCCGGATTGCCGGAGGTCTCCGCGATCATGGATCGAGCCCACCAGTCGCGGGTGCCAGCGATGATCTCCTTCTCCCCCGTCGTCACCGTCGCCCCGGTGTCCCGAATCTGCCCGAGGATCTCGTCGCCGACTATGACGGGGTCGGTCTGGAGAGAACTCTCCCCCGCGACGGTGTCGTCGTTGGCGAAGTAGGGCGGGGTGTGCGCGCCCACCACATAATCGAACTTGTTGTATCCGCGCTTGAGCGTGTCCTTGCTGATCACGATTGCTGGTCTCCTGTCAGGATTAACTTTTCTTTGGCTGCTTCTTGCTGATAGGTGCGCACCTGCTCGTCCACCGTCTGTTGATCGAACCCGAGCTCTTTGGCCAACAGTTGACCGACGCGCGGCGCCGCCTCGGCTGCGGCGTCTCGGGCGTAGATGCGTAGTCGGGTTCGCCTGGACAAGACGTCGTCCACGGTGCGGGCCATCTCGTGCCGGGCGGCGTAGACGGCCTCCGCTTCCAGGTAGGGCATTCCCTTGACGATTGGCTCGCCCAGCGTCGGATCGTCGGCCAGGATGTCACTCACGTGCGCCGACTCCAGCCCGTAGCGGCCACCGAGGTGCGCCGCGAGGCCGCCCGTGGCCTCGCTCGCCTGGGAGTCGTATCCCGCGGCCCCTAGCAGGTAGGCGTGCTTGGTGCGGCAGCGTCCATTTTTATCAAGCACCTTCATGGCCGCATCGATGGTCTGCTCGGCCATGTGGCGCGCGGTGGTCAGCTTGCCGCCCACCACGGTGACCAAGCCATCCGGATCGGTCCGAATCTCGTGGTTTCGCTTGACCTCCATCGTCGTGCCCTCGGCTGGGGCAATGAGCGGTCGCGTGCCGGCGTAGGAGCCCACCACATCGTCGGCCTCGAGATCCACGTTCAGCGACTGTCGTGCACCGTCGAGCAAGAAGTCCCGTTCCTCCTGAGTGCAGTACACGTCATCGAGGGAACCGGTGTAGTCATTGTCCGTCGTGCCGAGGACGCACACGTCGCCCCACCGCGTGATCGTCGCCCTTCGGGCCCTCCCCGGCACCGGGATGGTGACGACGCAATCGTTGCGAACCTTGGCCCACGGGATGGTCACGTGAACCCCCTTAGCCGGGCGGATCGACGGTTGATCGGTGCCCGGTGTCGTACCCGACCAGTCGCGCAACCACGAGCCGACGGCAATGACGACGGCCTTCGCCTTCACGTCGAACTCACGACCGTCCGCTTCGACCCGCACGCCACGAATGGAACCACCGGAGCGGAGGACATCGGTGACCCGGGCGTGATTGACCGCCGTCGCGCCGTGGTGCACTGCTGTCCGGGCGATGGTCAGCGTCAGTCTGGCATCGTCGGTGCGCGCGTCGTAGTACAGCAACCCGCTTTTCACCGTGTCTTCCTTGAGCGTGGGGCAGCGAGCCAGCACTTCGTTCTTGCTCAGCTTCTTGTGCAGAATGCCCTCGCGCCAGCCCCCGGCGAGGTCGTAGGTCCAGAGGAGGGCCTCGAATCCGCTGGCCAGGCGTCGATCGATGACTCCACCGTGGCTCAGGACCGGAAACATGAACGGCAGCCGTTGCACCAGGTGCGACGCGTTCTTGCGCAGCCGCTGCCGTTCGAGCAAGGAGTGTCGTACGAGGGGCAGGTTGCCCTGTTCGATGTAGCGGAGCCCGCCGTGAACCATCTTGGAGGACTTCGAGGAGGTGCCCGAAGCGAAATCGTCCTTCTCGATCACGGCCACCCGCAGCCCTCGCATGGCAGCGTCAAGGGCCGCGTAGACCCCCGTGATCCCCCCACCGACGACCACCAGGTCGAACGGTGTCGTCTCGAGGGCAGCGATCGCGTCGCCGCGATCGGTCTTCGGCGGCTCGATCGGAACCATCCGCTCAATGGCCCTATTGGCGCGGCGCTGAGGAAGCTTGATCATGCGGTCTCCTTAACTAGCGATAGCTCTTGGTCAATTCGGGCCTGCCACCACGAGGCGATGTCGCGGCGTTCATTCTCGGCGAGCGCGGGCTCGAACAACACCCCTTGGCCCAGGGTGGATACGGCCTCGGGGAGGTCGGACCACAACAGGCCTCGAGAGCCCGCCAGGAAAGCCGCCCCACGCAGGGTGGCCTTATCGGCGTCTTCCCGCCGAAGCATCGGGATGCCGGTGAAGTCGGCCTGGATCTGCATGAGTGGGTCGGAGGCCGACATCCCACCTCCGACGACGACCTCTTGCGGATCGAGCCCGGCCACATCGCTATTGCAGGCCAGGGAAGCCCGAACGAAGTGCGCGATCCCCTCCAACAGGGCGCGGGCGACGTCGGATTTGGTCGTCGCCGTACTCACACCGCTCAAACTCGCTCGGACCCGAGGATCCACGACCGGAACACGGATGCCGGTCAAGGCGGGGACGAAGAGCACCCCGTTAGAAGTGCTGCTCTGCGCAGCCAACTCGCTGATTTGAAGAGCGTTATCGAACCAACCGAGCTGTTCGCAGAACCAATCGAAGGCCGAGCCGGTCGTGGAGGTATAGGTCTCCACTGTGTAGGTGGACACACCCCCGGTTCGCCACCCGGTCAAGACCTGCGTCCCATCGTGGGTCCCTGGCTTCTCGGGATACTGCTCTCCGGTCATCAGGTCACAGAAGCTACCGGTTCCGTGCACCACCATCGCTTGACCGCGCTCGAGACAGCCCAAACCGAGCAGGGCGGCGTGTTGATCGCCGATGGCCGACAGGACGGGAACCTCGGCGCCGAAGATCTCCGGCCTTCCCGTTCCCAGGAACTGGCCGTCCTCGACGACCTCGGGCAACAGATCGAGGGGAAAACCGAGCGTGGAAATATACTCCTCGTGGTATCGGTTCTCCCGAAGACGGAACGCCCCCGCCGCGGTGGCGTTGGTGGCGCTAGTAACCGTTCGACCCTCCACTGTGAGGTTCGAGATGAGCCAACTATCCACGGTGCCGAACTGCAGTCGGCCTTGGCGATGCAACTCGGCAAGGTCGGGGCTGTTCGCAAGGTGGTGTACAGCCCAGAGGTAGGGCGAGCGCACCCCGACGCGTCGGCCGACGGTTGGAATCAGCTGCTCGTCCCACGTGCTGCTCAGTTTGGCCAACTCGTCCACGTGTCTGGTGTCTTGCCACACCATGGCCGGGACGACGGACCGTCCGGTCTGGGAGTCCCACATCACGGCGGTCGAGCGCTGCGTGGCAATAGCGATGCCGCCGACCTCAAGGCCCCGGTGCTTGGCCTGAGCCATGGTGGCTTGGATCGCCTCGACCGTGCGCGCGAGAATCTCGTTGGCGTCTTGCTCCACGATCCCCGCGCGCGGGCTGGTGACGCGCAAGCGTCGATATTCGAGGCTGTCGATCCTCCCGTCGGCGTGCACCAAGGCCGCGCGCGTTCCCGTGGTTCCCTCATCGATGGACAGGATGACCGCGGGCGTCATCGGGCTCCCTCGCTCCCAGCCTTCGCGGGCTCGCTGTCGAAGTTCGGGGCGTCCAACTCCTCATCCACTGGGATGCTGGAACGGGTCGGCTCCCACTTGATGACGAAGCAGATGATGGCTGCCGCGGTCGGGATGGCGGCCAGCACGACGAACGTCGTCGAAAGACCCAGGGAGGCCTTCATCAGCGGAAAGATCACCAGACCCAGCGCGGCACCAAGACCGCCGATGGCCCCGATGATGCCGTTCGCGCCCGCTCGAACCTCACTGCGGAAGGAGAGCGAGGACAAGCTCTTGCCATTCGCGCCCGGGCCGATCGAGTGGAAGAAGATGAACATGGACGGCAGAGCGACCGACAGCCACAACGGCAGCACGTCAAGGAACAGCCCCAGCGAAAGGAGGATCACGGCGACGATGGTGAAACCGAAGGCCGAGGCCCGGCGAAGGCCCAGCCGGGCCGCCACCGTTGCCGAGGAGAAGCCACCGATGATCCCGAAGACGTTGAAGAACAGCGCCCCCAGGGTTGCCCTCACGAAGTCGTTCCCGAACAGGGTGAGGCTGATGATGGGGAGATACCAACCGACGGCAAAATACTGCAACGCTTGAGCGACCTGGACGGTTCCGGCGAGCACAGTCCGGGGGAGGTAGGTCCCCCTGAAGATCAGCTGGATGTTTCTATAACCACCGCTCGCGACGTTGGGGATGGGTTGTCGTTCCTCGACCGGAGCCGCGACGAAGGGTTCGGAGAAGATCTTTGTCATCGACACCGCAGCCAGTTCGAGCCTGCCCTTGCGGGCTAGCCAGGTCGGACTCTCCTTGACGAATATCCCCTGAAAGATCAACAGGACCAAGGCCACCACTCCGGCAGATCCCACGAGATATCGCCAGATGGCGTCTCCGGTGTCGAGGTTGTAGAAGCCGACGGCAAGAATCAGGTTGGAACAGACAGCGGTGTACCAGATGCCCTGCCAGGCGTTGAGCCGCGAGCTGTACTTCTTGGGTGTCAGCTCGGCGATGAGCGCGATAGCCACGGCAAAATCGACGCCGTAGGCGGTTCCGACGAACAAACGACCCACCACGACCAGGAGGAAGTCGGGCGAAAAGGCCGCCAGTGCGGCCCCGATGATGGCCAGGAATTTGGCCAAGATCACCAGTCTCAGGCGGCCAACACGGTCAGCGAGGGTACCGGAGATGGGATACACGATGATGGTGACAAATGAGGCCATCGACGTGAGGACAGCGACCTGACCTGGCGAAAGATCGAGATCTCTGGTCATCGGCCCCAGGCCAGCAGCCAACGCCGAGTTCGAGAACGCATCGAGGAACAGGCCGCCGAGCAGCAGCCACCAGATGAGGCCCGCCTTGCCGCGGATGCCCGGCCGTCCGTCGATGTAGGTAACCACATCGAAGATACCCCGGAGCTTGGTTGAAGAAGTAGGCGTCGTCATCGTATGACCTCTCTGTCGTAGTCGCTCAGCCCAGATGCAGGTAGGCTACTAAATGAGCGCTCGTTCAGCAAGGGTCCTTCTCAAGTATTCCGGCATCAAAAAATTTAGGCCGCCAAGGTTGCTGAACGAACGCTCATTTAGTAGAGTGCGCCGAAAGTCCATTAGTCGGACGGCGAAGGAGCGGGGCAGCGTGACCAACTTTGACCAACTTTACATAGACGGTTCGTGGACCCGTGCGGTGGGCTCGACCGCCACGATCGAAGTCGAAAACCCCTACAGCCACGAGGTGGTCGGGAACGTTCCCCAGGGGTCCACGGCGGACGTAGATCGGGCCGTCGCGGCGGCGAAGAGGGCCTTCACCACCTGGTCCAGCACCTCCCCGGCGGAACGCGCCGGATATCTCGAGCAACTCGCCGCCGGCATCGCCGATCGGCAGGACGAGATTGCGGAAATCATCACGGCGGAGGTCGGAACCCCGTTACGGATCTCGCAGAAGGTCCAGGCCGGGCTGCCCGTCCAAACGCTTCGCGAGACCGCCGCGCACCTTACGGAGTTCCCGTTCGAAACCAGCATCGGGAATTCGGTCGTTTACCGCCTTCCGGTGGGGGTCGTCGCGGCTATCACACCGTGGAACTATCCGCTGCACCAGGTGATCGGCAAGGTTGGCGGCGCGTTAGCCGCCGGGGCCACTGTCGTGCTGAAGCCGAGCGAGTTGGCACCGTTGACCGCCTTCGTCCTGGCGGAGATCATGGACTCCATCGGCTTGCCAGCCGGAGTGTTCAACCTCATCACCGGGCCCGGTCCTGAGATCGGCGAGGCCTTGGTCGATCACCCGGACGTCTCCTTGGTCTCCTTCACGGGGTCAACCGATGTCGGCCGAAAGATCGCGGCCCGCGCTGGCGGCCACATCAAACGAGTCACGCTCGAACTGGGGGGAAAGTCGGCAAGCGTGGTGCTGCCGGACGCCGACCTACCGATCGCGGTCAAGGTTAGCGTTGCGAACGCCTTCCTCAACGCTGGGCAGACCTGCACGGCGTGGAGCCGACTCCTCGTGCCCAGGGAGCAGCTCGCCGAGGCCGAGACCCTCGCGGCGGCTGCGGCCGCCAAGTACACCCCAGGCGATCCCAGCGATTCCAGCACTCGGTTGGGCCCACTGGTCTCTGAGAAACAACAGAGCAGTGTGCTGCGCCGGATCGAACGTGCCGTCTCCGAGGGCGCCAGGATCGTGTGCGGCGGGTCCGCCGGCGATCTCGCTACAGGGCATTTCGTCCAGGCCACCGTGCTCAGTGACGTTTCTCCTGGCACGACCGCGGACCAGGAGGAATTCTTCGGACCCGTCTTGTCCATTCTCGCCTACGACGATGTCGAGGAGGCCGTAGCCATAGCGAACGGGACCGAATACGGTCTAGCCGCGGGAGTGTGGTCTGCCGATACCGACTCGGCCCTCGCTGTCGCCAACCGACTGGTTGCAGGGCAGGTCGACATCAATGGCGGCGCCTTCAACCCGGCTGCTCCCTTCGGCGGGTTCAAGGACTCCGGCTACGGGCGGGAATTTGGTCCTTTCGGAATCGAGGATTTTCTCACCACCCGATCTATCCAAAAATAGCCCGCAGAACACGGCCGACGCGATCGAAAGGAGACGGGACGAGCCAACTTCCACGAGGAAGCTGCGGTTATCCCGAGTAAGACCATGGACGTGACGATCATTATTCGGCAGATACTCCAACGATCGCGCCTGCACGAATCTGACAGGCCAGCCCTCTCGCTCGAGGATTCCGAGACCTGGACCTACCGAGATCTAGCCGAAAACACCCACCGGTTTGCCAACGGTCTGCTGTCACTCGGTGTTCGTCCAGGGGACCGCGTCGGCATCTTGCTCGCCAACAGTCTCGACTACTGGGCCGTCTACCTGGCGATCGGACGAGTCGGCGCGATCGCGGTGCGTCTCAACTGGCGTCTTACGGCCGAAGAACTCGACTACGCCATTAGCGACTCAGGGTGCACAGCTCTGTTTGTGCACCACCGTTGCGCGGAATCGCTGGGCTTCCTCGCTGAGCGGTCGAGCGCACCAACCGTCATCACGGTGAATTTTGAACAAGACGAACCGCGACACGACATCGTGGCCCCCTTGTCACGCGTGGTCGACGCAGCCGATTTTTCCGATACCTCCGAACCCACCATCCCGCTGCCCGACAGCGACGATCCCTGCATGATCATGTACACCTCGGGCACCACCGGACATCCCAAGGGAGCGGTCTGGACCCACGCCAACACCCTTTGGTTCGCGGCGATGCAGATCATGCGCTGGGGGTACAGTGCCGACACCGTGGCCATGTCGACGGGACCCCTCTTCCACGTCGGCTCCATGGAGGATCATCTAGTCCCCGTTCTGGTGGCTGGCGGACACGCGGTCATCAGTCGTTCCGGATCGTTTTCCTTGGATCGGGCTACGCAGATGCTCGAACACCATCGGGTGACCCATTCTCTGGTTTACCCTTTCATGCTCCACGCCCTGGCCGCCGAGGACGGCATCCCGCGGGAACGGTTACGTTCCTTGCAGGTGTTGACCACCGGCGGCGCGCCCACCCTCCCATGGATCCTGAAGGCCATGCAGGCGAAGTATCCCGACATCCGCCTAGAGCAGGTCTACGGTCTTACCGAAGGCGGCGGAATCAGCACCGTGATGCCTGCCAAGCTACTCGACGAGCACCCTGGAAGCGTGGGGACACCGCTGCCACTGACCGAGGTGAAGATCGAGACACCGGCCCCAACCGAGGAGGGAACGGCCCCAGCTCAGGAGACGGCCATCGGCGAGGTCTGGGTACGCAGCCCCTCGGTGAGTTCTCTCTATTGGGCCAAGCCGGAAGAAAGCCGGGAGACCTTCGTCGACGGTTGGTGCCGCACCGGAGACCTGGGGCGCATCACCGACGACGGATTCTTGTATCTCACCGGCCGATCCAAAGACATGATCATCAGCGGCGGGGAGAACATCTATCCCGCCGAGCTCGAAGCGGTGCTGTCAGATATGCCCGGGATTGCGGAGGTCGCCGTCCTGGGGGTGGCGGATCCGGTCTTTCAGGAAACGGTCTGCGCGGTTGTGGTACGCGAGGAGACCAGCGCGATCACGACGGACGACGTGATCTCCTACTCCCGAGGTCGGCTCGCAGGCTACAAGCGTCCTCGACACGTCGTCTTCACCGAGGAACTCCCTCGAAACGCGTCGGGGAAGATCCTCAAGACGTTATTATCCGATCAGTTCGGGCACGTGGGGAAGCCGTTCGCACCGGCCCCGGACACCGAGTAAAGAGGACGAGATGACACTAGTCGACTATCAACGCAACGGTGCCGTCGGCACCATTACCCTCAATCGGCCAGACAGGCTCAACGCCATGACCGCCGACTTCCTCGAGGATGCGCTTGGCGCCTTCACCACCGCGGCGGAGGACACCGATTCCCGCATCGTCATCCTCACGGGTTCGGGACGGGCTTTCTGCGCCGGTGGGGACCTCGCAGAGGGACCCGGCGGCGCGGTGGGCGGGGACGGGAGCACCGAGCAGCGGACCGATCGCCTGCGGCGTTTCATGCACACCTCTCAGCTCCTTCATTCAATGAACAAGGTCACGATCGCGGCCGTCAACGGCTCTTGTGCTGGAGCAGGCTTGTCATGGGCGTGCGCCGCGGATCTGCGGTTCGCCTCGGAAAAGGCACGGTTCAATACCGCCTTCCTGGGAGCCGGACTGTCTGGCGACTTCGGTGGCACGTGGCTGTTGCCGCGCCTCATCGGCAGGGCCAAGGCGGCCGAGAAGTACCTGTTGTCCGAGCCCTTCGACGCCCAAGAGGCTCTCGACATCGGCCTCGTTTCCCGCGTGTGTGCCGCCGAGGATTTGATGCCCACGGTGACCTCGATCGCGGAGCGCCTCGCCCTGTCGGCTCCCATCGCCCTGCGCTACATCAAGGAGAACCTGCGCGATAGCGCATCGGTGAGTCTCGACGTGGCTCTAGACCTGGAGGCGAGCCGTCACACCCACTGCGCGGGCACCGAGGACGCCGCTGAGGCGACCGATGCCTTCCTCACCAAACGGGCCGCGACTTTCCACGGGCGCTAAGCCATGTTCGAGTACGAGACGATCGAGGTCGCCCAAATCGGCCACGTTGCCACGGTGTCGTTGAACCGCCCCCAACGACTCAACGCCATCACCTCGCAAATGCTGGACGAGATCACTCACGCGTACAGCCATCTCACCAGCGACATCCGGATCGTCGTGCTCACCGGAAGGGGCCGCGCCTTCTGCTCGGGCGCGGACCGCTCGAATCCACCCGGGCTCGCTCCCGACGGTGCAGACGAAGCCACGGTGCTCCGACATGCCGATACGGGCAATCGGGCGTGCCGGGCGATCGGCCAGGCCCAGGCCATCACTGTCGCTCGTCTGCACGGGCATGTCATCGGTGGGGGCGCGGTATTTGCGCTGAACTGCGATTTCCGCATCGGCGACTCAACGACCAGCATCAGCTTTCCTGAGGTCAGATTGGGTATTCCGTTGGCCTGGGGGGCCTGGCCGGTCCTCGAGCGGGAGATCGGTACGTCAAGAGCGCGCCACGCCGTGCTGTTCGGAGAAGCCGTCGCGGCGGAGGAGGCGAAACACTTGGGCCTGCTTCACGAGGTGGTTCCCCCGGACAGGCTCGAAGCGGAAGCGGACCGCTTCGTTGATCGCCTCACGAACTTGCCTGAGCTCTCCGTGCGGATGACCAAGCAGCAACTCCTTTCGGCAACGTCGCACGACCTCGATGAGCGGGCCGCATTGGACGCCCGGTTGTATGCTGAAGCCATGTGCGCGGGTTGGAATCCCTTCCCGGATTCGCCGAGAGCCTAGTTTCATCTATGTTGTGGGAGGTCGGGTCATTAGTTTCAAGAGCCGCGGCGATGCACCTACGGCCCTTGCTCCTACCGACACTCACCTCAACGTCTCTCAGGATTCCATAGACATCATTCGCGCCAGCGAACTGCCGGTATTCGATGAGCCTGTTCGACAGCGTGTCATCGAGGCGGCGCAAAAGGCCTTTTATCAAAACGGCTATCACGGCACCACGATGAGAACGATCAGCGCCAACGCCGGCGTTACGGTCGGGGCCCCCTACTATCACTACGACTCCAAGCAAGCGATCCTCTACGAGATCATGACACGCTTCATGAAATGGTCCTTAGAGACGACGACGGCCGCCTGCAACGTGGCCGCGCAAGATCCAAGCTCGCAGTTTGCTACCGCCGTGTGGTCTCACGTCTACCAGCACTCCACCCACCAAGGACCGAGCTTCGTCGTGAACAACGAACTGCGGAGCCTCGACAGCAACAATCGGGCGCACATCATCGACCTCCGAGACGAACTCCAGCTCGTCTTCACCGACGCGGTCAAGCGGGGATGCGAAGAGGGGTCTTTCAGGACTCCCTACGTGCGGGAGTCCACGCGCGCCATCGTCACGATGTGCACTTCGGTCGCCTCGTGGTTCAAAACCGAGGGACCGTTGTCTCCCGTCGAGATGGCCGATCGATACGTCAAAATTTGTCTCGATGGGGTGGGGCAGAGCCAAGTCCCCATCCGTAGGTAGTCAGGATCGTGCGTCCATGTCCACGTTTGCGACGCTGACCGGCTGCCCGGCCTGGTTCTTCAACCAGCATTGGACGGCGATCCTGGAATCCGACGATTCGGTGGAGACGCGTCCCTCGAGCTGCAGTTTCGAGAAAACAGGGACCGGTTGAATGAACTTCGCCGCGATATGACCGCTGCGATGAAACTCCGGCCCAAAAATACTCAGCATTCCGTCCATTAAAAGACACATCTGCTGCTGCCCCTGAACGATCGGCGCCTTCAGGCCCGCTCTTTGGGCGGCTGCGAGGTCGCCGTGTATCGACGTCACGTATTCCCCGTATCGGGAGTAGAGTGCCGCCTGCTCGAAAGTGACTAGCTGAGGCTCGAGTCTGAACCAGTCGTCCACTAAAGGATCACTCATGGTCTCTACACGGCGGTGGGTCTCATCGAGAGTGGTGTCGATTCGCCCCGGCAGTGCCGCGGCTCCTGAAGACTTTGTCGCCGAGCGTCCAACGACGTCCCCGGGGATGGTCCGCATAATCTCGGTGCCACGTCGGCGAGCTATCAGTTCACCGGTCTCGGTTCGGGCTTCCGCTGAGGTGACCACGTATCCTTGACCACGTTTTTCGTACTTGTCTTCGAACAGCCCTGTCAGGACCAAGGTGTCGCCCACGGACATGGGATGATTCAGCCAGATTTCCTCACTCGCGTGCACCCCGACGATTTGGCTCGCGGAATAGTTCAGCGTGTATATCTCGAACAGCTCGTTCGAGAACGACCCAGGGTGGGCGAGTTGCCGGCCAAGGGGGTCGAGAGAACCGCGCATGGCGTTCTGCCCACCCATGATGAAATCGAAGCGACGCGACCGGTACTCGTTCACGAGCAATCGTGCGGGGCCAAAGGTCTCGCCGGGAGTCACGTTCTCGTACGTGGGCTCCTTGAGGCCAGCTTGCGGATCCAGTCCTTCCGGGACCTGCCTGACGTCCAGGAGGTCGTGCCACGGATCGCCGGTCTCCGTGTCTACTTGTCCTCGGTTCTCTACCACGACTACCTCCTTGGGCCAGCGACGATACCTGAGAACATGATTGACTAAACAACCGTTCAGAAGCTACCGTAACAGTAATTTGGTTGTCCCCAATTCCGTTGAGCGAGATCACGGTTCAAGGTAGCGAGGCTAGTCATGATCGAATCCGGAATCCTCAGCGGTGTCCGAGTCCTCGACCTCTCCAGGTTTATCGCTGGCCCTCTTTGCTGCCAGATGCTTGGGGACATGGACGCTGAGATCATCAAGGTCGAAAGTCTCGATGGTGAGGCCATCCGCTCGAACGCACCGTTCGACGGCGACAGAAGCGTCTACTCCAACATTTTCAATCGGAACAAGCGATCGATATCGCTCAACGCGCGAACTCAGGGCGGCCGGCAGATCCTGAGACAACTGGCGGTATGGGCCGATGTCATCGTCGAGAACTATCGCCCAGGGGTCATCGACAAGATGGGACTCGGGTTTGACGAACTCAAAGACTTTGCGCCAGGAACCTCGCTGATCTCGATCTCGGGTTTCGGCCAAACCGGGCCAAACCGGGATCGAGCCCTGTTCGACGCCACCGCGCAGGCAGAGACCGGTCTGATGAGCCTGACGGGGAGCCCCGAGACCGGACCTTCGGTGGCAGGCACGTTCGTCGTCGATCATATCGCCGGCTTTCACGGGGTCATTGCAGTACTTGCCGCCCTACGGCACCGGGACGCGACGGGAGTCGCGCAGCACGTCGACGTGGCGGCCTTCGACGCAATGTTCACGTCCATGGGCATCCGAGGAATCTGGGCAGCGCTCGAGGGTTCGGTTCCCGGTCGAAACGGCGCCCGAGACGTCTTGTCAAGCCCCACCGACGCGTTTCCCTGCACGGACGGTTACATGTACATCCAAGCCGGAACGACGTCGCTGTTTCAGCGTCTGGCGATGACCATCGGCCGTGAAGACGTCGTAAACGATCAACGTTTTCTTAGTATGCGCAGCCGCATGGAGAACGCCGACACGCTCACTGAAATGGTTACGGACTGGACGAAGACTAGGAGCCGAGCGCAGGTGGAGGGCGCCTTACGCATCGCCGGTATCCCGCACGGGGCGGTGGCAGAGATGTCTGAGGTGGTCACGTCTGCTCAAGTGGTACAGCGGGGCCTCGTCACGACGGTCGAGCATCCACAATCGGGAACACTCACGGTCTTCGGGCCGGCCATGAAGTTCTCCGAGACTCCCTGCCAGATCAAGTCGGCGCCTCCGCTCATCGGTGAGCACACTGCCGAGATACTTGCCGACACGCTCGGATTCAGCCTGGAAGAGATATCTGCTCTGGTGGATGCTGGGGCTATCAGCACGTGCGCGCGGACCGGGGCAGAGTCCACCGATTGAGTGCCCTCGGGGGTAGCTGCCGGGTCGGTCGAGACCCTGCCTAGCTCGGACGTACATTGAGGGCGTGCCCGAAGCCGTGAGCCACAGCGTCTACCGCGTCATCGGCCCCGTCTACGACGTGGTCTCGGGAGAGTGGCCGGTCTACCGGGCCGGCAGGGTGGCGGGCGTCCGGGCTCTGCAACTCTCCCCCGGCGACACCGTGCTCGACGTCGGCTGCGGCACGGGGCTGAGCCTGCCGCTCCTCGCCGAGGCGGTGGGCCCCACCGGCCACGTGATCGGCATCGACGCGGCGGAGAATATGCTCGCCCAGGCGCGCCGCCGGGTAGCCGGCCTCGGCTGCCAGGTGACGTTGCTCTGCGGTGACGCCACGGCGCCGAGCGACCCCGTCTGGGCTCGGGTGCGCGAGCTGAAACCCAACCGGGTGCTCTTCGCGTACTCGCTTTCGCTGATGCAGCCGTGGAAACAGGCGTGGCGTAACGCCGTCGAACCCCTGCCCCCAACGGGCCGCGCCGCCATCGTCGACATGGCCTTGCCGACGGGTTGGTGCTCGGTGTGGCGACCGCTCGCCCGGCTCGCCACCAAGCTTGGCGGATCGGACCCGCACGCGCACCCGTGGCGGGCCCTCGAAAACGAGTTCGATGAGGTCAGCCACGAACGGCTGCGTTGTGGCCACGTTCGGGTGGTGTCGGGCGACAGACGGTAGGGAATCGAGCGCCGAGCTTACTGGTCGATCGGCGAGCCGATCCGTTCCAGAGCCCCGGCGAGGACCGAAAAATGGGCCAGCTCGCTCCAGTCCCGGTGGCTGCCGATGACGTAGAGGCGACGCTTGGCCCGGCTGACCGCCACGTTTACGAGGTTGGGGCTCGAGGCCACCCACTCCCGAGCCCCGCGGTTGCCGCGGGCGCTGACGAGGACCAGGAAGACGACGTCGGCCTGACTGCCCGGCAGGGTATGGATCGTGTCTGCCCGCAGCCCGGGACGAGTCCGAGAAATCTGCTCTAACCGGTCCGCCACGGGGCGAAACGGGGAGAGCGCGAGCATCTCGCTATAGGGCACGCCCCGGCGGTGAACCCGGTCGATCTCGATCAGCAGCCGATCGATCCGGGCGGGCTGTGCAAGGTGGTGCCGAACGGCCGACCCGGTCGGCGAGGGTTTGCACCGAGGCCCTGGGCGGGACCCAATCGGCCGACACCTTAAGCGAGGCAGCAATATCGCTCACCACCTGGAACGGGATGCCGACCGCCGGCTCGAGCTGCAGGCGGTCCCCCACCGCGATGGTGCGTTGGGCTCGCCAGATCCCACCGACGGCGTCCTGCGGAGCGCACTGCCCGGCCTCGTCGATGAACATCCAGCCGAACGAACCCGCCCCCAGCCTCCTGAACATCCCGGGCATCGATGCGAGCGTGGTCGAGACCACCGGGACCACCAGGAAGAACAGCTGCCAGGCCGCCAGCCTCGCCTGCGCGCCGAGGTTCTTGGGGCACTGGCCCGTCACGACATCGTGGGTGGCGAACAGCCCCTGCCGAATCTTGATGGCTTGGTCGTGGATGAACGCGCGATGCAAACCCAGCGCGGCGAGGAAGAGCTCCGATCGGGCGAGGTTGAACTCCCGATCCTGCCAGGGCGCAGCCAGTTCGCGGGTGTCCCCGCTCGACTCCAGTCGCGGGTAGGCCTCCTGGTAGTGGGCCTGATCCTCGGCCGCCTGCTGTCTGACCCGGGCCAGGTGCTCGTCCATGCGGGCCCGATCCGCTTCCAAGATTCGCTCGCGGCCGCGGGCCTGGCTCAGCGCGGAACGCAGCGCGTCGCCGGTCCGTCGCGTTTCGGCGATCCGTTGCTCGTTCTCCAGTAGCGCGGTTTCGCACGCCAGGAAGCCGGGGCGCCACTCGCGCATGGCTCGCCCAAAGCTCGCGAGCCGCTCCCACGAGCCCGGCTGGGCGGCCTGCTGACGCTGCATGGCTTCGCGCAGAATGACGCCATGGGCCGAGAGGCTCGCCGCGACCTCGTCATGCGTGGCGAGCTGTTGTTGCAACGTGTCACGGCTCCGGCTGGCCTCTGCGAGGTGGAGGCGAACCTCGCTCAGTTTGGCTTCGAGAACCGGCAGGAGCCGGCAGCGACGTTCGGCCTCGACGCGCTCGGTCTGCATCGTCTGCGCCTCGCGCAGGCTTCCCCTAAAGCCCGCGACGCAATCGGCCCAGGACCGCCGTGGCGGGTTGGGCGCCTTCAGGAGTTGTTCGAACCCGGCGGTGTCAGCCGCCTCACCCTCGGCCCGCGGTCCCCACCAGAACGAGTTCATGAACTGGCTGCGGTCCGTCTTGTCGCCCAACGTCGCGCAGAAGAGCGCCCACGCCTCGTCGCGTTGATCGCTAGGCGACGAACCGGCCGGGGTCTCGCTCTTGGCGCGGTCTTGCAGGATCCGGCTGGCCAGGTTGGTGAAGTGGTCGACGTTGCCTCGCCAACGTTCGGCGATGGCGCTAGCCGAGGAGATCTCGGCGGTGACGTTTGCGACGGCGGTGGTCTGGGGCGCGGCGACAATCATCTCGAAGCCCGCTATCTCCGGCTTGAGGCGCGGCACGCCACGCGGGTATCCGTCGGTCTTCCAGCGATGGTCGTGCTCGGGCGCCTCGAAGGCGTCCCCGGGGTCGGCGAGATCGGCGAGTTTACGGGCCCGCTCGACGATGTTATGCGCGATGAGCTCGCGGAGCACGGTCGTCTTTCCGGTTCCGGGTGGGCCATGGATCCCCAGCAGACCACCGCTTCGGGTGGGACCGTGGACGGCTTCGTTGACGGCCAACTGCTGGCTGAGGGTCAGGGGATGGGCGGGGTCCGACGGCCACCGGCCCAACGAGATCCGCTCCGCGCTCGCCCCGCTCGTCACCGCGTCGCCATCCCTACGCACGTCCACCCGGTGCGCTTCATCCACCCGATCGGCCGGGGTGAGGTAGCTCTGCAGCCCCGCTCCCAGATCCCCCTCGCGTACCGCCTGACGGACCGTTCCCAGGTCTTCGAGATGGAAACTGTTCAGGGGGTCGTCTTCGCCGAGCTCGCTCGCTACCTTGGGGCTCACCTGCCGGCTGCGAATCAGGACCGATGCACAGCTCAGCTCCGGTACGCGGTCCAGGCCCGTCAGGCTCACCACGATGCGCCGGAGTTCCTCCAGGCTGCGGGTGCCGAGCGAGACGGCCGACTGCGTGCCCGCCAACTTGCTGCGGCGATCCTCGGCGGCCCGGATCGACTCGGCGAAGCTCGACTTCGCCTGCTCGAACTCGGCCATCCAGACGTCGTGGCGTCTCGGGGATCGACGAAGGCGGCCCAACGCCCAGGCACAGGAGGACAGGACCGCCGAGCCAGCGACCAGGCAGCCGCCCTCGTCGACGACCAGGCCGGCGCAAGCGCTGCGTCCCATCGGTCGGAGGTCGTGGGCGTCCCGGTCGTCTTGGACAGCCTTGGAGGACGTCTCATAGACCGCGGAGAGCTCGTACAGCCCCAAGTAGACCGTGTGCTGCCACACCCGATTCTCGGCCGCTGGTGGGAGCGAGCGCCACGGGAGCGCTTCCTTCGGGTTCCACTCGATGACGATGTCGTGGCCGGCGCCCCGGGTCACCTGCGGCACGGGCTGGGGGGTGAACAACTCGATGAGTCGCCAGAACTCAAGGGTGTCTGCCTGCTTCTGGAAGTCCCGAGTCATGGAGGCCACGCTAGTGCGTATGTCCGGCTCAAGCCCACCGCAAGCGGCGCCCGGTCGCCGGTTCGCACCCGTCCAAGCTGACCGTCAGCGCCTAGCCCGCGCGATCGATGACCCGGGACTTCGATCCCGAATCTGCGCGAGGATCAGGCAGCAACACGGTCTTGACCAGGTTCAGCGCCATGAAGAGGAAGCTGAGCACCCAGGCTGCAAACGCCACCCACAGCCACCCTTTTCCGATCCAGCCGACTATCGGTAACTGGTCGGCTTGGCCGAGGTAGATGCCGGCCACCGCGTACATGCCGAGGGGGAAGACCGCGCTCCACCACGTCGCCTCGTAGCGCAGAGGTATCCGATGGGTAACGTGGCGCCACCAGCCGGCAGCGATCAAGGCTGGGATCAGCCAGGTGGCGAACGCCCAGAACACGACCGCGGCCCCGGCGATCAGCCCGCGGGTAGCGTCGACCATTGGCGCGTCGGCCATCTCCACGATCCGCGCCGCCGCGAGAATGGTGATCGCGCAGGCGCCCATCGCCACCCAGTAGGGTGGATTGAGGTCGGTGGGACGAAATTCGTAGAGCAGGATCCGAGCCGCCACGAAGATGCCGGCGGCGGCGTAGAGGAAGACACCCACAGACCAGGAAAAGACCGCGACGACGGCGAGCACATCGCGAAGCGAGAGATAGACCGGTTCGAGCGAAGCCGCCGAGACCGCGACGGACTGGCTGGCCACCACCCAGATGAACCAGGTCCCGTTCGCCTTGGCCACGACCGGACGATGTTCGGTGCTCAGCACCGCCGTCCAGGGGATGACATAGCCCAGCACCAGCCAGATGAGAACCGCCACCATGAGCAGGGCTGCGGTTATCGAGTAGTGCCCGTCCATGGCCAACCGAACCCCGAGCACGTCTGTCCCCGCGATGAAGGTGAAGAAGCCGAAGGCTCGGCCGGAGTCGGTGAAGTCGCCAACCACCTCGTGTCGGTAGGCGATGAGGCGCCAACCGCTCAGGAAGATCAACGCCACGTAGGAGACCACACACGCGATCAACAGCGCGACCGACAACAGCCGATGACCGTTCAAAAGCATGCCAACGGAGATAATTCCGCTGGCCATCACGAGGGCAAAGTAACCCGGGGTCAGCCCGCGGACCGCCCGCTGCACCCGCTCTGCAAGGCCGAGTGTCAACGACATAGCGGATGCGCGGCTGGTGCCGCGGACCTCCTCTCACGAAGTTGCACCGCGTCGACGGGCCGCGGTGGGTGGTGAACGACCAGTAGGACGACCAGTTCGAGACAACTGTGACTCTAGTCCGCACTGCCGGCCGTCTTGCGAACGGCCAGCCGGGAAGGGTGCAGCCTCATCCCACCGTCTTGAGAGCTGGGACCGATCGAAAACACCCGTGTACTTTTCTGCAACTCTGAGTTGTAATAACTAGTATGAGTCATACCGAACAGGACCCGGCCTTGTTAGCCGACCAGGACGAAGCCCGCACCCTACGGACGTCGAAAGACCACCATGCCGGGCTTCGGGCTCGACTGGGCGAATACACAGACGAGTTGATCGAGGCCGTGGCTCTTGGCGCCGACTCCGAACCAGCCCGGCGTCAGCTGGTCGCGTTCCTTACCGACGATCTCCTTGCTCATCTGGAGTCCGAGCAGCAGATCCTCTACGCCGCGGCGCGTGAGGTTGGCGCCGACTCGCTGGTCGCATCCCTCGAGGTCGAACACGATCTGCTGGTCCGTACGATCAGCGAGCTGGAGCGAGCCGCTCCTGGCCTTGCCGCCGCGCTAGCAGGCCACGCTGTGCTGGTCCTGGTCGGTCTGCGCATCGAGAAGGAGGAGACGGTCCTCATCCCGATGCTCGCCGCCGCCGGGATAGACGTGCGCGCCCTTCTGGCGGACATGGTCGTCCGGATGGCAACCAAGTACGGCTCACGATTCACCTACATGTGAGGCGGACCTACTCCTGGTTCGCGCGCAGGTAGCGGCCAAAGTGCGGCACGGTGAACGCGACGCGGCCGCGCTCCCCGGAATACACCAGGCCCTTCTTCAGCAGCGCGTCTCGCGCCGGAGAGAGGGATTGCGGCTTGCGGTCCAAAACGTTGGCGACCTCGGCGGTGAAGACGGCCTCGTCGGCCTCCCCCGCGGCCTCGGCCATGGCCATCAGGTATTCCCGCTCGGCCGGGGTGGCGCGTTCGAAGCGGGAACCAAAGAAGCCGACCGCCAGCTCCGCCTCCGCTTCGGGGGCCCCGACTCGGATGTCCTCAGCGGTGATGGGCGAACGGGGCGCGACGTCCCAGGCCACCTTCCCGTATGCCTGCAGGAAGTAGGGATATCCGGCGGTCACCTCGTACAACGCCGCCAGAGCCTCGGGGTCGAAGCTGGCGTCCTCCTCCTCGGCCGGGGCCACCAGGGCCAGGTCGGCGGCCTCGCGGTTGAGGCGGTCGACGCGGATGTAGCGAAAGAGCCGCTCGGAGTAGGACTTCGACGCCGACAACACCGCCGGAAGGTGCGGCAGTCCGGCGCCGACCACGATGACCGGCAGGCCCTGCTGGCCGATCTCGTGGCAGGCGGCACACAGCGCCGAGATGTCCTCGGCTCCGAGGTCTTGCATCTCGTCGATGAAGATGGCGATGCCGCGGCCGATGTCGGCGGCGAGGCCACCGGCGTCGGTCAGCAGCTCCACCAGATCGATCTCGATATCGCCGGAATCGGCGCGGCCCACGTTCGCCAGCACGTCGATGCCGGGGTTCCAGCGGTCCCGGAACTTCGCCCCCGGCTTGGCGTCACGCTCGACGAAGGAGCGGATTGTGCCCAACACCGAATCCACCTGGGAATCGGTGGGATGGCTGATCTCGCGCACGGCCATGTGCAGCGCCGCGCCGAGCGGTCGACGCAACGACTGGTCCGGACGGGCCTCGAACTTGCCGGTCCCCCACTTGGCCCGGACCGCGGACGAACGCAGGGTGTTCAGCAGCACGGTCTTGCCGACCCCGCGCAGTCCGGTCAGCATGATCGAGCGTTCGGGGCGACCCTTGGCCACCCGCTGCAGCACGACGTCGAACGCCCGCAGTTCGCTGTCACGGCCGGCCAGTTCCGGTGGCCGCTGACCGGCACCGGGGGCGTAGGGGTTACGAATCGGATCCACGATAGGACCGTATACCGTTCTCTAGCGCTTCCACGAGATTTAGCTATCGTGTCCTAGCCGTATCGGGCTATCGCCCTGACAGTGGAATGCTCAGGCAGCGTTGACGTGGATCGGGCCGCTGTGCCTCGCCAGATCCCAGTTGGATCTATGTCCCGCGTCTTCCGACTTCGAAGCCGCCTTTGCGGACTTCCCCGAAAGCGCGTCGGTGAATCCGTGGCTCACCCGGTAATGGAAACCGAATGGCGATCGCCATTCGAAAACTCCCGGCTCGGTCTGGGTGACTCTCCAACCTCCATGTGTTTTGGCCCGATGTTCCAGCCGCCCAAGGGAGCCCAGGTTGGACGGCCTGGTTTGCGGTGGGGAGCCACCAGAAGTGCCTGACCTCCGCTCTGATCGGAACGGCTCGGTGTGATCAAGATCAGCGTGAATCGATCGCGTGGTGGAGAACGGGAACACGGAGAACGGATCGCGAATCCGCACCTGCTCGCGGATCCGGGTCGGGATCTCGTAGCTGTCCGACCCCGAATCGCCGGCCAGATCGAGAACCGGTAACACCCGGACCCGATCGTGGGCCAACAGGTCTCGTATCTGGTCCAACAACAACGGACCCACCGCATCCTCGCGGGCTACTCCATTCCCGTTCTCGACGGTTCCCCGGCTGACGTGCACCACGAGTGTCGAGTCCTGGCGCGGTAACGTGCCGCGATCGCTGGGACGAGCCAGCTCGGCCAACGCCTCCGATCTCAGCTCCGGCAACGGCTCACGACGCCCCTCGAGGACCATCGCGTTCGCGATCGTGTCGATGGCGCGGCTCAGCTGGACGGCGTCCGCGGTGTTCATCCGCCCGACCATCAGCGAGGACCCGTCGCCCTCGTGACGGACATACACATATCGCTCGGCCCGAGCCGCCTCAGCGCGGCGCCGGGCCAACGCCTGATCGGCGGACAGGATCAAACCCTCGGCCTTGCGGCGGATCCGACCCCACGCCAACCGCCCCCACGATGATTCCAGCCTCAGGTCCACCCACCGGGCGGCATCGGCGTCCAACTCCGCCCCCGCGCACATCGATGCCACCTTGCGGGCCTGCCACGCCGGCATCAATCCCTGATTCAGCGCCTCCCACGAGCGCGGGTGGCGGTGCCGCAGGTTCATCACGTCGTTGACCAGATGCCACGCCGTGGCATCGCCCACACCCAACATCGCCGACAGCTCGGGGACCAGGAACTCCGCCACCGCCGGCGTTCCATCGGCACCCGAGATCTTCAACCGCTCACCACCGGCAAGCGTTCGCGGGGTCACGACACAGGACGCGTCCACCAACTCCGCCACCAACCACAACTGATCAACCTGCGCGCGACGCTCCGCCGCGACAGCCGCCAGCAGCCGATCAGCAATGCCGCGAATGGTCCCTTCCATGAATCAACTCAACCAGTCGCCTCTGACGTTTTTCGATCATCCGGTTTTCGCTGCCAAGGGTCCCCGCCTGGCGATTCTTGATGGCACTTTGCAGATCAATTCAGAGCCTGCTTCCCCACCCCCTATGAGTCACCCAGAGAGCCTGGCGTGGGGTGATGACGCGCCCGTAGTATTCAGCCATGGCACGACCATGAGCCAGATCGAAGCCTTGGGCGAATACGCTTCTCGCCGTCAGAACCACGATCAGCATCTTGCTTGAACGCCGGTTCGCTCTGTGCCGGCCTCGCGATCTTGTCGGGGTGGCTCGTCCGCAATCGGGTCAGATCCTTTGCCGCCGGCCTTGTCTCCTTGCTGGTGGCTCTCGTCGTGCACTACGGCTTGGGCTTGATTCTCGGCCTGTTCGATCCGGACGTGGGCGGAGAACCGGTTTTGGTTCCTGGCGGCGGTCATCGTGGGCGGCCCGCTCGGCCTGATAGGGGCGATGGCTCAGCGAACCGACTTCATGGAAATAGTCGCCCGTCTGGTCGTCCCTATTGGAGCGCTGCTCGAGCCATTCGTGATCGGCATGTTCACCAGCCCCGCGATCGTGCCGTGGCCCACGCGCCTTGCGAACGTCAGCTGCGAGGTAGTGCTGCTGGCGGCCGGAACGACGGGTTGCATCAAGGTGCTGGGCGCCGCCAGGAAGAGGTCATCGGCAGAGGAACGACGAGTGGTCGCTGAGGCGTGATCCACCGGACTCAGCCCGTCTCACCGCAACGCTAGAGACGGGTATAGACAGCAAGCGAGGCCGGGTGAGATTCACCCGGCCTCGCTTGGTTGTTCAGTCCAGTCTCAAGACTTCGTGCCGGCCAGCTCCATGGCGGTATCGGCCTCGCTGCCGGGGTTGGGCTCGGCGTCGTCGGCCCAGTAGGCCTCCTCGATGCGCTGCCCGATCTCGGCGTCGACGTTCTTCCAGTACTCGAAGGCGCGCTGCAGCACGTCGCCGTGCACGCCGCCCATCAGGTGACCGACAACCGTCTCGACGAACTCCTGACGTTGCGCGTCGGAGAAGACCTCGCGCACCATGATGCCGGGCTGGGTGAAGTCGTCGTCCACCTCGGAACGGATCGTCTGCGCGCGGCGGACGAGATCGCCCGAGATGGCCCAACTGTCGTCCACCACTCCGAGATCATCGGAGAACGGCGTCCCGGCGCTGTTCGGCGCGTGCACCGCCGCGTCGCCGTTGTGGTCGTAGGCCATCGGGCCGTCGTAGACGTAGGAGTGACCCTTGGTCCGCGGCCTGTTGACCGGCAGCTGGAGGTAGTTCGGGCCGATGCGGTAGCGGTGGGTGTCGGCGTAGCTGAACACCCGACCGAGCAGCATCTTGTCCGGGGAGAGCCCGATGCCGGGGACGAGCGCGGACGGGTCGAAGGCCGCCTGCTCGATCTGGGCGAAGAAGTTGTCCGGGTTCTTGTTCAGGGTCATGGTGCCGACCTTGATCAAGGGGTAGTCGGACTTCGAGACCGTCTTGGTGACGTCGAAGATGTTGGTCTTGTAGGTGAAGCCCTCCTCGAAGGGGATCACCTGGACGCTGAGATCCCAGCTCGGGAAGTTGCCGTCCTCGATGTTCAAGAACAGGTCGCGACGGTGGAAGTCCGCGTCGGAACCGGCGATCAGGTCCGCCTCGGAGCCGCTCAGGCATTCGACGCCCTGGTTGGTGTGGAAGTGGAACTTCACCCAGAACTTCTCGCCCTCGGCGTTGATCCACTGGTAGGTGTGCGAGCCGTAACCGTTCTCGTGCCGGAAGGTCTTGGGGATTCCGCGCTCACCCATCAGGTAGGTGACCTGGTGCGCGGACTCGGGGTTCAGGGTCCAGAAGTCCCACTGCATCTGGTTGTCGCGCAGGCCGCTGGCGCCGCGGCGCTTTTGTGAGCGGATGAAGTGGGGAAACTTCATGGCGTCGCGGATGAAGAAGATGGGGGTGTTGTTGCCGACGAGATCCCAATTGCCCTCGTCGGTGTAGAACTTCAGCGAGAAACCGCGGGGGTCGCGCCAGGTGTCGGGCGAGCCCAGCTCGCCGGCGACGGTGGAGAAGCGGGCCAACATGTCGGTCTTGGCGCCGGGCTGGAAGAGGCTGGCCTTGGTGTAGGCGCTGACGTCTTCGGTGGTCTCGAAGACGCCGAAGGCACCCGAACCCTTGGCGTGGACGACGCGCTCGGGGACCCGCTCCCGGTCGAAGTGAGCCATCTGCTCGACGAAGTGGGTGTCGTGCAACATGATGGGCCCGTCGGGGCCGGCTGTGAGGGAGTTGCGGTCTGAGGGGGCGGGGGCTCCGGTGGCGGTGCGCGACCCGGTGACGTCGGTTCCGGTAACGGAGCTGACATCGTTGGTGGGGTTTGACCCCGGCTGCTGATCGTTCTTCATACGTCTCCTTGGAAGTCTTGCGGCCCTGCTCTCAGCATCCTGTGCTATCCGAGCCTGCGCGAGCCGATCCGTGGAGATGGGCCCGAGTAACCGTTAAAACATGCATCCGCGTCCGGTTATTCCCGCCCGGCTGCGATGAGGCGAGGGTCACAGAGCTTCGCCCAAGGCATAGCCCCCTGAAGGCGACGAATCCCCCGAGGCAGTTACGCGCTACCCCGGGGGAGACCGTGGACGTCGCGATCAGCAATAGCTGGGCGCGTTGCCGACGTTGTCGACGTACCGGGCGGTAACCCACTTGCGATCTGAGGTCTGGTACCAGAGGTTGTTGCCCCGGATTGTCTCGCCCCTTACCTTGCAGATCAGGTCCACCCTGCCGTTGGCCGCTAGGGCGCCCACGACCTTATCCTGCGTGGTGGGGCCGGCCCGGAGGTTCAATGCGATCGCTTCGGTATTTTGCCCCACCGCGGCCGAACCGATGCACCAGCTGGGGGCGGGCCCGATATTGCGCACGTAGCGGGCCGAAACCCACCTGGTTTGGCGGCCCAGGTTGTACCAGATGTCGTTACCGCGCACCTTGGTGCCGCGGACCTTGCACGTCAGGGTGAGCCGCTGTCCCTCCCGCACGGAGCCCACGCTCCCCGTGTGGATGCTGGGCGAGTAGCGAACGGAAAGGCCACCATTGGCGATCACCTCACCCGTGGCTCTAGGGGCACCAGCGTTCGCGGTTCCGGCGCCTGCCAGCCCCAGCCCGGCGGCAAGAGCAATGGAGCCGATGATGCTGGCGGAACGAGTCGTGACGGACATGACGTTTCCTCCTCGATGCGGACGATCCGCTGTTCGGATCGTCGTTACGTACTGATACGCACCCCGCTCGCCACGGGTTGCGTCAGCCGAGCAGAAATTTCAGAAGTGGTCAGGCCCCGGCCGGTGTTTCCCCACGACCCACCGGGATGGGGTCGCCGTAAGCACTGCGGAAATATCCCCGGGAGGGCCGACGTTGTGCAAGGCATGCTGGCCTATACCTATGACAAGTTCGGTGACGACTCGGTGCTCCACTACGGGGAGGTTCCGATGCCCAAGGTCGGCCCGGGTGAGGTGCTGATCAAGGTCCGCTCGGCCTCGGTGAATCCGGTGGATTGGAAGCTGGTATCGGGGGGCCTCGACGACTTCATGGAGATCGTTTTTCCCGCGATCCCCGGTTGGGACGTCGCCGGCATCGTCGAACAACTCGGCATCGACGTGCCCGAGTTCACCGAGGGCGACGAGGTGTACGCCTACGCTCGCAAGGACTTCATTCACGGCGGCAGCTACGCCGAGTACGTCACGGTGCCCGCTCGCTCGGTGGCCACGAAGCCCGAATCGCTGAATTGGAACGAGGCGGGTTCGCTCCCGCTGGCCGGGCTCACCGCCTACCAGGCCCTGACCCGCCTGGGGTTGACCCAGGGGCAGACCGTGTTGATCCACAACGCTGCGGGCGGCGTGGGCACCTTCGCGACGCAGATCGCCAAGGCTCTGGGCGCCGAGGTCATCGCGACGGCGTCGCCCGCGAACCACGACTACCTGCGCGAGCTCGGCGCGGATCATCCCATTGCGTACGGAGACGGGCTCGCGGATCGCGTTCGCAACGTCGCGGCCGATGGCGTGGACGTCGTGCTCGATCTCGTGGGCGGCGTCGTCGAGGTAACCACCGCGGTGCTGAAGGCGGGCGGAGCGCACGCCTCGATCGCCGATCCTGCGGTACTGCAACACGACGGCCAGTGGATGTGGGTGCGTCCGAACGGAGCCGATCTCACGGAGTTGGCCGCCCTCGCCGACGCCGGACAGCTTCGGGTGCCCATCGCCGAGGAGTTTGGCCTGGCCGATCTTCCCCGGGCCTTCGCGCTCAGCCGCAAGGGGCACGTGCGTGGCAAGATCGCCATCAGCGTGAGCTGAGCCCCCTCAAGCCGGTTAGGGCGGGCTCAGACGTTCAAGGGCGGTGCTCATCTTGCCGTGTCCGACCATCTCGAAGCCGACCACATTCGCCGCCGGAGCCAGCGCCGCCACCAGCAGGCACACCACCACCGGCAAGCTCAGCGCGGCCAACACCAGAGATAGCACGAGAACCGCAACGGTGATGAGGGCCAGCCGAGCGTGCAACCGATCCCGCACGCCAAGAAAGAGATAGGTGTAGGCGTAGATCAACGCGCTGAAGACTGCGACGGGGATCACGACCGCAAGCAGCGCGACGACCGACCCCACGCGGGCCTCGCGCTCGATGTACAGAGCCGCGACGTGTAGCCCTGCTCCCACGGCGGCGATGGCCGCGAACATGATGAGGTGGCTGTAGCCCCATGGGAAGGCGATCCCTCGCCGCTTGGTCAAGATCTCACCCGCGGGGACGCCGAAGTACATCCACCACATGCCGAACGTGAGCGCGATTCCAGCGAAGGCCACCGCGACCACCTGCCAACTCCAGCCCTGGGACTCGATCAGTGCGGACAAGGTGGCGACGGTGCCGACGACCTCCTCACCGAGGGCGACGATGACCAGCAGGCCGTATCGCTCGGCGATGTGCTCGGCGTTCCAGGGTGTGCCGCCACCACGCGTCTCGGCGAGGTAGGGACCGCCGAGTTCGACCACGAACAGCACCGC
>JBBSOW010000037.1:0-28156 GCA_038259365.1 Propionibacteriales bacterium
ACATGAGTGAATCAACCCCGGAAGATCAGCGCAAGAAGGTTGCCGAGTTGATCAAGGATGTCCGGATCGCGATGCTGACCTACGTCGGCTCGGACAACAAGCTTTACAGCCAGCCGATGGCGACCCAGGACGTGGAGTTCGACGGCGACGTGTTGTTCATCGCGCACCGCGATTCGCGCGTGGCGCAGACGCTGAGCAACCAGCCCGACGCCGAGGTGAACGTGGCCTACGCCGGCAACGGCTCGTGGGTCTCGTTGTCCGGCACGGGGAAGATCGTCGACGACAACGCCAAGCTCAAGGACCTGTGGGACAAGTTCACCGACGCCTGGATGGACGGTGGGCCGGAGGACCCCAACAACATCGTCCTGCAGATTCAGGCGAAGTCCGCCGAGTACTGGGAATCCCCCGGCGGCAACAAGGTCACCCAGCTGGCCAACCTCGCGAAGACCGCCGTGACCGGTAACGCCGTCGAGGGCGAGAACCAGCGCGTCGACCTCTGAGCCGGACGCCCCAAGTGACAGCCCGATCCGCCGGTGGCGGGTCGGGTTGTCAGTCCTGGGCCTACGCTGAAGGTATGCCCCAACTTCTGCTGATCAACGGTGCCCCCGGAGTCGGTAAGTCGACGATGGCCCAACTATTAGCTCAAGCTCGGCCGATGTCGCTGGCCCTCGATATCGACACCGTCAAGCACGCGATTGGCGCTTGGGAGCGACGAAAGCTCGAGGCCGGGCTCGCGGCTCGGGAAATCGCCCTGGCTATGGCGGCTGAACATCTCGCTGCGGGCCACGACGTCATTATGGGACAGTACCTGGCGGTGGACATGTTCATCGTCAAAGTGAAAGCGGTCGCGGAACGCGTTGGCGCCGAGTGGCGCGAGATCGTCTTGAGTATCGACGCGGAAACGCTGTCCCAACGCCTGCAGGGACGCCACGATTTTCCCGACCGCGCGGAGCACGCCATCAACAACAACCTAGCGAGCCTTGAAGACGTACCCCGCTTTATCGATTCGATGGAGGATCTGCTTCGCCGGCGTTCGACGGCCGTGCGGGTGGATGCCAGTGGTGATCCGCACCAGACCTTTCACCTCGTCGAGAGCGCGCTCTTCGCTGGTGGTGATCATGGTAATTCGCACTGAACAGCGGCTCCTAAAGCTTCTCGACATCGGTTGCGGCAACGGCAGCGACTTTCGCTGGTTCGCCAGCTTCCTCAACGTCGGCCTCTTCCAGACGTGTGGGCCGTCCCAACCGTGAGTTCTGCACTGCTGGGTGCCGGCCTGCTCTGGTACGCCAGCTACGGCTCGAACCTGTCCCGAGCACGATTCGACTGCTACCTGCGCGGTGGCCGTCCGCCCGGCGCGCACCGAACCTATCCCGGTTGTCGAGATACCACCGCGCCCGCCGACGACCGCTCCTTCGTCGCAGCGGGAACGATGCACTTCGCCTGGGAGTCCCCGACTTGGGGTGGCGGGATCGCGTTCTACGATCCGGAGATCCCCGGCCGGACGCTTTGCCGGGCCTACCTCATCACGCGCAGCCAGTTTGCCGATATCGCGGCCCAGGAGATGCGTCGAACCCCGAGCGGGGACCTCGAGCTGGCGGACCTGTTCGCCGCGGGTCGGCTCGTGTTGGGTCCCGGCCGCTACGAGGCCCTGCACGTCGTCGGCGACATCGAAGATCGCCCGGTCATCACCTTCACCCACTCCGAAGCGACTGACCCACTGGTGGCGAACGCGCCGAGCGCGGCGTACCTGCGGATGCTCGTCGACGGTCTGGCGACCAGCCACGGACTGCAGGCTGGGCAGATCGGCGAGTACCTTAGCGGGTGTCCGGGCATCGGGTGGCGGCCCGAGGAATTGGCCGAGTTGATCTCCGGTCACACTCGATTCAGGAGTCCTGCTTCTGCTCCTCCAGGGTCGTCGCTCCCGTCATGATCGCCACCGCATCCTGCATGGAATGCGATTGTGGCGTGATCACCCCGGCGCTTCCGCCGAGGCGTTGGATGTGGATCCGGTCGGCGGTCTCGAACACGTTGGGCATGTTGTGGCTGATCAGGATCACGCCAAGCCCTTGCTCGCGAAGGTCGCGGATCAGGCTCAGCACCTGCCCGGTTTCGCGGACGCCGAGCGCGGCCGTCGGCTCGTCGAGGATGACGACCTTGCCGCCGAAGGCACCGGCGCGGGCGACGGCGACGATCTGACGCTGGCCGCCCGAGAGGGTCTCGACCGCCTGATCGATGTTCTGCAGGGTGCTGATGCCCAGCTTCTCGATGCTCTCGCTCGCCTGCTCGCGCATCTTCTTGACATCGAGCATCCGGAGCACCGAACCGGCGAAGCCGGGGCGTCGAATCTCGCGGGCCAAGAACATGTTGCTGGCGATGTTGAGGGCCGGGGCGACGGCCAGGGTTTGGTACACCGTCTCGATGCCGGCGGCGCGGGCGTCCTGGGTGGCTTTGAAGCTGACGGGCTTGCCCTCCACCTTGATGGTGCCCTTGTCGGGCGCCATCGCCCCGGACAGGCACTTGATCAGCGTGGACTTTCCGGCGCCGTTGTCGCCGATGACCGCCAGCACCTCGCCGGGGTACAGCTTGAGATCGACCCCGCGCAGACCGACGACTCGGCCGAACAGCTTGACCAGGCCGGAGGCTTCGAGGACCGGGGTTCGGTCTTGAGCTTGCGCAGTCATGCTTTCACTCTCCTGATCCATTGATCGACCGAGACGGCGATGATCACCAAGATGCCGGTGGCCAACACCTGATAGTTCGGGTCCACCCCGGCCAGGGCGAGTCCGCTGTTGAACACCTGCACGATGAGGGCCCCGAGCAGGGTGCCGATCACGAGGCCCCGCCCGCCGAAGAGGCTCGTGCCGCCGATGACGACGGCGGTGATGCTGAGCAGGTTGTAGTTGAGGCCGGCGTTCGGGTCGGCGCCGCCGACCCGTCCGATGACGATCCAGGCCGCGATCCCGACTGCGACCCCCGCCACGACGTAGGCACTGAGGATGGTGCGGTCGGTGTCGATGCCGGCCAGGCTGGAGGCTTCGGCGTCGTCACCGGTCGCGTAGAGGTGTCGTCCCCAGGCGGTGTAGCCGAGGGCGAAGGCCACCACGGCGTACAGCAGGATCATCAGCAGCACGCCCCACGTCACGCTGACGCTGCCGATGCTGATCGTTCTGCCGGTGAACAGCAGGAACGCGTCCGGCGGCAGGGTTATGGTCTGGCCCTGCGCGTAGAGCAGGGATGCCGCCGTGAAGATCGAGAAGGTGCCGAGCGTGACGATGAACGGCGGCAGATTGACGCGGGTGACGAGCAGGCCGTTGATCAGTCCGGTACCGATCGCGGCGGCGATGCCGATCACCAGGGCAAGGACGCCGGGCACGCCGAGGTCGGTGTTGAGTTTCACCATGACCAGCGAGGAGAAGACCATCGCCATGCCGATCGAGAGATCGACACCGGCGGTAAGGATGATCAGGGTCTGCCCCACGGCCAGAGCGCCGATCACCGCCATCTGTTGGACGAGCAGCGACAAGGCCTGCGGGCGCATGAAGTTGTCGGCGACGAGCCCGAAGACGATGATGGCCAAGACGAGAACGATCAGCGGGCTGAGCGCCGGGTTGCCGTGCAGGATGTGTTGAATTCGTTCGGCTGGACTGTGCTTTCGGCTCAGTAGGTCCTCAGCCGATCCGGGGCTCTGGCTCGCTGGCTGGGTGCTGGCTGCCGGTGTCATGGAACCCTCCTTTCCTTGTCGCTCATTTGTCCCCCCAGCACTTGGCGAGGGCTTCTTTGGGGCTTTGGCTCTCGAGCCCCGATACGGGGTCGGTGACCACGAGGGCGGTCCCGGTATCGAAGAACGTCTTGCCTTTTGTGGCCGAGGGTGGTTTGCCGCCCCTCGCCCGGTTCGCGATCGCCTCGACCCCCTTGGCCGCCATCTCCCCCGGGTACTGAGCGGCGTCGGCGGCGAAAGTTCCCGCCTTGACGTCGCCGATGCCCTGGCAACTGCCATCGACGGTGAAAATCTTCGCCTGCTTCGTCTTGCCCCCGGCCACCAGCGCGGCGTAGGCGCCGCGCCCGGCGGGTTCGTTGATGGTGTAAACGACGTTGATGTCGGGTCGGGCCGAGAGGCACTGCTCCATGGCCGTGCGTCCGCCGTCCACGGCACCGTCGGTGGGTTGGTGGCAGGCGATCTCGTACTTGCCGCCCTTACCGCCGGAGTAGGAGCCTTTCGGATCCTCCCGGGCGTTGAGGGTCTCGCTCTTGGGGTCGATCCCCATGCCCTTGAGGAAGCCGTGGTCGCGCTGGATGTCGACCGAGACGACCTGATCGTCGTAGAGATCCAGCATCGCGATGACGGCGTCCTCGCCGTCGAGAGTGGCCGCCGCGTACTCGCCGATCAACCGGCCCGCCTCCTCGTTGTCGGTGGCGAAGGTGATATCGGCGGTCTCGGCGGGGTTGAGGGGCGTGTCGAGGGCCGCGACGTAGAGCCCCTCCTCCTTTGCCTGGCGCAGGGCCGCGTTCACGGCGTCGCCGTTGCTGGTGATAAGGATCCCTTTGTCTCCCCGGGCGATCGCGGTGTAGATGGCGCCGATCTGGTTCTGGGTGTCACCGTCGGCGGTGCCAGCGGCCACGGACAACCGGACGCCGAGTCTGTCGGCCTCCTCTTGGGCCGACTGCTTCATCGAGACGAAGTACGGGTTCGTCTGCGTCTTGAGGATGAGCGAGACCCCGGTGCGATTGTCCGAGGAGGCGCAGCCGGCTAGAGCGAAGACGCACACCAGCAGAGCGCAAAGGACCCACGAGCCTCGCTCTCGCCGCCTGGCTGCGCGGCGCGCCGCGTTGGGGTGTGGCATTCGAAACCTCGCCTTGGTTGAGGATCCTGAAGGTTGAAATTTAAGCTATTACCTAGGGGGAGCAAAAGCAATAGCACCTCGAAAGTTTGGGAAAAACGTTTTGGTCCAGGGCGCGGTCGCGTGCGGGTCGTCGGCCGAAAGGTCATCGCCGGCCGATTAATCGGTTGGCTTATCGGTCGCTCGATGACAACCTTTCACCCATGGAGCGCTCAAGTCTGTTGGCCGCCTACGACGCGCAATTGCGGCTCGACGCCGAGACCCCCAGCGCCATCGCGGTCACCACAATGGGACCGCTGAGGCTGGTGACCTTCGAGGGAGGCCGCGGCTTCGTCACCTATCGCGACCTGGCTGGGGCGGATGCGGTCGAGATGCGCCGGCTTGTCGGGGTAGCGCTCGGGCATTACCGCGCCCATCCAGACATCGTCCGCGTCGAGTGGAAGACCCGCGGGCACGATCATGCCCCTGGCCTGCACGAGGCGCTGGTGAAGCATGGCTTCGAGGCGGAGGAGACCGAGTCGATTATGATGGGCCAGGCCGAATCGCTGGCGGGGGATGTTCCACTGCCGCCGGGCGTGCGGTTGCGTCGGATCACCGAACGCGATGATGTCATCGCCATGAGCGAGATGGACGGTGAGGTCTTCGAGGACCCGGACTACCTCGAGACCGCAGAGGCGCTGCTCCGACGGCTGGCGTGCGAATCCGCCGAAGAGAAGAACGAGCGGATGGAGTTGTGGGTGGCCGAGGCCGGCTACGAGATCGTGTCCGCTGGCCGGTTGGAACCTGTACCGGGAAGCGATTTCGCCGGAATCTGGGGCGGGGCCACTCGGGCCGATTGGCGCCGCCGCGGCGTCTATCGCGCGCTCACCGCGGCCCGGGCTCGCTCGGCCCTACGAATGGGGAAGACCTTGATCAATAGCGATTCCACCGAATACTCCCGCCCCATCCTGGAACGTTCGGGGATGATCAAGGTCTCCACCACGACGCCTTACCGCTGGCGTCGATAAAGGTCGCGCCATCAGCCCTGCAGGGTTTCCCGCGCGGTGGCCTCGGCGAGCAGGGCCTGCTTTTGCTCGCGCGTGCGGGCTAGTTCGGCCAACCATCGCGCCCTCTCCACCTCGACCTCGGCCAGGGCGGCGCGGGCCTGGGCCTGGGCGACGTCGTCGGGGGCCGCGTCGTCCTCCAGCGAGACCTTGATGCTGGCCCGTTCGACGTGGGCGTCCTCGTCGAGGGCGCTCTTGACGTTGTCGTCGGTGTCCTCCACCGAGGTCTGTAGGGCCTCGACGCTCATCTGTTCGGCGAGGCGGTTGCGCATCTCCACGGGCTCCCACTCGGGCTCGGGCCAGCCGAGATCCATCTCGATCAGCGTCTGGGTCAAGATCTCGGTGATCGCGGCGCGGGAATACCACTTGCGGTCCGCAGGCAGGACGTACCAGGGGGCGTGCTCGGTGGAGGTGCGGGCGAACACGTCGGAGTAGGCGGCCTGGTAGTCCGCCCACTTGGCGCGGGTGTCGAGATCGCCCTCGGTGAACTTCCAGCGCTTGTCGGGACGATCCAGGCGCTCCATCAGGCGGACGCCCTGCTCGTCGTGGGAGACCATGAGAGCGAACTTGAGCACGATGGTGCCGGAATCGACCAGGTCCTTCTCGAACTTGTTGATCTCCTCGAAGCGGGGCTCCCACTCCTTCTTCGGCACCAGGTTGTCCACCCGGGCGATGAGAACATCCTCGTAGTGGCTGCGGTCGAACACCCCGATCAGGCCCGGCTTGGGGAGCGCCTGCTTGATCCGCCACAGGTAGTGGTGCGATAGCTCTTCCTCGGTGGGCACGCCGAAGGAGCGCAGCGCGACACCCTGAGGATCGACGCGGGCCATGACGTGGCGGGTGACCCCGCCCTTCCCGGCGGTGTCGAGGCCCTGGACGATGCACAAGACCGAGCGGGTACCCCCGGCCCGTCCCTCGGCGAAGAGGCGTTCCTGCAACTCGGACAACAAGGGACCGCGCGCCTCACCGAACTCCTTGCCGTCGTCCTTGTCGCCGTCGAAACCGGGCTTGCCGTGCCGATCCATCTCCATCAGGGAGAAGTCGGGTCCGGCTCGCAGCACCTCTCGGGGGTCGGCGGTCCAGAGCTTTTCGGTCTTGGTCGTGCTAGACATGTGGCACCTTCGCTGTCGATCGTCGGTTTCTCCCATTCTTCCCGGTGTCCCGATGCGGATTTCCAGACCCCCCGGGCTAACCCCAGGTCTCGGCCGGATCGTGCACGGCGACGGCCAGGGTGGTGTCGGATTGGCCGTAGTAGGCAAACCACCTGCCCCGGAACTTCACTAGGCCCTCGACGAAGGTGACGTTGGAGATGAGCCCGTTGAGGTCTTCGAAGGTGAGCGGTTGTAGCCACGGCTGCTGCATCCGCGCCAGCACCTCGGTGGGCCGGGCGGGATCGATGGCGATCTGGCCGCAGCGATAGTCGACATCGACGCGATCCTCGTACACCGAACGGGTGGCGCCATTGGTCAGCATGACGAGCAGCCCCGTGTCGGTCAGGACCGGCGAGGTGCCGATCTCGACGAGATCGGCGTCGAAGGAACCAGGGGTCGGGGCGTACATCGGCTCGTCGTCGGTGGTGCCCGGTTCCCAACGGATCAGATCCTGCGAGGTGGCCCAGTAGACGCCTCCTTCGCCAAAGTACATCCACCAGCGGCCCTGCATCTGGAACGGCACGATGACGCCGGCCTTGGACCAGTTGTGCCCGCGCGGATCGACCGTCTTGAAGGTGTCGAAGTCTTCGAAGACGGGACCGTGCTTGGTCCAGCTCCGGAGATCGGGGGAGGTGGCCAGACAGAGCTGGGCCACCGTGCGATCCCATCCGGTGTAGGTGAGGTAGTACGTGCCGTCGATGAAGACGACCCGGGGATCTTCGCAACCGAAACGCTCGTAGTCGTGCTCGGGGGAGAGGATCGGGGCCGATTCGCGTTCGAAGTGGTACCCGTCGTCGGAAAAGGCGATGCCGATGTGCGAAACGATGTCCTCGGCGTGGGCCCGGTACAGCAGCACCACCTGCTCACCGATGACCAGCGCCGCCGGGTTGTACAGGTTGGCCGACTCCCAGCTCTGGCCGAGGGGGCGCAGGATGGGGTTATCCGGGTACGGGCGGAAGGGGCCCAGCGGGAAGCGGGCGTCGTCGAAGATGGACGTGGCGGGCATCGGAATCCTTGGGTAGCGGGTGGGCAGGCTGGGATGGTCCGGAGCCGGAGCCGGGCGGACAGCCCGCCGCTACCCCTTGACCCCCGAACCGAGCTCGGCCGATTTGAAGTACTTCTGAAAGGCCACGAACAACACGATGACCGGGAAGGCGAGCGCGCAGGCGCCGGCCAGGATGGCCCCGGTCGGGTTGGCCGTGGATCGGGCGATGGTCGAGACGAAGTTCGCCAGCGCGACCGCCAACGGCTGCATGTCGGCGTCCTTCGTGATGAGAAACGGCCATAGGAACTCGTTCCACGGGCCGATGAAGGTGACCAGGATGACGGTCACGAGCGCCGGCCGCACCAGGGGAATGGCGATCCTGCCCAGGATCTGCAGCTCGCTGGCCCCGTCGAGTCTGGCAGACTCGAACAGCGACTCCGGCAAAGACCGGAAGAACTGGCGAAAGATGAACACGGCGGTGGTGTTGATGAGGAACGGCAGGATAATCCCCAGGTAGGTGTCGCCCAGCCCGTAACCGCGGGTGATCTGGACGTACAGCGGGATCATCAGCAGCTGGAACGGGATCATCTGCACCAGCAGCATCAGGGCGAACACCAGGCCGCGGCCGCGGAACCGCAACCGCGCCAGCGCGTAGCCGGCCAGCAGGCCGAAGGTGAGCGTCCCGAGCAGCGCGCCGGCGGTGAAGACCCCCGAATTGAACAACGTGCGGCCCAGGCTGATGCGGGCGTTGATGGCGGCGAAGTTCTCCAGAGTCACCCCACCGGTAGGGATCAGCCGCGTCGAAGCGGTGCTGGCGTCTTTCTGAAAGGCGCCCAAGACCATGAAGTAGAACGGGAAGACGAAGGCCAGCGAGGTGATGAGCAGCACGATCTGCAGCACTACGCGTCGAGACATCTCAATCCTCCTTTCCGAGTCGGTTCGCCGCGAGCGAGAGACAACCCACCGCGATGACGAGCAGCACGCCGATGGCCGAGGCGATGTCGGGATTGGTCTGCTGGATGCCCTTTTGGTAGATGAGCAGGACCGGCGTCAGCGAAGCCCCGTTGGGGCCACCGCCGTTGGTCAGCAGGTAGGGCTCGGTGAACAGGTTTGCCCCGATGATGATGGCCAGGATGAGCACCAGGACCGTGGTGGAGCGCACCCCCGGCACAGTGACGTTGAGAAACTGACGCACCGTACCCGCCCCGTCCGTGGCGGCCGATTCGTACAGCTCGTTGGGGATCGCCTGCAGTGCGGCGAGGTACAACAAGATGAAGAAGCCGAGCTGCTTCCACGTGGTGAATATCGCGATCGAGGGCATCGCCAGCTTGGAGTTGACCAACCACGACGGGTCGGGAGCCAACGGGCCGAGAACGGCGTTGATCAACCCGTCCTGACTGAACAACAGCATCCAGACCCCGATGAGGGAGACGCTGGCGGTGACGTACGGGACGTAGAACCCGATGCGGTACACCGAGCTCCAGCGCACCACCGAATTCAGCGCGTAGGCGATGATCAGCGACAACACCACGGTGAGGGGAACGTTGATCAACAAGAACACGCCCACGTTGCCGAAGGCCTGGACGATCTGGGGGTCCTTCAGCACTGACACGTAGTTGTCGAATCCGACGAACGGATATTCGGGGCTCGCCGAGGGTGCGGCGAAGAAGAAGGAGTGGAAGGAGATCCAGATCGCGTACCCGAGCGGGTAGGCGAAGATGACTCCCAAGAAGGCGACGTAGGGCAGCGAGAAGAGGATGCCGAGCGGATTCTTGCCTAGAATCCGCTCAACCCGGCCCTTACGTCGGTCTCCGGCCCGAGCGGGGGGTTTCCCCGGCCGCGTGGCTGTGCTCGTCGGCTGGTCTTTGGAGCGGCTGTCGCTGTGGACCGTCATGACCGACCCTCATCCCTTGATCAGGTTGTCGATCTGCTCGGCGGCGTTGCCGAGAGCCTGATCGACGGGCGTTTTGCCAAAGATGACCGAAGAGGAGTACTCGTCGCGGAACGTCTGCCACACCTCGATGGAGTTGTTCACGTTCGGCACGTCGACGGTCCGCCCGGCCTGGTTGGCGAAGCGGGTGTAGTCCGGGTTCTCCTTGAAGTAGGCCGGATAGGTGTCGGCCAGGTCTTGGCGAAGGGGCATCTGCCCGGTGGCCTCCAACAGCTTGCCGTCTTGTTCCTCGCTGCTGGTGAACTTCAAGAACTCCCACGCGGTTGCCTTGTTCTCGCAGGTGGTGAACATCGAGACGTTCTTGGAGTCCGCGAAGGTGAAGGTTTCCTCGGCGCTCTTGCCGTCCTTGGTCGGCACGGGCATGAAACCGACATCGACCTGGTCCTTGTAGGCCGAGATTGCCCAGGGGCCGGCGCTTTGCATCGCGGCCTGCTTGGTCGCCATCGCGTCGTCGGTCGCGGCCTCCTTCGGTGCTAACCCATCGGCGTAGATGTCACGCCAGAAGTTCATGACGGCCTTGCCGTCCTCGTCGTTGAAGGTCGCCTTGCCGTCGGCGATGAAGGAGGTTCCCCCGGTCTGGGCGGCGTAGAGGGGGTAGAAGTCGAACCACGGTTGGAAGAACTCGCTGGTCGGGGATGGCCAGATCGCCGCCTTCACTCCGGACTTCTGCAACTTCTTGGCCCCGGCGATGAACTTGTCGTAGGTGCCCATGTCGGGATTCTTCGGATCGAGGCCGGCCTTCTCGAACAGGTCCTTGTTGAACATGATCATGACGGGGTTCGATTTCCACGGCAACTGGTAGTACTGGCCTTCGGAGGAGTACGTCGCCGCGCGCTCACCGGTGCGGCCCGTCACGTAGGACTCCCCGTCGGGGAACGTGGTCAAATCGACCAGCCCGCCCATCTTTTGCCACTGCGGTGCCGCGGCGGGCGAGACGTTGTAGATAAGGCAGGGAGCGGTGCCCGCCGTGATCGCGGCGGTGATGGCCTCCTCGGATGACTTTCCGGCGGGGATCTCTTGAGCCGAGACCTGCTGGTCGGGGTTCGCCTCGTTCCACGCCTTGACCGCGTCCTTGCCCCACTGCAGTTCCTGCTCGTTGTTGGAGAACCAGACGTCGATGGCGCCCGTGGTGGGGGATTCGCCGGCGCTGGATTGCGAGCCGCCCCCTCCGCAGGCGGTGAGCGATAGCAACGAAAACGCGGTGATGGCGCCAAGGGCCGGTAAGAACTTCATGGTTACTCCTCGTTGAGTGCGGTGAACGTGGGTGAGACGGCGTGGACGACGTGGGGTTGAAGGCTCTCTGGGAGGCCTTCTAGGTGGGCGCCCTTCCGGTGCTGGCGCGGGTGATAAGGGTGTTGCAGTCCAACTCCAGGTCGCCTAGGGGATGTCCGTTGAGCGTGGCGACGAGCGATTCGGCCGCCTTGACACCCCGGGTGAAGGCGCCGGTGGCGACGGTGGTGAGCGGGGGGCTCAGGTGGGCGGACAGTTCGGAGTCGTCGAAGCCGGTGATGGAGAGCTCGTCGGGGATCGTCAGGCCCAGGTGTTGGGCGCAGCTCATGCCGGCGATGGCCATGACGTCGTTGGCGTAGGCGATGGCGGTCGGCGGCTCCGGGGAGGTGAGGAGGCGGCGGGTGAGGCTGCGAGCCGATTCCGCGGTGAAGTCCGCCTCGTAGACCCGGGAGCTGTCGAGCCCGCAGGCGTCGAGGTGGCCGATGAAGGCGGTCCGACGCGCCGTCGAGTGGATGTAGCGGTGGGGCCCGGCCACGTGGGCGATCCGGGCGTGTCCGAGGCCGATGAGGTGATCGAGCACCTCGTGGATGGCGCGCTCGTCGTCGGCGTAGACCTGATCCAGCGGGGTGTGTTCCCCGTGATAACCGAGGATCACCGCCGGGAGGGCGAGCTCAGCCATCCAGTCGATGCGGCGATCGACGGTCTCGACATCGAGCAGGATAACCCCGTCCGACCGGCCGCGGGCGAGCGTCTTATAGGCCTTCAGCTCGCTTTCCTCCGACGTCACCACCTGCAACATCAGGGCCATTTCGTGGGCGGCCAACGACTGCTCGACGCCCGCGAGAAAGCTGGGGAAGAAGGCGTCGCTGGCCAGGATCGTGGGATCGCGATGCAGCACGACGCCGATGGTGCGGCTGCGTTTGGTGGCCAACGCGCGGGCGCTCGAGCTGGGCGTCCAATCGAGTTCGGCGGCCGCGGCGAAGATGCGTTCTTTCGTGGCGGCGGAGATCTTGCGCTTTCCGCTGTAGGCCAGCGAGACCGAGCCCTTGCTCACCCCGGCCAGGCGAGCGACATCGTCGATGGTTACCGGACTCACTGGTCACCCCCTGGGTCCCCATGCGGCCATCGGGCACGCGCCGAGATTAGTTGGGCCCGAACTCTTGACCTGGCGTTGTCAAAGCGGTTTAACTGATGCCACCTTAGCTTCGCGACACCGGCCCCCGTCAAGACCCCCGTGGGATCGATCGAGACTCTTTTCGATCGGTTCTCGCCGTTTCGTCGCTGGCTCACCTCGACGAAGAGGAGAAACCCCCGATGACCAAGAACGGCTCGAGCCCCTTGCTCGCCCGACTCTCTCGGCTGCGCGTTGGCGTCGCGATGGCCGTTTCCGGCGCCCTGTTGACGACGGCGCTAAGCCCCTCGCCTGCGGCGATCGCCGCGCCGCAGCGTGCGCCGCTGACCAACCTGGCCCACCTCACCTGGCTCACCGAGGAGGTGCCGCTTCCCAACGTGGCCCGGCATTCGACCTATCGGATCGAACAGGACCCTTCGGCCATGGCCCCGTGGACCTACGCCGACCGCAACGATGACGGCAGCTATCGCCGGGTGGGCGGGGGAACGTTCGACCCCGAAACCGGTGACTACAGCCAGGGCGCCTACAACGCCGACGACATCGCCCGGGCCGCGGTGGTCTACCTGCGGGCGTGGCAGCGCGACGGCGCCGAGGATGCCGCGAGCCGGGAGATGGCCTATCAGCTGCTGCGTTCGCTGACCTATCTGCAGACCACGAGCGGTCCCGACGCCGGCAACGTCGTGTTGTGGCAACAGTCCGACGGGGCGCTGAACCCGAGCGCGGAACCCGTCGAGCTGCCCGACCCCTCGGATTCCGATGAGTCGTACTGGCTGGCGCGCACGGTGTGGGCGCTCGGCGAGGGTTACGCCGCCTTCGCCGAGGCCGATCCGGAGTTCGCCGAGTTCCTCGCCAAACGGATGGGGTTGTCCATCGGCGCCCTCGAGCGGGCCTCGCTGGGCCGCGTCGGCGAATGGGAGTTCTCCGACGGCAGGCGGGTGCCCGGCTGGCTCATCGCCGACGGCGCCGACGCCACCGCCGAGGCGGTTCTGGGGCTGAGTGCCTACGTCGAGGCCCGTCCTGGCGACACGGGGGCAAAAACCGCCCTTCGCGACTACGCCAACGGGGTGTCTGCGATGTCGGATCCCGACACGACCCGCTGGCCGTTCGGAGCCGTCATGCCCTGGACCCACTCGATGTCGTTGTGGCACGCCTGGGGTGGGGAGGCGCCGGCGGCGCTGGCGCGGGCCTCCGAGGTGCTCGACGATCCCGGCCTGGAAGCCGCCGCAGTACGCGATGTCGGGGTGTTCACCCCGCAACTGTTCACCTCCGGTGGGCCCCACAACGCGTGGTCTCCGGTGCCCGGGGAAGCCCAGATCGCCTACGGGGCGGAATCGAGGCTCTCCGGGTTGCTGGCCACCGCGGACGCGAACGGCAACCCCGGTCTGGCCGAGCTCGGGGGGCTGGCCGGCGGCTGGTTCTTCGGCGCGAACCCGAGCGGGAAGCCCGTCTACGATCCGGCCACCGGGGTAACCTTCGACGGCGTCGAGACCGATGGCCGGATCAACCGCAACTCCGGCGCGGAATCCACCATTCATGGCCAGCTCGCGATGCTGGCGCTGGACGCGCACCCGCAAGCGTCCACGCTCGCCCGGAGCATCACCGGGCTCGAGAGCTTCGACGGGCTCGCGGTGACCGAGGCCGAATCCGGCCAGCTCGACGGAGCCAAGGTCATCGATCCCGGATCGAGCTGGACCGGGGAGGCGAACATCTCCGGCGGCAAGTATGTGCGAGTCGCGGCCGGCGGCACGGTGACCGTCACCGGTGTCAAGGCCGGGGACAACCTGCATCCGATTCTCAACCGGACGGCGTCGCAGTCGGGGATCAGCTCCTGGTACGCGATCGACGCATCGGGCCACCGAACCCTGCTCGGGCGGCTCCTCAACGGGCGCGCCTCACCTCAGGGTGTCGCGGAGAACAGCGGATTGCTGCGGCCCTACGGGCTGCGCCGCTCCGTGCCGCGGGGCACGGTGGCCGTCCAGGTGAGCACCACCGGGGCGCTGGAGTTCGACGCGCTCATGCGACAACCGAGGGTCGCCACCGCGACGTACGCGACCGCGTCGGGACCCGTCGTGCTGTACGCCAACTCCGCGTCCCGGGCGGTCAGAACGGCAGCCGTCGAGGCGGGCGAGGGGCGGGCTTACCGCAGCGACGGGAGGCCCTGGCGGCAGGTGACGCGGCGCAGCGTCCACCTCCCGGGCCCGGGCTTTGCGATCACCGGACCCGCGTGAGACGGCGTCGATCCCGGTGGACAGACCCGGCCGGAGTGGTTGGTCTCAGGCGGCCGATCTAGCGTCGGACTCGGCGGCGTCCTTGAGGCGGGCCAACGTCTTCTCGATGGCCCTTTGGGTGTCGGCCCGGAACTTCTTGGACAGCAGCTGGGCGACGAGGCCGGGGTAGGCGGAGAGGTCCCAGGTCTCGGTGACGTCGGTGCCGGCTCCGGCCGGCGACAGCTGGTAGCGCCACCGGTGCAGCCCCAGGTGCTTCCAGGCGATCAGGCGGTCGGTCTCGAACTCGACGACCTTGTTGTTGATCTTGTACGGGGCGCCCACCTTCATGTTCATCCGGAACTGCGATCCCAGCTTGAGGTCGGTGTCGCCGGAGACCGAGCCCTGCACGGTGCCGGAGCCGTCGATACGCGCGTGTTGTCGCGGATCGGTGAGGATGGCGAAGACCGTTGCGGGGTCGGCCTCGATGATGGTGGACGCGCAAGCGTTTACATCGGACATGACCAGACTCTACTGGGAACCCCCTCAGGCGGGCGTGAGCTTGAGGAGCCGGCCGTCCGAGCCGTCCTCCAACAGCCAGATCGCGCCGCCGGGGCCCTGCTCGACCTCCCTGATGCGCTCGTCCATGTCCCACCGGTCGGCCTTCTTCGCGCTGGTGCCGTCGAGGTCCACGCGGATCAGGACTTCGCCGGAGAGCGCGCCGAGAAAGGCGTCGCCGGTCCAGCCTGGGAACTCATTGCCGCTGTAGATCATGAGGCTGCCGGGAGACACCGACGGGGTCCACCATGCCTTAGGGGCATCGAAGCCGTCGCCGGCCTTGTGGTCGGGAATGTCTGCGCCGCTGTACTTCGAGCCGTTCGAGGCCTCGGGCCAGCCGTAGTTCTTGCCCTCTTCGATCAGGTTCAGCTCGTCGCCGCCCTTGGGCCCCATCTCGGAGGACCAGAGCTGTCCGTCCTCGTCGAAGGCGATCCCGAGGGGGTTACGGTGACCGTAGCTCCAGATCTGGGCGGAGACGCCACCGCGGTCGGCGAACGGGTTGCCGGCGGCCGGGGTGCCGTCGAGGTTGAGCCGCAGCACCTTGCCGAGGTTGGTGTCGAGGTCTTGGGCGGGGTCGCCCTTTTGGCGCTCGCCGGAGGTGACGAAGAGGTACCTCTCGTTTGGGCTGATGGCCATCCGGTGGCCGAAGTGGCCGTTTCCGCGGACCTTGTCTTGGCGCCAGATGATGTCGAGGCCGTCGAGGGTGGGCTTCGGTCCTTCGGTCAGGGTGGCCCGGCCGATCACGGCTCCCGTCCCGCCTTGTCCGCGCTCGACCCAGCTGAGGTAGACACCGCGATCCTCGGCGAACGTTGGCCCGGTGATCACGTCGCCGAAGCCGCCTTGGCCCGCGTCGACGACGTTGGGGGTGCCGGTGACCTCGGTCTTGGCGCCGCCGGCCGGGTCGACCAGCTGCAGCGAGCCGCCCTTCTCGGTGACCAGGGCGTGGCCGTCGGGCAGGAACGTCATGGCCCACGGCGCGTCGAACTCGGCCACCGGAGTCGTCGTGAAGCCGTCCGCGACAGGTTCGGGCCTGTCGGAGGCCGCGGATTCTTGCCCGCTCGGGGTTGCGGATGCTGGCCCGTTCGGCGGTGATTCCGGGGTGCCCTCGGGGGCGGCCTCGGCTGAGCAGGCGACCAACAGCGCGGACGCCAAAAGGATCGGCAAGGCGCGCGTGAGCTTGAACGGCTTCATGGTTCGGCAGATTACCCTCGACGGCCAAGGCGTTCTCGCCCTCGTCGCGTCGATCGCACGAGCACGATAGTGCCCAAACGCGTCGCCGAGAGTCACTACCCGCACTACCTGAAGCCCCGGGTCGCTGAGGCGGCTGGGGGTGGCACCCGTTCCCGGGGGCGCTGTCGTTCAGCCGGAAGGTTACAAGCTCGGGGTGAACCCGAAGACCCGCCCGTAAAAGGCCAGCTCGCGGGACAGCGAATCCTCGATCGCCGCGGCCGCTCGGAATCCGTGACCCTCGCCTGGGTAGACGACCAGCTCGACGTCGTGGCCGGCGGCCCGCATGCCGTCCGCCATGGATTCGGCCTGCCCCGGCGGTACGACCTCGTCGATCCCCCCTTGGAGCAGCAGCACCGCGCCGTGCACGGAGTCCAGGTGATGAATCGGGGAGCGCTCGTCGTAGGTGGCCTTCTCGGCGGGGTACGGGCCGATCAGCCCGTCGAGGTAGCGGGATTCGAACTTGTGGGTTTCCGCAGCCAGGGCGCCCAGGTCGGCGACGCCGTAGTAGCTCGTGCCGGCGGAAAAGGCCGTGCTCGTGGTGAGGGCGCGCAGCACCGCGTAACCGCCGGCGCTGCCGCCGGTGATGGCGAGGCGCTCGCCGTCGACGTGGCCGGCTTGGGCCAGGGAAAGGGCGCCGCTCACGATGTCGTCATTGTCGAGAACGCCCCACTGGCCCTGGAGCCGGTCGCGGTAGGCCCGGCCGTGGCCGGTGCTCCCGGAATAGTTCACCTCCAGGACCGCGATGCCGCGCGTGGTCCAGAAGGCGCGCTCCAGGTGCAAGTCGGCCTCGTGCCGCGCGGTCGGCCCGCCGTGGACGAAGACGAGGAGCGGCGGAAGCTCGTCCTCGGGCCCCGTGGCGTCACTGTTGGCTGGCGGGAAGAACAGGCCGTGGACCGGGTCACCGAACGTGTTGGGCCACAGGACGGGTTCCACCGATCCCGCAGACGCAACGTCGAGGGCAACTTCCCGGCTGCGTCGTAGCGTGGCGAGCTCTTCGCCCGGCGACCCTCGGACGATCGTGGGTAGCTCCGCGGTCCCGCCGACTAGAACAGCGATCTCGCCGGCCCCCGCCTGGAGCTGGCTGAACTGCACGCCGGGCCCTGGGGCGTCGCTGAGTTGCCCGGTCCTGGCGTCGAGCACCCCGAGCCGCCCCAGGCCGCCGGCCCACCAGTGCACCAGGATTCGACCGTCGTCGAGGAAGGCGTAGTCGCTCATTCCGAGGACCCACTGCGGCTGCATAAAATCGGCGTCGGCTCGATGCGCGGCCGTGGACGGTCCGCCGGGCTCGGCTTGGCGATGCAGGTTCCACCAACCCGAAACGTCGGAGACGAACCACAGCGAAGCGTCGGGGGCGAAGCGAGGCTGTCCCACGCTGACGCCGGGATCGCTGGCGACGACCGCCCACTCGCCGACCCCGGCTTCGGTCAGCGTGGCGCGGCGCAGGGTGCTCGCGTCCCACGGCATGTTCGGGTGATCCCAGGTGAGGATGGCGACCTGGGTGCCGTCGGCGGACAGTGCCGGGCGGCCCACGAAATCCGATCCTTTCCACAAAACGGTACCCCCGTCCGGATTGTCCGTGGTGAGGTCGAGCCGCACGAGGGTGTTCTCCGGCTCGCGCGCACCGGAGTGATCCTCGCGAACGGCCAGCACGAACCCGTCGCCGAGCACGAGCCCGCCGTAGCGAACGTCGCCACCGGGCGCGATCGTGCCCAGGGTTCCGCCGGGTTCGACGACGTGCACGCCGAGATCGGGCAGCGTTGTGACAACCACCACGCCGTCGCGAACGTCGTAGGCGCCGCCGCCGTACTCGTGCACCCGGGAGCGCACGTTCACCCCCGACGGCACCACGTCCTCGATTGTGCCCGTCGCGCCAACGTGGCGCACCAACGCGTCCCGGCCGTCCTCCCAGGGGCGGCCCTCGAGCCAGTAGGTGTCGGCGCCGTCGATCCGGACCTCGTCGAGCTTGCGGCTAGCCGCGGTGAGATCGCTCGGAGCGAGCGGGGAGGGCCAACTGCCGTAGGGGAGAGTCGTCATGGAGTCCAAGATATAGACCGCCCTCCCTAGCCAAGGCGGGGCGCGATCAAGAGTCTCCGGCGGGCCGGTCCCAACCTCGGTATCAGGGCCCTCTGGTGGCACATATTCCAGATAGGGGTCCCAGCCCCGAGGTGGGAACACGCGGAGCCGGAACGTTGATGGAGAGCGGGCTCAATCGAGTGGGCGACCTTCGGACAGGAGTCGCACCAGGGTGGCGTGTGCGGCGTGCGACATCGCTGGGTTGGTGGCTTCGTAGTAGGCGAGGCAGCCGATCGCCTGGGCAAAGGCCCAACCCATCCCGCGCCGCCACTCGTCGTCGGAGACAGAGATTGCCCTGCGGAACGTCGAGCGGGTGGCCGTGGAGAAGAGGTTCCAAGCCGGTTGCAGATCCAACGCGGGGTCGGCAACGGCAAAGGTGCCGACGTCGAGCACCCCCGCCAAGCGACCGTCGCTCACCAAGAGGTTCCCCGGCATCAAGTCGCCGTGGGTCCAGCCGTCGGGTTGATCCCGAGGAGTATCGAGCAACGACTCCCACAGCGCGGTGAGCCGGCTGGCGTCCATGACATGCGCCCCGTCGACGATCCACGAACGGACTTGCTCGTCGTGGTCTCGAAGACGGCCACCCCGGTTGTCGCCGGAGAACGTCAAACCGGGGTTGGGGTGCTGGCGCAGCGCCGCGACGAAACCAGCGAGATCCTCGGCTAGCGCGGCCGATTCAGCGACGTGGACGTGGCTCGCGGGAGCGCCCTCGAGCCACCTGTAAATCGCCCACGGCATGGGGTATCCCGGGCCGGGTTCTCCCAGCGCCACAGGCTCCGGGGTGGGGACTGGGGAGAGTTTGGCTAGCTCGACGGCGGCCGTCGCCCCCTTGCGGATCTCGGCCCGCGCCACGTCCGGATCCGCGGGTTGGAGCGGAAGCCGCGCGACGAGGGGGTCGCCGAGGCGGAAGATCGCGTTGACGGTTCCGTCGGAGGTCAGCGGCCTGACCGGCAACGTCTCCCACTGCGGAAATTGCTCCGCGACGAGGGCTGCGACGAGTTCAGCCGTCGGCTCGAGTTGCCCCGTATGCATCATGGGCTACCGCTCCAACCCTGCCCGTCAGGGGGCCTTATCCACGTCGGCCCACGGCACCCGCTCGGAGCGGTAGATCAACGTGTCGGGAACGGCGAGACCCCAGACGGTCTGGCCACTCTTGTCCGCCTCGGTGATGCGGGCCGTGTCGCTGCTGCCAGGGCCCCCCGCGGTGGAGAGCACGGTGCCGCCGGCTAGCTCGTCGACGTCCCCCAGCGCCATCGCGTACTTCGGGTCGACGGCCTCGAAGGTCTGCCGGGCCGTCAGCTCGTCCCGGTCGATCCCGTAGGCCACCGCGCGGCTGTTCTTCTCCGCACCGCCGGTCTCGTTGCGATTGTCGTAGATGAGCAGTTCCCCGTCGTCGGTGAAGGTCGCGGCGTGCTGCCCGGAAGTCCAGGTGCCCTCCTGCAGCTCGAGGAAAGGGGCGTCGAACCCGGGAGCCGTACCGGCGTCGTCACCGGCGATCCAGGTGAGGTCGCCGGTGTCGCGGTCGTAAGCGAAGACCCACCCCTGGGAGCGCACCGAGACGACCACCTCATTGTTCTCCTCATCGAAGAGAACGGAGTTGGAGTGGCTCCAGTCCAGCCCACCGGCGCTTGCGAGCGCCTGAGAGAGATCCCCGGGGAACCGGCTGGGATCCAGGTGGTCGAGCAGCGCCCACGTCGAGACGACCTTCTGGTCGGCGTCCAACTCGACGACGGTGTCACCGTGCACGTCCCGGCCGTCGATCTTGCGGGTCTCGGCGCCCAGCGCCAGGATCCCGCCGTCGGGCAGGAGGAAGGCGTCGTGGTGCCACCCCTCGACCGCGCTCAGGTCGTAGGTCTTCACGACCTCACCAGCGAGGGTGACCCGATCGATGCTGTCCTTGAAGAAGGCCAACATCGTCCCGTCACCGGCGGCGCGGATCAGTGGCGCCCGGTTGGTCGTCTCCTCGCTGTCCAGGTACCAGACGATCTCGCCCTGGGGGTCCACGCCGTAGAAGATCGGCCCGTCGGGCATGTCGGTCGGGTCCTCATAGCCTCCCGGAGCGGTGAGGCCGAAGAAGGTGATGCCCGCGTCGGAGCTGGCGCTGGTGTCCTCGGCGGCCTGGACCACCTCGGCGCTCGGGGCGTTGCCGGGCAGGTCACCGGTCGTCATCGAGCTCGACGCCGGGGGCGCCGCGGCGTGGTCGGAACGCGACGCCGCGAAGGTGTACTCGGTGTCGGCCCGCAGGCCGACGACGGTGAGCTCGTGCGACGTCGCGGCGTCCAACGAGTGGATCTTCCGCGGTGCCGTGTCCTCGGAACTGACCTCCAACGAGACGCCGGTCGCCGTCGGAGCGCTCACCGTCACGCGGGCGATGAGGGTGTTGTCCGGATCCGCGGTGACCGTGACCTCGAGCGGGACGGCGGCGCTGGGGGCCGAAGCCGCTGGGGCGTCAGCGCCGTCAGAGGCGTTGGCGCTGCACGCGGCCAGCGGGCCGGCCACCGCGAGTGCGAGGGCGATGGCGGGAATCCGTCGTCGGGAGGTGCTCACAAGCGGTCCTCTGCTCGGATGGGGTCGTCGGGCGGGTTCAGCTACCACCCACTGTCCCATTGATGGGCTGGGCGGGCGAACGTCGAGCTAGTCCGCAAGGGTCACTCCTTGGCTGGTGTGGCCTGGGACGTGACGCGATACCGCACGAACGCGGGCGCGGCGATGGCCGCCACCACCACCAGGATGACCACCAGCACCCCGCCGCCCGCCGCGGCGGCGGCGGTGCCGACGACGGCGGCGGCGCCCCCGTGCGCGACGTCGGCGAGGCGCGGACCCCCGGCCACCACGACGGTAAAAACTCCCTGCAGCCTGCCCCGCACGCTGTCGTTGGCCGCCGTCATCAGCATCGACGATCTGAACGCCGCCGACGCTATGTCCGCCGCGCCGGCGACCGCGAGCGCGATCAGCGCGATGATCAGCATCGGCGTGGCGGCGCTGCCGTGGGCGAAACCCACGGCTAGCCCGAACACGGTGATCGCGAGACCCCAGATCACGATGGCGACGATCACCGCGTACCCCTGCCGTTGGGTGCGCGAGACCCAGCCGGAGAAGATGCCGCCGAGGACGGCGCCGGCAGGGATGGCGGCGAAGAGCAGGGCGAAGACCAGGCCACCCTCGGTCGGGCCGCCGAAGGATTCGTGCGCGATCTGGGGAAAGAGCGCTCGCGGCATCCCGAAGAGCATCGCGATGATGTCGACCACGAACGACATCAGCAGCACCTTGTGGCCCCTCAGGTAACGGATTCCCTCCAGCACCGAACGCAGCCCGGCCCTGGGCGCGGTCCCCTCCGGTGGTAGGCGAGGCAACACGATCACGGCCCACAAGGTGGCGAGCAACGAGACGGTGTCGATCAGGTAGAGCATGGAGAAGCCGAAGATCGGCAGCAAGGCTCCGGCGAAGAGCGGTCCGCCGATCGCGCCGAACTGGAACACCGTCATGTTCAGCGAGTTCGCGGCAGGAAGCTGCTCGGGTGGCAGGATTCGCGGTAACACCGCCGCGCGGGTTGGCAGGTTGACCGCGAAGAACGCCTGTTGGAGCGAGAAGAGACACAGCAGCAGCCAGATGTTCTCCAGATCCAACATGGCCTGCACCCAGAAGAGTCCGCTGGTCACGATGAGCCCCACCGTGGTGATGCTCAGCAGGGTGCGGCGATCCATCACGTCGGCCAGCGCGCCGCCGTACAACCCGAAGACGATTAACGGAACGAGCCCAAAGATCCCGGTCAGCCCGACGTAGGCCGAGCTGCGGGTGATCTCGTAAATCTGCGCCGGGACCGCGACCACGGTGAGTTGGGCGCCGATCATCGTCACGATCCCGGCGGTCCACAGCCGACGGAAGTTCGCGTTGCGCAATGGCCGGGTGTCGGCCATGGCCGCGCGGAAGCTAGCCACGCCTATCCCTCGTCTCTTAGAACCTGGCCGCGCGGATCGTCCTGCCCCCGATGGAGAAACTGGTCGGTGCGTGGCATTTCGATAGCGAATATAGGCTGAGCGTCCACCCTGGTAGGGGGCCGTTCCTCATTTGTGCTCGTCAGGCGTAGCAAGGCGCCCTAAGTCTGCTGGACACCGTGGACGCTCTCGGTGACTCCGTGGTCGGCGTCCCCACGCGGTTAATGTCGCCCGTCTTTTGTGCCCGTGGTATCACCAGCCGGGCAAGGACCTCCTTAGGTCACAGGTGGTCCAAAGGGGCTACCACTTATCTAGGAGTGGCAGGTCATGCCCGATTTCAACGACACGTTTACACCCATTCGGATGCTTCCGATCCCCTCGCTCGACGAGGCCGCCGAAGCTCCCGACAACAGCGAGATCCGCAAGGTCGCCGACGCGGTCCTGCAGGGGTTGCAGTACTCCTTCGCCGCCGTGGCGGCCGATCCGAGCATCGAAGCCAAGGCGGGCTCGCTGGAGGCGGAGGCCAAGGTGGCCCTGGCGGCCCTACCCGAGGTGCGGCGCAGGAAGTACACGAGCGCCGGAAAGTCCGTGATGAGCGACGACCGCACCCGGAAGATCGTTTTCGGCAATGCGGGCTCGATGAAGCCGGAAACCTTCGTCGAAAAGGGCGGGTTCGATCAGCTCACGGAGCACGTCACCATGCCGAAGTTGGACCCCAAGCTGCTGGGAATGCGCACCGATCGAATCCTGGTTCCGCTGGACAGGTTGAACCAGGGTGATGGCACGCTCAGCGTGGAGTCCGGAGCCAGCCTGGAGAATCTGCAGACCCGGATGGCCGAGGCCGATGTGGCCGCCCAGGACAGCGGCTTGATCAACGAAGAACGGATGGACGACATCTGGGGCCGCTACTGCGAGGGAGATCCTTTCGGTCAGGACACGGTTTCGGGTGACTTCGAGCCCTTCGCGACGACCAACAAGCTCGGCCTGTGGGTCAGCCAGGTGAAGTGTGTCGACGAGACCAATCCTGAGTTCTGGGGTCACGACGAAATCGCGCTGGCGGGCGTCAGCGTCGACGAGGATGGCGATGTGAAGAAGATCGCCGAGACCTACATCGGCGGCGGATTCGACGACGGTGACGCCAAATCCTACCCCAACTGGCGCTATACCTGGTTCAACCTCAACGAGGGCAAGTACTGGCCCAAGCGCTACAGCGTCTCCTTCCTGCTGGCCGAGAAAGACAACGGTGGTTTGTCCGACTTCCTGCAAAGCGTGTGGGACAAGGTCCGCGACCAAGTGAAGAAGGCCATCGAGGAGGCCGTCGGGGGCGTCGTCTCGGCTTACCTGGGCAAGGCCATCGGGGCGGCCATCGGAAAGGCCGTGGCCTGGGTGGTGGATGTGTTCGTCAAGTGGATCATTGGCCTGTTCAAGGACGATCTGTTTCCGGTAAAGACTGTGGCGGTCACGACGCCGAGCGCGTCGGCGCGGTGGCGCTACCCGAACGGAACCTGGGGCAATCCGTCCTCGGGCACGCGGGTGAGCCACTTCTACGGCCACGGCGGTCACTACACCATCAGCTGGCATTGGCTGTTCCATTCGTGATGACCGGCGCTCGCCCAGGGACTACCCCTACTCGGATCGCCCTGATCGACGGACTCGTCGATCGGGGCGATCCCGACGTCCGGTCCGCCCGGGTGGAACGAGTGTCGACGCCCTGGGGGGCGGCTCCGGTGAGCCGACATGCCACGGCCTGTGCGGTACTGCTCATCGGTCAGGGCGTGCGAGAACCGGTGGGCATCCTGCCCGACGCCGTCCTCGTATCCGTACCCGTGCTGGGCGTCCGGGAGCGCTCACGCGCCGACCGCGACCGACTCATCGCACGCGGCATTGCTGCCGCTACCGAGGCCGGCGCCGAGGTGATCGCGATGCCATTCGGCCGGGCCGACGGCTCCAGGCGCATCTCTTTGGCGCTGGACGCTGCGGCCGATTCGGGGGTCGTGCTGTTTGCCGCAGCGGGCAACCTAGGCCCGAGCGTCCTGACGTTTCCGGCCAACCATCCCCGCGTCTGGTCGGTGACGGCCCGCGGGCCGGACGGGATTTTACCCGATTGCTGCGCTTGCGCCGACATCATCGCACTGGGTGAGTTCGCATCCTCGCGCTTACGCGGCACCTCGCCGGCCGTGGTCATCGCCGCCGGCCGGTGGCTACGCGCCGGTCGACCGGACCTCGCGGGCTACCGCTCGGCGTGACACGCCCTTCCCTCCCGAGCCTCAGGGGGCGGCGGGTCGCTCGGCGAGCGCGGTCAGGGCCGCCGCCAGTTCTGCGGGCCGGCTGAACATCGGCCAGTGACCGGAATCCAGATCGACGAACTCCAGGCGGTGAGCCGCGGCCAGCTCGCGGATATCGCCGTCGGAGATCGAGGAGCGGGCCTGTTCGGGGGTGAACTCCGGACAGATCACGACGGTGGGGACGTCGTAGCGCCGGGCATCGTTTAGACGCACCGTCCCCCGCGTCACGGCCTCGGGCACGGTGACAGCTTGCGCCTCGAAAGCGGCGCGGGCGTCGGCATCGAGGTCGTCGGCGTCGGGGCCCTCGAAGGGTTCCCAGCCCGGGAACGGAACCGCGCCGTTCACGGGCTCGAAGATATCGGCGTAGGACTCGCCGTCGGCGGCGGGGAACCCGCCGATCAACCCCACCGAGCGCACCTTCTCCGCTCGTCGATCGGCCGCCACCCAGGCGAGCGTCGCGGCGGCCGAATGCCCCACCACGATCGCGCCATCGGGCGCCGCGTCGACGGCGGCCACCACCGCGTCGACCTGATCCTCGAAGGTGGCCGCACCGTTCCCGTCACCCTGCCCGGGAAGGGTCAGGGTCGTGCAGTCGTGTCCGGCCTCGGTCAGTTCGGGGGTGACCGCAGACCACGCTTGGCCGGTGAGCCACAACCCGGGTATCAGGATGAACGTTGCCATTGGGTGATGGTAGGACACCGCTTCAGTGGTTCGTCGGCGGGGCGGGGGCGAGCGCCGCCTCAATCATTGGCCACCAGAACCTTTCGCCGGCGAGATCGCGGAAATCGGAGACCTTCGTCCAGCATGGGTCGACGGCGTCGTCGAGGACCGCTTGCACCGGCAACTGAGCCTCCAGCTCGACGCGGAACAACCGCAGCACTCCACCGCGCTCCGGCCACCGGCCCTGCACCCGGAGGGGGGTATAGACCTCGTACCCGCAGGCCCCGAGGCTCGCCGGGTCGAGGACGAGGTTCGTTTCCTCGGCGACCTCTCGGACCGCGCACTCGAGCGGGCTCTCACCCGGCTCCCGCCAGCCACCGGGAACCGACCGCTCGTCCCGACGCGGCGAGAACACCGTGACGCAGTGGTTGCCGCTGGTGATCAACACCAGGGTAGCGAACACGTCGGGGTCGCAAACCTCGCCTTCACCGGCGAACATGTCGATGGTGAAGCTGGCACCGTCGGGGAACTCTATCCGCTCCAACCGGGCGATCAACGTCATGCGGCGATTCCATCACGGTTGCGTACGCTGATTCCATGGCAGCACAACTGGAGCGCTTTCCCACCGACGACGTCAGCCGCGTCCTCTGCGTGGTGGCCCACCCCGACGACATGGAATACGGCACCTCTGCCGCGGTTGCGCATTGGGCCCGCAACGGCGTCGAGGTGTCCTACCTGCTGCTGACGCACGGTGAGGCGGGCATGCAGCGCCCTCCCGAGGAGGCCCGCGCGGTCCGCGCCGGGGAGCAGCGCGACGCCTGCGCGGCCGTCGGTGTCGAATCGTTAACCATATTGAACCATCCCGACGGCGTGTTAGAGCCCACCCTGGAGCTGCGCCGCGACATCGCCCGCATCATCCGGCAGCGGCGACCCGACGCGGTACTCACCATGACGTGGAGCGATGAGGTTCCGTGGGGGCTGAACCAGGCCGATCACCGGGTGGCGGGGCTGACCTGTGCGGACGCGGTCGCCGCGGCCGGGAACCGCTGGATCTTTCCCGAGCTCGTGGAGGAGGGTCTGGACCCGTGGCAGGCCCGCTGGCTGCTCATCTCGGGCAGCGGCGATCCGACCCACGGCCTGGTCGTCGACGAGGCCGACGTGGCGGCCGCGGTCGCCTCGCTGGAATGCCATCTGGCCTACCTGGCCGATCTGCCGGATCACCCCACGCCCGCCGACTTCATCCCGCCCATGCTCGCCGCCGGCGGGGAATCCATGGGCGTCGAGCACGCTGTGGTGTTTCGGGCTCACCAGCTGGGCTGAGCCCGTCGGGGGTGGCATTAGACTCTTCCCAGAATTCCTCAGAGGCAGTCGATAGCCTGATCCGTTCCACGTCAAGTTCGAACCAGGAAGAAGGATAACCGTGAGCGAGAACAACCTCGAGTCATCCCAGGGCCCAGCCGGACAGTCCGGCGAGGCGACCATCGGAGCAACCGGCGACGCCCAAGACCCGTCGCTGGAGAAGGATCCGTCGCAGTGGGTCAGCGGGGATGACCCCATGACCGAATCTCAGAAGTCCTACCTGGACACGCTGGCCAAGCAGGCCGGCGAGGAGCTGCCCGCCACGCTCACCAAGGCCGAGGCCTCCGAGCACATCGATCGGCTTCGAGGCGCACGGTCCTGAGCCCAGGCTGGCTGCCCCAAGACCCGACAACGAACGAAGGGACTGCAACCCCCATGGACATCACCGAAATCATCCTGCAGCAGCACGACCAGCAGCGCCGCATGTTCGCGCAGTTGGAAGAGTTCCCCGAAGACGACACCGAGGGCCTAGCGGCCGTCTGGTCACGATTGGAGATCCTGCTGGAGACCCACGCCGAGGCCGAGGAACTCTACTTCTACCCCGAACTGTTGACGATCGGCCAGGGGGCCGCCGACGCCGATTCGGTCGATGAAGAGGTCGAGGACGCCGTTCACGACCACAACGAGATCCGCGAGGCCATCCGTGCGGTCTCGAAGACTGAAGCCGGATCTGACGACTGGTGGCAAGGCGTCAGCGACGCCAACGTGGCCAATTCCGATCACATGGGCGAGGAAGAACGCCAAGACCTCGCCGATTTCCGGCGGCGGGCCTCGCTCGAACTACGTCACGAGATCGCGGTGAAGTTCCTTCGCTTCGAGGCGCTCAAGGCGGCCAAGGGCATCAAGCCGGTCGACAAGGATCCCGACGATTACGTCGCCGATCCCGAGAAGGCACTCAGGGACGCGGGCGTCGAGGAGCGGTAGCCGACCTCCCGAGGTCGGCAAACCGATTTCTAGCGGCCGTTACCGGCCGGCGAGGATGCTGACCTCGGCCAGGTTGCACGCCAAAGCGGTTTCCAGTGCGGCCACGCCTGGGTTTAGAGTTGTGCGCCCCAGCTTTGCCTGGCCGGGAAACATCCCGACTGTGAGGCTTCGCTTCTTGCCCGTGCCCTGCAGCTTCCACGATCCGCGGAGGCGCCCGTCGTGCAACAACACGCTCGCATACATTCCGTTGGACGAGGTCCAGTAGTATTCGCGGGCCTCCGCATCGACAAAGCGCAGCCGGTTCTTCGGCGCGTATCCGCAGACGAGAGAGTCGAACTCTGCCAACAGACGGGTGCCGGGATCCGGTGCATCGACCCTGGCGTGGGGAGAATCGAAGAACTCTTGCCCATCAGGACCCCGTGCGGATCGCACCGCCCCAGCCCGGCTCAACCGGTCCAGCGAGGATCGGACGGCAGAGACTGGCGCACCGCTCCACCACGCTATGTCGGCCACCGCCGAGGGGCCGAGGCTGCGGACGTGGAGCCCGCACAACGAGTCGAGCGCGTCCTCGAAGGACGCCAGCGCACGGGCGGGGTCC
>JBBSOW010000038.1:0-27304 GCA_038259365.1 Propionibacteriales bacterium
AAGCACCGCGGCATGACCGCTCCCGTGCTGGCAGTCGGTGATGGGGCGCTGGGGTTTTGGGCGGCGGTCCGCGACGTGTTCCCCGACACCGTGGAGCAGCGGTGCTGGTTTCATAAGATCGGCAACGTGTTGAACTGCCTACCCAAGTCGGCGCAGCCGGCCGCGAAAACCGCCCTGGCTGAGATTTGGAATGCTGAGGACAAAGAGCACGCCGCTGCCGCGGCGCAGGCGTTCGCGGCCGAGTATGGCACCAAGTGGCCCAAGGCCGCGGCGAAGATCACCAACGATATGGACGTGCTGCTGGCGTTCTATGACTACCCGGCCGAGCATTGGATCCACCTTCGAACCACCAATCCGATCGAGTCGACCTTCGCTACCGTCCGGCTGCGTCAGCGGGTTACCAAAGGGCCCGGCTCGCGTGCTGCTGGGGTGGCGATGGCGTTCAAGCTCATCCAGTCTGCTCAGGCCAGGTGGCGCTCGGTCAACGCGCCCCACCTCGTCGCCCTGGTCCGTGCCGGAGCCCGGTTCGAGAAGGGCATCCTCATCGAACGCCCCGACGAATCAGCCGAGCAGATCGGAGGTGATCAACAAGTCGCCTGAAACACACCGATCCACAGACCTCCGATCTTGCTAACTGTCAAGCGGCGAGGGCTTCAGGCTGGCTGCTGGAGGCTGGGAATGCTATGGCCTCGTTGTAGGTCTGGCCGGTCTGCAGGCAGTGGAACAGGCAACCGATGAAACGGTTGAAGACATTACGCAGCGCGGCGGCGTGCCGGTCTCCCAGTTCGCGACGGTGGTAGTACAGCGTGCTGGCCCCGGGTGAGTGCGTGGCGGCCACGAAAGCCCAGACGAACCCGGCAGCGGCCAGGCGATTGTTTTTCACCCGCCGATGGGTGACCGACAGGCTACGGCCCGAGGCCCTGGTGACCGGTGCCGACCCGGCGTAGGCCTTCAACGATCGGGCGTCGGCGAACCGGTTGCGGTCGTCACCGATTTCGGCGAGCACGCGGGCGCCGGTGCAGTCACCCAGACCAGTGAAGCTGGTGATGATCGCGTAGTCGCGATGTTGAGCGAACGCCCCAGCGACGGCATCACCGAGATGGTCGACACTGGCGCACTCGGTGTTCAAGGTGGCCAGCAACCGCAACGCCTGGGCGCCCATCGCCTGTTCCACCAGCGGGTCTTGACGCAGCTGCGGTCGACGAAGATCGTGGTGGAGCCGCTCGGCGAGCGGGGTTATAGCGCGCTGGCGCCCGCCTCGCCGAAGTGCCGCCACGATGCGGGCCTTGGTCAGCTTGGCCGCGGCCGCCGGGGTTGGCGTGATGGCCAGCACGGCGCGGGCATCGGCGGTGGCCAGGTTGGTCGCGCTACCTCCGGCGAAGGCGCCTAGGAAGCCTGGGTGGTACTCGCGCAGTAGCGAACGTAGCTCGTTGCTGGCGCGGGTACGGCGCCACGTCGCGTCCTGGTGAGCCCGCGCGAGCACCGCAATGGCTCGGGCGAGTTCGGTGTCGGCCGGCAGCGGTCGGTGCATGTGGGCGTCGGTGCGCAAGATGTTGGCCAGGGTCATTGCGTCCAGGTGGTCAGACTTCTTCCGCGACACCGAATGCCGCTCTCGATACCGGGCCACCGCCATCGGGTTGATCGGATAGACCGACCGCCCACTGGCCCGTAACGCGGCGACCAACAGACCGCGCGAGGTCTCGATCGCCACCGGGATCGGTGACTCCTCCGCATCGCCAGCGTCGGCCAGCATTGAGGTCAACTCCGCAAACCCGGCGGCAGAATCTGCGATTCGCCGCTTGGCCACCATCTTCCCCTCGGCGTCCACCAAGGCAACGTCATGATGCCTCTCCGCCCAGTCAATTCCGCAGTACACCTTCATCACGTGATCACATTCCCTTCCAGCCGATGTGGATGTCCCTTGCTCCCTAGTGAGAACGTGCGGCGCCCTAATGACAAGGCTCGATGGCCTGCCCTCCGATTGAGCCGTTCACGATCCCAGCAACGCGCACGGCCCCGGTCTTCGCGTCAGAGCTCGTAGGCTCCCGAGTAGCGAGGTATGTGCCGTGCACGCGGGCTCGAACCATGATCAACACCCTGCGTCAACAGATCACGACAACGACCCCGGACACGCCGCCCGTCTGTGGAGAGGGCTCAACAGTCCCGAGTCTTGACAAGGCGTCCGCGCCCGGAATCGCCGTCGTTCAAGACTCATTAGGTCTTGACTATTTCTCCTCGTCTCGGCTGAGGAAGGCTGCGCACAGTATCTGTCCATCTCGCAGCCAGCCGAAGTCGCGGCTGAGGTTCTCGACCCACTCTTGTCGCTCCGCTAGTCGGCCGAGGCGGTACAGTATGAGCCCGCCGAGCGCGGCCGCGACGGGGTCGGAGTATTTTGTCAGCAGTAGACGCGCCGCGGTGACCCGGTGCCCGTTCATATCGGTCAACCGGTGCTGCGCGGCAGGGTGGGGTCGTTCCTTTACCAACGATTATCTTCATCCCTCTTGACCTGACCGTGTCCACGGTCACTATCCACGGGCTCATCTCCCCAACTCCCCCGTTCCACTGTCACGCGTTCAGTGAAGTCGGTCGATGCTGCGTAGCGGAACCGGTCGCCTGTTTAAATAATCGTATTGATGCACATTAACCCTTGACAGGAATCGGAAAGGGAGGTGAAGTGATTTTCATGGCCCTAGAAAAGGAAGAGTTGGAGGAGTTGTTGTTGGGTCCCAGGCGCGGCCGACGGTTCACGCAAGACTCGCCTGTATATCCCGATGTTTGGCTTGCCTACCGCGATAGGCCGGTGAACGACCGGCAAGACCTGCTACTTGAGCCGCACTTTCGTGCGCCCGTCGACACGCTCGCCAAAGCCGTTCAGGAACGGCTCGGCGAGCCGTCGGCCGAGCACCAGCTGGCATGGGCCGGTGAGCATGTGGCTGTCCGCCTGACGCTCCGCGATCTTCTCCGGGACGTGTTGCCGCTGTCTTCGTGGTGGCGGGACCTGATCCGACCGCAGCGGGGCTCGGTCTTCGCTCACCTGGCAGCGTTTGTGCAGGGCGACAAGCTCGCGCCGGAGTTCGGCGGCCAGTCGCAAGAGGTCCCATCGCCGGTGGACGAGCTGAAGTGGTGGGTGCAGGTGGCTGGGCGCCTACTCACCAACACGTCCGAGGAGGAGGCCAACTCTCAGGGCCTCAGCGATCTGCGCAAGCTCACGGAACGTGTGCTGGCGGAGCTTGGAAATCCCAAAGACGACGTAAATTTGGCACTGCGCGAGCAATCGGTGCGGCCGCTGTGGTCGGTGAGCCGTAACCGCGAGGTGAAAGTGACAGTCTGGCGGTCGCGCCAAACGGTGAAAGCGGATGCCGCGAGTCGGGTCTTTCCCGCTGACGTCGAAGGGTTGGCCTGGGCGGTTGTGGACTCTGGCATTGACGCGCAGCATCCGGCCTTCCAGTACCGCGACACAGGCGCTGCGCTGTCGACGCCACCTTCGGCCGACTTCACCCACCACACAATTGTGCGGAAGACGTATGACTTCACTAGCCTGCGCGAGCGCATCGCCACGACGTTCGCCAGGACCGTGCGTGCCGACCCGGCCGAAAACGCCATCCAAGACGCGATGAGAAGTGGCCTCACCATCGACTGGGCCATGTTCGCACCCCTGATCGAGATGAGGCATGACTCCACATACAGGGCCCCACTCGACCCGCATGGCACTCACGTCGCTGGGACCATCGCGGGCGACTGGCGCCCGGGGGATCGCGGCAAACCACCCCGGCATGAGTTGAAGGGTATCTGTCCTGGATTGTCGCTGTACGACCTGCGGGTGCTGGACGACGCAGGCAAAGGTTACGAGTTCAGCATCCTGGCGGCACTGTCATTCGTTCGCTGGTTAAACTCGCAAAGCGGCGGGACCCTTATTCACGGGGTTAACCTGTCGATCTCGCTTGAACATGATGTGCGTAACTCCGCATGCGGCCGTAGCCCGATCTGCCGTGAGGCTACGCGCGTGCATAACTCCGGCGTTGTTGTGGTAGCGGCGGCGGGCAACGAAGGTCGCGCCGACTTCACGTACCACGGCGAGCCACCACGGGAGGGGTATCGAACCGTTTCGATCAGCGACCCCGGTAACACCGAAGTGGCGATCACGGTCGGCTCGACTCACCGCATCGAGCCACACGCGTATGGCATCTCGTACTTTTCAAGCCGCGGCCCGACCGGTGACGGACGCGCCAAGCCCGACCTCGTCGCCCCCGGCGAAAAGATCACGGGACCGGCTCCGGGCGGGGAGTCTGCCCGCATGGACGGCACTAGCATGGCCGCCCCGCACGTGTCCGGCGCTGCGGCCCTACTAATGGCACGCCACCGCGAATTAGTCGGACAACCTGATCGGGTCAAACGTGTGCTCTGTGACTCTGCGACGGATCTTGGCCGCGAGCGCCACTATCAAGGCGGCGGCATGCTCGACATACTCCGCGCCATCCAGTCGGTGTAACCATGAGTCAACTCGAAACGCTGAGCCTAGACGTTCTCCGCGCCGCACACGGGGACTGCCTCTTACTGCATCACGGCAACGATCTGGTCTTGATCGACGGTGGGGCGTCCGGCGTCTATGACGCGGCACTTAAACCGCGGCTTCAAGAATTGATGGCAGAACGCCCTGAGCCGCTGTTCATCCAGATGGTCATGGTCAGCCATATCGACAACGATCACATCATTGGCCTGGTGGACATGTTCGAAGAAGCGGTCGACCGCCAAGTGAACCATCTTGGGCCAGCTGAGTGGCGGGTGGGCGAGTTGTGGCTCAATGCGTTCGGTGCTCTCACCGGAGCCACCGGGACGGCGGGGGAAACCAGCGTCCGGGCGTCTGCGTTACAGGCGTTCGTCGCCACCGCTCCCGGCAAGGAGAGCCAAGCGGTCACCGCAGGAGTCAGCAGCGGCATCGCCCTCCACCAGGACGCGATCGCGCTCGATATCGAGCGCAACACCAGTTTCGGCGGCGGCCTCGTCCAGCGCGGCGACGCGGACACCATTGTCGAGGTTGTCCCGGGCTTGACGTTCACCGTGCTCGCGCCCACCGCGATGGAACTTCAAAGGCTGCAGACCACATGGACTGAGTGGGAGGTGGAACACCCCCCTTCCGATGGAACAACGGCTGCAATCCTGGACCGTTCGGTGTTCAACCTGTCCAGCATCGTCGTACTCGCACGCTCCGGAGAGCGCACGCTGCTGCTCACCGGCGACGCCCGCTCCAACCACATCATTGACGGCCTCGAGGAAGCCGGACTTCTGACCGACGACGGGCCACCCCTGATGGTGGACGTCCTCAAACTCCCCCATCACGGCAGCAAGCGCAACGTTGACGCCTGCTTCTTCGACCGAGTCCGGGCCCGCCACTACGTAATCTCAGCCAACGGGCTCAACGGGAACCCAGACAATGACACGCTCACCCTCCTGTGCGATGCGCGGCTACATGACGCCATCCCGTGGACCTTGTGGCTGACCTACGGCGGCGAGCCCGACGACGGCAAGCTCGGCCTCCATGAACGCCTCGACGCGTTCTTCATCGCCCGCAGAACCATTCAAAAATTGGACGTGCGCTTCGCCAAGCCCGGTGAGCGGCACACGATTTCCTTGTAGTGACCCTCGGCGCGTCTTGGCGTTCTAGCTGGTGCGGGTTTGGCTCAGGCGACACGGGTCGAGTGGGGCCGCCCATTGGCGATCCCGGACTACAGCGCCCGCTGGGCTGCTCTGGCAGTCGCAGGACGCATGTTCCGCACCGAACCGGAACCTCGACAACACGGCGATGCAGCGCAGGTGGTGTCGGAGACGTCCGTCATCGCTGTCGGGAGCAGGTCTCTTTTCATTTTCGAATCGTGACGTGCCGCATGGTTGACGCCGACAGTGTTTAGTCGGTATGCCTGTGGGAGAGGCATTGTCCCTCGAAGGGTGGAGGCGGAACAGCCATGAACCGAAAGAACCGATCACCCAACAGCGCACTGGCCACAAGGAGCACCCGATGATCGACGGAAACCAAGAATCAGTCGGCCCAGCTACTGACTCCTTAGCGTCACCGGTGCGTCGTATTACCGGAGACACGTACAAAGAACCCGACTCGGGAACGTCGCTGTGCCTTTCCGGCGGCGGCTATCGGGCGATGATGTTTCACGTCGGAGTGCTGTGGCGGCTCAACGAAGCTGGATATCTGCCCCAACTCGATCGGATTTCGTCGGTTTCCGGCGGATCCATCACCGCCGGAGTGCTGGGCATGAACTGGTCAAGACTGGGCTTCGATGACACCGGGGTCGCGCAAAACTTCGTGGAACAGGTGGTGGCGCCAATTAGAGGCTTGGCGGGTGAGACCATCGACGTCGGCGCCGTCCTCAAAGGCGTAGCATTACCGTTCTTGTCGGTCTCCGATGTTGTGGCCAAGGCGTACCGGAAGCATCTTTACGGCGACGCGAGCCTGCAAGCACTCCCGAACCGGCCGAGATTCGTGATCAACGCGACCAACCTTGAGTCATCCTCGTTGCTGCGATTCAGCAAGCCCTACCTCGCCGACTATCGGGTTGGCCGGATTAATTGTCCTGAAATACCTCTGGCCTTAGCGGTGGCCGCCTCGTCCGCCTTCCCCCCGGTCCTGTCCCCCTGCACGCTTGACCTCAGCGGCCAAACATGGACAACTGAGCCGGGAAATACCCTGACCGCCGACGGCTTCCGCGCCAGTATTCGCCTGACCGACGGCGGCGTGTACGACAACCTCGGGCTCGAAACAGCATGGAAGAAGTGCCGCACCATCCTGGTCAGTGACGGCGGAGGAGGACCCTTAGAACCGCAAGAGAATCCGCCTGCGGATTGGGCTCGGCACACGCTACGTGTTCTCTTCCTGATGGATAGTCAGGTTCGGTCCCTCCGCAAACGCCAAGTCATCGACGCCTACAAGTCAGGTGCTCGAGCCGGGGTGTACCTAGGGATCCGCAGCCACATGCCCGATTATCCGCTGCCGGATCCACTGGTTGTGGACCCTGCTGTGGCAGCGCGTCTGGCGGCAACGGACACCCGGTTAGCCGCCATGTCAATCCAACTGCAGGAAGAACTCATCAACTGGGGTTACGCCGTCTGCGACGCAGGAATTAGGAGCCACATGATGTCAGGCCCCGCCCCTCAGCACCTCCCATACGCCGACCGTCCGATGGCCGACTAACCCACACCGAACACCCCCGAACAGCCAAGACCGGCTCTCAGAAACTCAAAACCACCGACGTCTCGCCACCCCCTAAACAGCGGGCCGCCGCCCTCGCCCACGACCTGAGCCAACAGACACCCCCGAAACCAGCCTTGTTCAGCAGCGTCCTAGTCCCTGCGGTGGCCCCGGGCCAAACTAGCGTAGGCCCACCGAAACGAGTCGGTGAGCCTGTGCCCAGGGGTATCGGATTACTTACCGCGTAAGAGATCCAGCCTCTCGGCCAGCAACTCTTCTAACTCCGAAATAGAGCGTCGCTCGAGCAGCATGTCCCAGTGGGTGCGGACCGGCTTGGTTTCCTTCGGCTCGGCGACGACGCCATCGGTGCGCTTGGCGATGGCGCCGCAGCGCGGGCACTCCCACTGGGTGGGTAGGTCCGCCTCCGCCGAGAACGTGATCGTGAAATGGTGCTCCCGCACGCAGTCGAACTCGATTTCCTGGCGGGCCGCAAACTCGATGCCCGCCTCATCCTCAAAACTTTTGGCTCCTAAGCCGGAGCCTCGCAATGCTCGATCAGCCATCAGATCACCTTCCCTAGCCGTGGACGGCCATGCGTTAGAGTCAACGCTCGAGTATCCTGGGATGTTCCCCTGGCCGATTACCCCGCCGCCGTTTCCACTATAGGGGGGCCTCGAACGGGCGGGCAGCGGGCCCCGGCGTCATGGCGTCGATGATCGCAGGTCGACGGGTTTGCCCGGGGGAGACACGAAGAACAGCGCCACCGCGCCCATGACGAGCACGGCAGCGATCCCGACGATACCGGCCCTGGGCGCGTCGAACAGCCACGAGAAGAGCGCAAACAGGGCCGGGCCCAAGAACGACACGGCGCGGCCCGTGGTGGCGTAGAGCCCGAACATCTGGCCTTCGTGACCCACGGGGGCCATCCGAGCCAGGAAGGACCGCGACGCGGCCTGGGCGGGTCCGACCCACAGGGTCAACGCCAACCCGAAGATCCAAAACATGGTCTTGCCCTCGACGAAGAGCAGGATCGTCGAGGAGGTGATGAGCCCGGCCAAAGACACGTTGATGATGATCTTCGGCCCGACGCGGTCCTCGATGAAACCGGCTGCGAGGGCACCCGCGGCGGCGACGATGTTGGCGGCGACGCCGAAGAGGATGACCTCGCCGGCGCTGAGGCCGTACACCGACTTGGCCAGCACGGCCCCGAAGGCGAACACCGAGACCAGCCCGTCGCGGTACAACGCGCTCGCGATGAAAAACTTCACGACGTTGCGATCGATGCGAAACAGCTCCACCAGGTCAAGCCAGAGCACCCTGTAGGACTGCACGAAGCTCGCCTGCTTGGGCGCGGCTTCGGTCACCTCGATCTCGGGCACCGCGATGAACAGGGGGATCGCGAACGCGCCGAACCAGGCCGCCGACACCAGCGCCACGAGACGGATGTTCAGCCCGCCCTCGCTGGTGACTCCCAACGTGTTGGGGTTGATGAACAGCACCAGCACCCCCAGCAGCAACACGATGCCGCCGACATAGCCCATGGCCCAGCCGATGCCCGAGGCGCGGCCGACGGTGGCCGGTGTACTCACCTGCCGGAGCATGGCGTAGTAGGAGACCGAGGACAACTCGTTGAAGATGCTCACCAACCCGAGCAGCACCAGGCCGAGCAGTAGGTAATCGGGGTCCTGCTTGACGAAGACCATCGCCGAGGTCGTCAAGATCAGCATGACCGTCCACACGGCGAGGTTGCCCTTGCGTTTGCCACGGGCGTCGGCTCGCTGGCCCATGACCGGAGCCAGGACCGCGACCACCAGACCGGCTAGGCCGGTGGAGATGCTCAGCATGGTTTCCCCGGACAGCTCGCCCGGGGCCGGGTCCGCGACCGCCGTGGCGACGTAGACCGAGAAGACGAAGGAGATGATGACGGCGTTGATCGCCGCGCCGCCCCAATCGTAGAAGGCCCACGCGGCGAACCGTCCTCGCGATGGGGTTGACGATAAGGCTAGCGAATCACGCTGCTGCCGCGGCTGAGCCGTCACGGACACATCCTTTCCCTGCCGATTCCGATGATCCCAGCAAATCGCCCCAGATGTGGGGTTAGCCAGGATCGTGCCAGAGCCCGCGCCGCTGCAGCACCCGTTTCAGCCCCTCGATGTTGTCACTGACCAACCCGTCGACGCCGAGATCGATCAGTTCTTCCATCTGAGCCTCCTCGTCGATGGTCCACACGTGGACCTGCTTGCCCGCCCGGTGAGCAGCCCGGATGAGCTGCGGCCGCACCAAGACCGTGTTTCGCCCGGCTATCGGCCACCGCAGGGGAAGCTGGAGGGCCTGGCCGGGAGAGTTCACCCACGACGTCAGGCCGCCACCGAACCGGTTCCAGAGGATGGCCGGACCGCTCACCGACGTGGCCACGTCCGGCCCGGCGAGGCGCCGAAAGCGACGTAACCGCCGGGCGCCGAAGCTGCCGACGCAGACCCGATCCAACGCCCGGTGGGCGCTCAGGGTCGCATACAGCGGCTCCACCGCACCGGGGGCCTTGATGTCGATATTGAAGTTGTGGCCGGGGAAGGCCTCCAACAGCTCAGCGAACAGCGGGATGCGATCGCGACCGCCGATGCGGGCCTTCGATACCTGCGACCAGGGCAACTCGTCGACCCGCCCGTGCCCGTCGGTGACCCGTTCGAGCCGCTCGTCGTGGAAGGCGATCAGCAACCCGTCGGAGGTGGCGTGCACGTCGGTCTCGAGATGGGTGTAGCCCAAAGCGGCGGCCGTCTCGAACGCGTGTACCGAGTTCTCGCGTCCCCGGTTGTCGGGGTGCATCGCACCGCCGCGATGGGCGAGGGCGATAAAGGGTGCGTCGAAGTAGCCGAACTCACCTCGGCGACGGTCAGCGGGCATGCACACCGGGGAGCTTGTCGAGCCACCCCGCGATACTGGTGGGCACCCAGGACGGGATGTCGAACAGGACCAGGCCGACGTAGCCAGCCAGCCAGAAGACGAGGAGAAGGATCACCCAGAACAGGAGTTGGGTGCGGATGGGCCAGGTCCGGTAGCGCCGTACCTGGCTCAAGAAGAACTGCATCAACTGCTGGGCCCATTCGAACTCGCTCGCCCAGGTGGCCAGGCCCAACAAGATCAGGGGGATACCCCCAGGTCCAGGCAGCCAGCCCGTGGCCAAACCGGCGATGATGAGCAGGCTACCTAACAGTCCGACCCCGATCCGGTACACGAACGCTTGGCTCGGATTCTGCCGAATCCGCCGCCGCCAGGCCCAGCGGTCGTCGGTGGCGTCGAGGAACACCGGGACGTCCGCGGTAGCCCCGTGCCGCCGCGTCGACGAACGAGGTGCAGAAGCGGCGCCCGAATCGTCTCCCGGCGGTAACTCGTCCCTGGCAGGCTGCACCCGACAAACTGTAGGCCAGGGGAGCAAGAACCGCGGCATGGCAGCCTCCGGCACAGACTCGATCGGGCACAATGTTGAACGTGCCCGCGATTTTGTCCATCCAGTCCTCGGTCGCCTACGGCCACGCGGGGAACTCGGCGGCCACGTTCCCGCTCATGCGGCTCGGCGTAGAGGTGTGGCCGGTGTTGACCGTGCACTTCTCTAACCACACCGGCTACGAGTCATGGGCGGGCCCGATGCTGCGCCCCGCCGATGTCGAGGCCGTCGTGCACGGAATCGACGCTCGGGGCGTCTTGAGCCGATGCGACGCCGTCCTGTCGGGCTACCAGGGGGCTCCCGAGATGGGCCTGACCATCCTCGGAGCGGTCGAGCTCGTCAAGCAACGCAATCCCGAAGCCGTGTACTGCTGCGATCCGGTCATGGGCGATGTGGACCGAGGAGTCTACGTGGACGCGGGCATTCCCGGGCTGATGCGCAACCTCGTGCTGCCCGCCGCCGACATTGCGACCCCCAACCACTTCGAGCTGGATCTGCTGACGCAGTCGGAAACGACGACGCTGGTGGAGGTCCTCGACGCGGTGCACCGGCTGCGCGCCATGGGCCCGGAAACGGTGCTGGTGACCAGCGTCCAGCACGATCGGACGGACCCCGGCACGGTCGAGATGCTGGCGGTCAACGGATCGGAGGCGTGGCGAGTGGTCACCCCGCTGATCGGGCATTCCTACTCCGGGACCGGGGACGTCACCACCGCGTGCTTCCTGGCGGCGATCCTCGCGGGAGAACCGCTCGGCGCGGCGCTGGGCCACACCGCCGCCAGAATCTACGGGCTGCTCGTGGCCACGGCAGCGGCGGACAGCGCCGAACTCTTGCTGGCGCAGGCCCAAGAGGAGTTCGTCCACCCCCGGCGCGACTTTGCCGCCGAGCGGATCGGCTAGTCGTTGAACGTCTGGATGTCGGCCCCGAGGAGGTTGAGCCGCTCGGGCAGATCCTCATAGCCGCGGTTGATCATGTAGGTGTTGCGCAACGTGGAGGTGCCGCGCGCCGCCAGCATCGCGAGCAGCAGGCAGACGGCGGGGCGCAGAGCCGGGGGACACACGACGTCGTGGCCTCGCCAGTTCGTAGGGCCACGCACGATGAGGCGGTGCGGATCGAGCAGTTGCACCTCGGCGCCGAGCTTCGTCAGTTCGGCCAGGTGGATCGCGCGGTTCTCATACACCCAGTCGTGGATCATCGTCTCCCCGTCGGCGGTCGCGGCGATCACCGCGAAGAACGGCAGGTTGTCGATATTCAGCCCGGGAAACGGCAGCGGATGGATCTTGTCACGCGGGGCGCGCAGCTTCGAGGGGTGGACGGTGATGTCAGCGAGGTGGGTGCGGCCGTTCCCGGATGCGTACCACTCGGTTTGGCTGTAGCGCAGACCCATTTCGTACAGGGTCGCCAGCTCGATCTCGAGGAACTCGATCGGCACCCGGCGGATCGTCAGCTCGGAACCGGTGACCACCGCGGCGGTCAGCAGGCTCATCGCCTCGATGGGATCCTCCGAGGGGATGTAGGTGACGTCGCGTTCGATGCTCTCCACGCCGTGCACGGTGAGCGTCGTGGTGCCGATGCCGTCGATCCGCACGCCCAGCGCTTCGAGGAAGAAACACACGTCTTGCACCATGTAGTTCGGGCTGGCATTGCGCAGCACCGTCTTGCTCGGCGTCAGCGCTGCCGCCATCAGGGCGTTCTCGGTTACGGTGTCACCGCGCTCGGTGAGCACAACGTAGCGCTCGTCGTCGGTGGTGCGGGTGCTCGTGCATTGGTAGGCGCCCTCGGTGGCCACCACGTCCAACCCGAAGCGACGCAACACCTGCAGGTGCGGCTCGATCGTCCGGGCGCCCAGGTTGCAACCGCCGGCGTAGGGCAGCTCGAAGTAGGGGTAGAAGTGCAGCAGGGGGCCCAAGAACATGATGATGCTGCGGGTGCGACGCGCGGCCTCCTGGTCGATCGCGTCGAGGTCGAGCTGCTCGGGGCGAACGAGTTGCAGGTCCTTGCCCTTCCAGGTGTAGCGGACCCCGATGCTGGAGAGCACCTCGAGGATGCGGTTCACTTCCTCGATCTGCGCGATCCCCTTGAAGGTGGTCCGGCCGCGGTTGAGCAGGGAGGCGCACAGCACACCGACGGCCGCGTTCTTCGACGAACGCACCTCGATCTCACCCGACAGCCTGTTGCCGCCACGCACCCGCAGGTTCGTCGGCGGCGCTCCCACCGAGATGAGCTCGCTTTCCAGCGCAGCGGCGATCCGGTTGACCATCTCCAGGCTGAGATTCTGGTTGCCGGCCTCGATCCGATGCACCGCGCTCTGGCTGGTGCCCAACACCTCCGCGAGCGTGTTCTGGGTCATGCCGCGATGCTTGCGCGCGTCGCGGATCAGGCCGCCGATTCGGTCCAAAGAGGTTTCAGTCACGCCCACGACTTTAACTCATAGCCGATATAAAGCGAACCCGTTGCCTGACCGCGCCTCGGAGTTGAGCCGTTTTCGGCGCGTCGAATCGGGGGCCGAGTGCGCACGAGGCGACGAATGCCTACAGTTGGCTCCATGAGTGCACACTTTGACGTCGTTGTCCTTGGCGCCGGACCCGGCGGGTACGTTGCCGCGATCAGGGCGGCCCAACTCGGTCTGAAGACCGCCATCATCGAAAAGCAGTATTGGGGCGGTGTCTGCCTCAACGTCGGGTGCATCCCGACCAAGGCGCTGCTGCGCAACGCCGAGCTCTCCCACATCTTCACCCACGAAGCCAAGACCTTCGGCATGAGCGGCGACGTCACGTTCGATTTCGGAGTCGCCTTCAAGCGTTCGCGTGGCGTCTCGGACCGGATGGTCAAGGGTGTGCACTACCTGATGAAGAAGAACAAAATCACCGAGTTCGACGGCTGGGGCACCTTCACCGACGCCAAGACCATCGAGGTGGCCGGCGGTAAGGACGAGGAGACCCTCACCTTCGAGAACTGCATCATCTCGGCCGGGGCCACCACCAAGATGCTGCCCGGTGTCGAGGTCAGCGAGAAGGTGGTGACCTACGAGGAGCAGATTCTGCTGGACGACCTGCCGGCGAAGATCGTGATAGCCGGATCGGGCGCCATCGGCGTCGAGTTCGCCTACATCATGGCCAACTATGGCGTGGACGTCACCATCGTGGAGTTCCTGGACCGGATCGTGCCGCTTGAGGATCCCGAGGTATCGGCAGAGCTGACCAAGGCCTACAAGAAGCTGGGCGTCAAGCTCATGACCAAGACCAAGGTCGAGAGCGTCGACGAGTCCGGTGACGGGGTCAAGGTAACGGTCAGCCCGGCCGATGGGGGAGAGTCCCAGGTCCTCGAGGCCGACAAGCTGCTCTCGGCGATCGGCTTCGCGCCGCGCACCGAGGGCTACGGCCTGGAAAAGACCGGAGTGGCCCTCACCGAGCGTGGGGCCATCGAGATCGACGACTTCATGCGCACCTCGGTCGAGAACATCTACGCCATCGGCGACGTCACGGCCAAGCTGATGCTGGCCCACACCGCCGAGGCGCAAGGCGTCGTGGCCGCCGAGACCATCGCGGGTGCCGAGACAATGGCCCTCAACTACGACATGATTCCCCGCGCCACCTACTGCCAACCCCAGATCGGCTCCTTCGGTTACACCGAGCAGCAGGCCAAGGACAAGGGCTTCGACGTCAAGGTCGCCAAGTTCCCCTTCAGCGCCAACGGCAAGGCTCACGGGCTCGGCGACGCCACCGGGTTCGTCAAGATCGTCGCCGAGGCCACCCACGGAGAGCTGCTCGGCGCTCACCTCATCGGCCACGACGTCACCGAGCTATTGCCAGAGCTGACCCTGGCCCAGCTCTGGGACCTCACCGCCCATGAGATCGGCCGCAACGTGCACGCCCACCCAACCCTCTCCGAGGCCCTCAAGGAGGCCGTCGAGGGCATCGCCGGCCACATGATCAACCTGTGATGGCCCTCGCTTTGCCGCGCCGCGCCTGGACCAGGCGGCTCGCGGCCTTCGCCAGCGTCGCCGTGCTCGTGACCGCGGCCGCCTGCGGCGCCTCCCCGTCGAGCGCGCCGGCGCCCGAACAGAGGGCCGCCTCGGAGACTCCAGGCGCCAGCGCTCCCGCCCCCGAGGCGCCCACGCCGACGCCCAGCCCGACCCCCGAGCAGCTGGAACTTCCCCGGGGCGGCACCGAGATCTTTCCGGACTACCGGTTGTTCGGCTACTCCGGCGCGCCCGATGCCCCCGGTCAGGGCCGCCTCGGCATCGGCAACCTCAACAAGCGGGTTGTCGAGATGGAAAAGCGCGCGAAGCCCTACAAGGGCGGGCGCGAGATCCTGCCGGTAATGGAGCTCATCGCCACCACGGTGCACTCCACGCCCGGCAAGGACGGGATGTATCGCACGCGTATCGAAGACAAGGTCGTCAAGCAGTGGCTGAAGACGGCCCGCAAGAACGAGGCCATCTTGTTGCTCAACATCCAGCCCGGCCGGGCCGACTTCATCGACGAGGTGAAGGTGTACGAGAAGTGGCTCAAGGAGCCCGACGTCGGTCTGGCGCTCGATCCCGAATGGGCCATCGGCAAGGGACAGGTTCCCGGCCGCGTGTTCGGTAAGACCACGGGCAAGGAGCTCAACGGCGTAGCCAAGTGGACTGCCGACCTGGTCGAGGAGAACAACCTGCCCGAAAAGGTGATCGTCTACCACCAGCTGCGCGCGGACGTGGTGAACAAGGAGGGCGGGCTGAAAGAACACGAGGGCGTCGTGCTCGTGAAGTCGATTGACGGCATCGGGCCTCCGGGAGCCAAGGTCGAACTCTACAAGCGCATCATGAAGGACGCGCCGAAGTTCGTCAGCCCCGGCTTCAAACTGTTCTACGAAGAGGACGCCGAGGGCGCCAGCCGCCTGATGACCTCCAAGGAGGTCATGGCCCTCAAGCCTCGCCCCGAGTACATCCTGTTCGAGTGACGCTCCCGCAGGCTTGCATCTGACGACGGCAGGAAGCCGGGTTCGGACGGTATCCGAACCCGGCTTCACTGTTGCTAGGCCGCAATCAGGAACTGACGGCGGCGGCGAGGTTGTTCAGCGAGTCCTCGAGCTCCTTCTCACTGACCAGCGGGAAGCTGATCTTCTTGAGCAGTTCCTCGTCGGTGACGTTAGACCAGTCGTAGGTCAACGTGACCACGGTGTCGTCAGATCCCTGAGCCTTGAGCTCCCACAGCCAGAACCACCCGGGGGGCTCGGTGCCAGCCGGGGCGGTCAGCCAACCGACCATGTGGTTCTTGTCGTAGGCGTTGACGTGGTTGTCGGTCTGGTAGTCACCGCCCATGAAATCGGCGGTCATGTTCATGGTGAACTTCTGCCCGGTCGCGGTGATCCGATCGGTGTGGTCGTCGGAGACGACGAAGCCCGATCCGTCGATCTCCTTGTGCCGACTCGGCAGGGTCAAGACCTCGAAGATGTCGGCCGCCGAGGCGTCGATGGTCCGCGAAACGGTTGTGCTCTTCTCACTCATTGAGTCTCCTTCGTGTTCGGGTCCATCCCACGCTACTACGTCACCGTGCGGCGCTGACGGTCACCGTCCCAGGCCGATCAGCAAGCAATGCCCGCGAGTTTGCTCAACGACCCCTCGAGTTCAGCCCCGCTCACCACCGGGAACGTCACCCTCGCCAACACCTCGGGATCGTCAACCCGAGACCAGTCGTAGGTCAGGGTGACGTTGGTGCTTCCCGATCCGTCGGGATCGAACTCCCATAGCCAGGCCCAGCCGGCGGGCTCGGTGCCGGCATCGGCGGTGAGCCATCCGACACGGCGGTTGGGGACCAGCTCGTTGACGTAGTTATCGGTCTGGTAGTCCCCACCCAGGTGGGCCCAATGCATATTCATCCTGAACTTCTGCCCGACCTCGGCCAGGCGCGCGTGAGTATCGCTCGAGACGACCATGCCAGATCCGTCGAGCTCCGCGTGGCGGTCGGGTTCAGCCAGCACGTCGAACAAATTTTCGGCGCTCGCGTCGATCGTTGTTGACACGCGGACGTTGGTTTCACTCATGTGTTCTCTCCCGTTGCTCGCAAAACGCCAAGCTACTACGCGCGCCAGCGCGTCACACGGATCAGTGCACCAGGTGCCCCGGCTGCGAAGCGGGAACGAGCACACCTAGCCCTTGGCCGTGCGACATCAGCGCCGGAGATGGCGGCAAGTTCAACAACCCGACGGATTGCCGTTCGCGTCGCACCACGCCTCGTAATCGGCCACGTTGCGCTCGTGTTCGGCGTAGTCCTCGGTAAACCGGGTCTCCCCGGTCGCGAGGTTGACGGTGACGAAGTAGAGCCAGGGCCCGTCCGCGGGGTGAGCGGCCGCGTCGAGCGCGGCCTTTCCGGGGGCCGAGATGGGCCCGGGCGGTAGACCGGGGTTGGTGTAGGTGTTGTACGGGTTGGGGGACTCGAACTCGGCCCGCGTCAGCGGCGCCCCCGCCGGCTTGTTCGCCGCATAGTGGACGGTGGAATCCAGTTGCAAGGGCTGGCCTTTGGCCACCCGATTGAGCAGCACCCGCGCCACCTTGGGTCGATCCTCGGGAATTCGCACCTCCTTCTCGATGATCCCCGCGATCGTCACCACCTCGTACGGGGTGATCCCGAGCGCCTGCGCGCCCTCTTGCACACCGACCTCGTCGCTGACGGTGTTGAACCGACCGGCCATCTTCTTGAGCAACGCGGTGGCCGAGGTGGACTCGGTGTACTGGTAGCTGTCGGGAAACAGGAAGCCCTCGGGCCGATCTTGGGCATACGAGGCCAACCCGAGATTCTCCGGGTCGGCGAGAGCGTCGTCGAACTCGCCTTTGGCGATCCCCGTCCCGGCCGCCAGCGTCGCCACCTGCTCGCTGAGGCGCTGTCCCTCGGGCACGGACACGAACTTGCGGTCCAGCGAGTTCGGATCCACCAAGATCTCCAAGGCCCTGGCCGCTGGGAGCTGGGTCTTCATCGGGTAGGTGCCCGGCTGGATCGAGCTGGATCGGCTGTCGGCGCGGACCGCATTATCCCACGCCTTCTGCGACTTGACGACCCCCTTCTCGACAAGGATCTCCCCGATCCGGGTACCGCTCGAGCCTTTGGGAATCGAGATGGCGACCTCGGCTTGACCTTCGCCGCTGTAATCGGCACCGGGTCCGAAGGCGCCGAGGGCCCCGGTGATCTGGTTCACGATAAAGGCGCCACCCGTAAGGAGCACGACCAGTGCGACGACGATCGCAATCCAACTCTTGCGCTTCTTCGTGCTTGCCGTCGCTTCGGTCTCGTCGAGGAGGTCGCTCACGAGGTACGCCTTTCCCTAGGTCGTTCCAGCCTGCCACGAACCTGCCGCGTGACGCATTTCGCGAGCGCCGGAGCTGCTCAAGATCTAGCATTGACTCGTGGCCCACGAGCTGATGTTCGATCCCAACGACCCCGTCCTGGCGCGAGTACGGGGATTGGCGTTGGCCTTTCCGGGCGCGGACGAGAAGGTCTCGCACGGTCGTCCAACCTTCTTCACCACCAAAGTGTTCTGCTACTACGGCGGGTCTATCAAGGTCGACGGCAGCTACGTCCAGCACGCGCGGAGCATCCTGGTTCACCCCGACGACGACGAAGCCCGATCCCTGTTGGAGGAGCCACGCTGCTACCGGCCCGCCTACCTGGGTCCGAGCGGTTGGGTAGGGGTCGACGTCGACGCCGCCACCGACTGGGCGGAGGTCGCGGAACTGCTGGATGCCTCCTTCCGGCGATCCGCGAGTTCGTCCCTGATCTTGCAGCTCGAGGCCCGGCACCGAACAAAGGGTTGACACAACTTGACAGTTTCTTGACAAAACCTTGACAGGGGTGAGATTCTTTTCATGCACCGTCCATCATCACGATGGGTTCCCACCCCGGGAAAGAAGAGGAGTTTTCGCGGCGCGCGAACTGCGATGAAGGAACCGGGTTACCCCCCGATAGACTCGTTTCCTTTTCACCCCAACAGTTCGCGGGCGGCGGATGTCGTCCCACGCCAAGGACGATTCATCTCCGGTCTCGCTTGGCCGTCGGCTCAATGAAGATCCGGCGGCCAAGTTTGAGACGTGCCGTGTGAGAGATAATGACTCCATGGCTGCGTTGCACTGCCCGAGTTGTCCGTGTGAATCGATGCTGCCCTACGACGCCTGCTGCGGTCCGCTGCTGCGGGGTGAGGCGCAAGCCGAAACGGCCGAAGCGCTGATGCGCTCGCGATACACCGCCTTCGTCGAAGGACAGTCGAACTACATCTTCCGGACGTGGCATCCCAAGACCCGTCCCGCCCGTGTCACGCTCGATCCGAGCCTGGAGTGGGTCTCGCTGGTAGTGCACGAAAGCTCGTTGCAGACGGTGAGTTTTACGGCCCAGTGGCGGCGGGGGAGTGCAAGCGGGGAGCTGCGCGAACAGAGCCGGTTCGAGCAACGCGCAGGCCGATGGTTCTATCTCGATGGTGAGGTTGAGTGAACCGGCACAACCCGGCAACAGACACCTCACCTCACCGGTCAACAAATCTTGACAGCCTATTGACCTGGCGCGGTTTGGCTGAAACATTGATCCCACTGCCCCGCGCGTTGCCTTTCGCACTTCGACGACCGGCGTCGTTCACCCCCGAACCAGAAGAGGTACCCCTCCATGAGATCTACCCGCCTGCGCACCATGTGTGCACTCGCTGCGGCGTCCTCGCTGCTGGCTCTTACCGTGCCGAGCACGGCCGAGGCGGCGGTCCCCAAGCCCCAGAAGTTGGCGACCAAGCTCACCAAGAAAACCAGCGGCCGCGACGCGAATCGTCACCTGATCGCCTTCCAGCGGATCGCGGATCGCAACGGCGGTAACCGGGCCGCAGGCACGCCCGGTTACGAGGCCAGCGTCGACTACGTGGCCAAGCAGCTGCGTCAGGCCGGATACAAGGTGAGTACGCCGTCCTTCGACTTCACCACCGAGACGAAGAACGCGGAAAGCCTGAGCGTCGGGGACGACAGCTACACGGTAAGCAAGCTGGGCAGCAGTACCGGCACCTCGGCCGACGGGATCACCGCCCCACTGGCGGTCGTGCCGGAGGACTCCACGACCGGCTGCGAGGCCTCCGACTTCGGCGGGAAGTCTTACGACGGAACAATCGCTCTGATTCGTCGCGGCGGCTGCACGTTCTTGCTCAAGACCCAAAATGCCGCCGAGGCCGGCGCGATTGGCGTCCTTGTCTCCAACAACACCGCCGGCCCGGTGAACGGCACTCTTGGCGAAGCCGCCTCCATTCCGGCGGGTAGCGTCGATCAGGCCGACGGAGATAGCTTGGCAAGACAGGACGGCGCCGAAGCGACGATGGTCTTGGACTACACCTTCGCCACCGCCAAGGTCCGCAACGTGATCGCCCAGACGCGCACCGGCAACGAACGCAACGTCGTCATGTCCGGTGCGCACCTCGATAGCGTGACCGAGGGCCCCGGCATCAACGACAACGGTTCGGGCAGCGCGGGCCAGCTCGAGGTTGCCCTCAAGCTCGGCTCCGCCCCCAAGGTCAAGAACGCGGTGCGGTTCGCCTGGTGGGCCGCCGAAGAAGAGGGCCTGCTCGGTTCGGAGAACTACGTCAGCCGCCTGAGCTTCGCTCAAAGTCTCGACATCGCCCTCTACCTCAACTTCGACATGATCGCTTCGCCCAACGCGGCCTACTTCGTCTACGACGGCGACGATTCCGACGGCGAGGGCGCCGGCGCCGGCCCCTACGGCTCGGCCGACATCGAGAAGACGTTCGCCAACTACCTCAAAACCAAAAAGGGTCTCCAGACCCAGGGAACCGACTTCGACGGTCGCTCCGATTATGGGCCCTTCATCGAGGCGGGCATTCCGGCCGGCGGTCTGTTCAGTGGAGCCGAGGGCGTCAAGACCCAGGAGCAGGCGGCCCTGTGGGGCGGCAGCGCCGGTGCGGCCTACGACCCCTGCTACCACCAGAAGTGCGACAACCTCGGGAACCTGGACCGCCAGGCGTTCGACCGCAACATCGACGCCATGGCGTGGTCCGTCGGCATCTACGGCTACAGCACCACGGGCGTCAATGGAGCCAACTACAAGGCCGCCAAGCAAGGCCGCTTCGCGGCGGCCCGGGCGATGAACTCCGAGGCCGTCCAGGCCAAGGTCAAGTTCAAGGGCGGCTCCGCCGTTCGTTAGTGTCCCCACGAGCAAACTCACTGGGCTGTCCGATTACAGTGATCGGGCAGCCCAGTCGGCTTTGCGGCGACGAGCAAAAGCGGGAGAACAATGAGCGAACACAGTACCGATGTCGTCGAGGCCAGCCTGGATCAGCTCGTCGAACGGGCTCAGGCGTTGGTGGGGGAGCGAGGACGCCGGGTACTCGGCCTCCTGGGTGCGCCCGGTTCGGGCAAATCCACGGTGGCCACCCTGATGGCCGAACGAATGCGGGCGAGAACGGCGATCATCGAGATGGACGCCTTTCACCTCAGCGACGAGTTGCTCGTCCACTTGGGTCGGCGCGATCGCAAGGGTGCCCCGGACACCTTCGACGTGGACGGCTACGTCGAGATCCTGCGCCGCCTGCGAGAAACCGACGCCGGTGACATCTACGTGCCGATCTTCGACCGCACGCTGGACACGTCGGTCGGCAGCGCTCAGCTCGTCCCCGCCGATTGCCAGTTGATCATCACCACCGGCAACTACCTGCTCTTGGACTGCGAGCCGTGGCCGCGGCTGCGTCCCTACATTGATCAAGCGTGGTTTCTCGAGCCGGACGAAGATCAGCGTCTGGACCAGCTCATCGCGCGACACGTGCAATACGGCAAGACCCCCGAGGAGGCCCGGGAGTGGGTGCTGGGAAGCGATCAGCGAAACGCCGAGTTGGTGCAGGGGAGTCGCGACAACGCCGATTGGGTGGTGCGGGTCAGCGCCTAGCGTGGCACGATGGTGGACATGGGTGATATCACGCTGTCCGACATCGAGGAACGACTTGCCGATTGGCGCAAGCTCGCCACGTCGCTGCATGCTCGTTTCCTCACCAAGAACTTCGCTGCGGGCCTGGAGTTCGTGAGCGCGGTTACCGAGTCCGCTGAGGCCGCGAACCACCATCCCGATGTGAAGCTGACCTACCCGTGGGTGGATCTCACGCTGATCAGCCACGACGTGAACGCCATCACCAACCGCGACCTCGACCTGGCCGAGAAGATCAGCCGCCTTGCTGCGGACCGGGGGATCGGCGCCGATCCGAGCGTGCTCGGCGAACTCGAGCTGGCCCTCGACACCGCCGATGTCGCCGCCATCGGCCCGTTCTGGGCGGCCCTGCTGACCGGTGGCTCCGGCCACGTCGACGGCGATGATGTCGCCGATCCGCGCGGACGCCTGCCCCTGCTGTGGATGCAACACACCGACGCCCACGAGACTCCTCGACAGCGCTTTCACCTCGACGTCTGGGTGCCGCGCGACGTCGCGCCGGCCCGGGTCGAGGCGGCCATCGCGGCCGGCGGCCGCCTCGTCAGCGACAGCTCCGCGCCCAGCTTCTGGGTTCTCGCAGACTCCGAGGGCAACCAGGCATGCGTGTGCACGCCGGCCGACAGAGACCCAAACTAGGCGATCGAACAGGCTCGCGCCTCTTTGCTCGGTGAGGTGACGACGATGCTCGGGCGCGGTCGCTGAGGAGGCCGGCTCGGATTCCGGGACCGGGCACGGCACGGCACGGCACGGCACGGGAGCCTTCAGGAAGACGGTTGGACGAGGCGGACCTCGCAGCGAAGGTTCGGGACCCGGGCGAGGCGAACGGCAGAAAACACGTCTGTGAGAAGGTGGTCGGGTGCGGCCCAGTGCGCATCCCGGGCCAGTTCTGTTCGCGAGCGGTGACCCACCACGCCATCATCGGTCAGGGCGTTCGCCCGGACCGAAGCATCAACCACGATCACGAGACATCGTCGTCTACCCCGCTCAGCACAGCATCCCGTTCACGACGTTGACCGTCCAGGCCCTCGGGGAACTCTGCGAAGGACAACCTCGAACCGTCGCTACAACCATCGAATCGATCCAGTATGGCCATTTTGGTTGGGCGAAGAGTTTCGTCAGTAACCAACCGTAAGAGGAATCCTTGCAATGATTGTCCCCGAGCGACCGCCTGGTCGGCCAACGCCTGCCGGACATCCTCGCGGACATCTCGGATCTGGAGGGCAACCCTGCAGGCATCGTTCGTGCGCCGACTCCAGCACTGGCTACCAATGCTCGGGCGTCACGTACTGGGAGGCGGTGAGACCATACATCCGGCTGCGATCGCGCCGCGGGCCAACTCACGGTCCCAGGTGGCGAGGAGAAGCGAGGAGGAGTCGACACCCATCGCGGCCGCGAGATGAACAGCGTCGTAGCCTCGCAGGCCGTGAGCCTCCGCGAGGTCTCCTGCAATGTGCGCCAACTCTCGATCAAGACCCAGGATGCTCAGCTGGGAGCAGAGAGCGTCAATCGTGTCGGCTGCGATGCGCAGGGTGTCCGCGTCAATCAGACCCCGTCGATGGGCAGCCGCTGCCGCCGCTCGAGCCTCGGGATAGATCAACTCGCTTGACACCACCAGTTCGGCGCGGTCCCATAATTCTGCGGCCAACTCCGATCCCGGTTCGTCGAACACCAGTTTCACTAGAGCTGATGTGTCAAGGTAGACGATCAGCGTCTCTGCTCCATCACCAGATCGGAGACGTTGCCGACGGTCTGGAGTCGCACACGTCCCGACCTTGGGCCCCGCCTGTCCTGCGGGTCGCGCACAAGTCCACGGGCACGCAAATTCTCCAGCGGGTCAGTTGCTTCGACACCGGACAAGCGAGCGATACGTCGTCCACGCATTGTCACGACGACCTCAGCTCCCGAACTGACGTAGTGAAGGTAGCGGCTGAGCTGGTCGTGCAACTCTCGCACACCGACCTCGGTCTTCGGCTCCCTGTCAGATAGCGTCATGAGACTCATGGTACGCGCTACCTGGTCGTGCTACACCGCGATCTGTTCCGAGTACAGAGCGAGTTTTGGGTGATCAGACGATCTCGGCGCCCCGGTGAGCCGGTGCGAACAATGCATCGCCGATGCCCAGTCTGTGGCTCGGCGCAGATCCTCGGAAACTAGCGTTACACCCGGCGGGCTCACCGTCGAGCAGCACTAACGAGAGCCGATCGAGGGTGTTCACTGTTCAGTAGTCCTGGTCTTTGAGTGCTTGAATGAAGCGCGTGATCGCGGGTCTGCGCGATGTCGATCTGCGGTAGATGGCCAGGAAGCGTCGGGTAGGCACTGGGCCGCGCAGGGGCACGATCCGGACGGTGTCGGGCAGGGCCGGGCGTCCCAGCCGAGGTAGAACGCCCACGCAGAGCGCCGCAGAGATCAACTCCACTTGGGAGGCGTACTCCTCGGCCCGAAAATACACCCGTGGGTGCTCGGTGGCTGCGTTGAGCATGTCGAGGATCCAGCGGGTGCAGATACCGTCGGAGACGTCGGTGACCCACACGTCACTGCCGGTCTGGGAAAGCTCGGCAGACTTCCGCCCGGCCAGCGGGTGTGACGCGTGCACGAGAAGGTCGACGGGGTCGTGGGCAAGATGCACTATCTCCAGACCTGCGGCGAACGGCATCCGGTCGTGGACCCAGTCGTGGACTAGCGCCACGTCGGCGTACCCGCTGGTCACGGCGTCAAGGCCGGGCTCCGGGGCCAGCTCCTTGAGCTGCAACTCGAGGTCTGGCGCCGACGCGGCCAGCGCAGCCAGGGCGGAGGCGACGACGCCACGGATGGCGGAGGGAAAGGCCGTGAGTCGCAGTGTTCCGGTGAGGCCCCCATTCAGCTCCTCGAGCTGCCCCTGGGCCACGTCGCGGGCGGCCTCGATGCTGGTCGAGGCTTCGACCAGCACCAGGGCGGCGTCGGTGAGCACGACGCCGCGTCCGGCCGGCTCCAGCAGGCTCAGCCCCACCTCGCGTTCCAGCTTGCCGATCTGCTGGCTGACCGCAGAGGAGGTGTAGCCAAGCTCACGGGCCGCCGCCCCCACCGAACCGTGACGATGGACCGCGCCGAGGAAGACCAGGCGAGACAGATCGAACATGTAGCAACACTAACTGCTGTGGTCCACAAATCGGCGCTGGTGCTTACCGGTCAAGTGGTGAAGCATGGACGCATGACCGCTCTCGCACTCCGGCCCTGGCTCCCCGATCATTGTTCACAGTACGTCCACACCATTGCCTCGGCGACGGCAGAGCTCGCCGGTGGCGAGGTGGCTGCCGAGCTGGATCGATTGGTCGAGAAGAACAGGCAGATCCACGACCGCGACTGCCTCAACCTGAACCCCGCCACGAACATCATGAACCCCCGCGCGGAGGCGATGCTCTCGGCCGGACTCGGCTCGAGGCCATCGCTGGGCCACCCCGGAGACAAATACGAGATGGGCCTGGAAGCCATCGAGCAGATTGAGGTCATCGCCGCCGAGCTCGCTGCGGAAGTGTTCGGCGCGGCGTACGCCGAGATCCGGGTCCCCTCCGGGGCCATCGCCAACCTGTATGCGTTCATGGCAACCTGTGACCCCGGGGACGCGATCATCTCCCCGCCAACGAGTATCGGTGGCCACGTCACACATCACGCCGGCGGTTCCGCGGGCATGTACCGGCTGAGGACCATCCCCGCACCGGTCAGCGCCGACCAGTTCACCGTCGACGTCGATGCCGTACGTGCCCTGGCCCACGAGCATCGCCCGAAGATGATCACCATCGGCGCCAGTCTCAACCTCTACCCCCACCCAGTGTCCACGCTGCGCGAGATCGCCGACGAAGTGAGAGCCGTGCTCCTCTTCGACGCAGCCCACCTATGCGGGCTGATCGCCGGCGACGCCTGGCCGAATCCCCTCCAGCAGGGTGCCCACCTGATGACCATGAGCACCTACAAGAGCCTCGGCGGGCCCCCTGGCGGGCTGATCGTGACGAACGAACCCGGGATCGCCCAACGCCTCGACGCGATCGCCTTCCCCGGCCTGACCGCCAACTTCGACGCAGGCAAGGCGGCCGCACTGGCCGTGACCATGCTCGACTGGAAGGCTGCTGGCAAAGAGTACGCCGCCACGATGATCGAGACAGCCAACGCCCTCGCCACGGGTCTCATCGAGCGAGGACTCCCCGTGTTCCAGGGCGCCGGCGGCGCCACCGACTCTCACCAGTTCGCGATCGCGGCCCACCAGTGGGGAGGCGGGCAACAGGCGGCCAAGCAGTTGCGGCAAGTCAACCTGTTGGCCAGCGGCATCGGTCTCCCCGTCGAACCGGTCAGCGGTGACATGAACGGCCTCCGCCTCGGCACACCCGAGCTGGTCCGGCTCGGCATGTTGCCAGGCGACATGGACGACCTCGCCTCCCTCATCGCCGGCGGACTCACCCCCGGAGCCGATCTCGCAGATCTCGCCGCCCGCGTGACGCGATGGCGTTCTCGCTTCAGCGGTGTGCACTTCACCGCCGCCTGACAGGCGAATCGGCCCAGCCGATTCGCTTAGGGACGTGACGTTTCCACTGGGCGGTCGGCTCTTAGGCTTAGTAGGGTCGCATCATCCTAAAGGCTGGCGGGGCATCGGACGGCCACATCGCGCGGGAGCTCCGAGCGCCACGAGAGTGGCTGAGTCCGTGCGCCTCAACGGACCACGCGCCCGAGCTGTTGTACGGCGCCATTGCAGCCAAGCTGTGCTGGTCACCAGGTACCTGCCAGGCCAACTGCTGGAAGGAACGCCCGCTAAAGACGACCCTGACACCCAGGACTTCTCGCATTACCCCGAGCTAGAAGCAGCCATTCTCGCTGGGCACGGCGAGGATCCACGCGAATCCGAGCAGTGGCGGCGCACCCTCCTGGGCGAGGCGGTCGACACGGCCGTATGGGCGGCAGCCGGGACACGATTAGGAGATTACGTCGAACCTGCACAGTCGGCCGCTGGCCAAGACCAGCTTGGCGTCGCAGGTGATCAGCGGGGCATTGAGTCGTTCAGCCAGCGCGACATAGGCCGCATCGTAGGCGGTGATGTGGTCACGCAGTTCCCAGATGCGCTGCAACAGCGGCGCGAGCGGCATGCGTCGGATCGGGAATCCCGCGAGATGCCGCAGCGCCACGGGCACGGCCGCTCGCAGCGTAGGGTTCGGTCGGCTCAGCCCGCGCAACGCGGCGACGATCTCAGCGTCCAGGTGAGCAGGTGCGAACAATGCATCGCCGATGGCCAGTCTGGTGACGACTGCTCCTCGACGCGGGTCATCGGCGGCGTAGTAAGCGACGAGGGTCGACGCGTCGATGACAGCTAGGCTCACGACGCCTCCCGTACCTCCCGCACGGCGGCAGCGACGTCCTCGATGGTCACACCACTACGCTCAGGTGGCTGGTAGGAGGCGAGATAGTCATCGAGTTGCGTGACCTGAGCGACCTCGGTCAGCCGCTCGACGACAAAGGCCGACAGCGACTGCCGATGGGCGTGAGCGGCTCCAGCGAGGGTCGCATAGACATCGTCGGGCACGTCCCGCAGGTTCATCCGTTTCATGGTGCCATCATGGCACCGCGGATGGTGGTTGTCGATCCCGCGATCCGTCCATCCATCTGTCCGATAAGTGACATTATGACACTTGACGGAAGTGAGCCTAGCGGCCCGTCGATGAAGTCATTTTACGCTTGTGGTCGATTTTGGTGAGGACTTCTTCGGAGGTTTTG
>JBBSOW010000039.1:0-25919 GCA_038259365.1 Propionibacteriales bacterium
GATCGACGACGGCGTCGGCAACATCGTCTGCCTGCACCGCGATTGAATCCCGGAGTCACCTCGGAGCCAAGGCGAGCCCTTGACCGCCCGCTCACGCGGTGCCAGGCTCGAGGCGTGGGCACCGAATCCGACCACGAGGCCGTCACCGCGGCGGCCATCCACATCCGCGAGAACTCGCGTGAGCCGCTTCCCGTCGACGCCGTCGCCGCCCGTGTCGGGTACAGCCCCACCCACCTCACCCGCCTATTCGCGCGGATCAGCAGGACGTCCCCGAATCGCTATCTCGGGGCCGTCCGGATCGAGGACGCCAAGGAGCAGTTGCTGAGCTCGACGCGGTCGGTGCTCGAGGTCTGTCACGCCGTCGGGTACGACTCGCTGGGCACGTTCACCCGCAGATTCACCGACATCGTGGGGGTGTCACCCGGACGCTTTCGCGCCCTCGCTCGACTCCGGGCTTCGGATGCCCCGGTGTCGCGAGCCGGCGCCGAGCCTCGCGGCGGTGAGGTGGCGGGCACCATCGGCTTCGAGACGGAGCCGGAGCCCCCCGGCCGTGCATGGCAGGTGTGGATCGGGCTCTTCCCCCGGCCGGTGCCCGTCCGCGTGCCGCTGGCGGGCATTATGCGTCGAGGCCCGGGATCGTTCGCCCTCCCGCTGCCTCTGCAACGCTGCTGGCTGCTGGCGGCCGCGTTCCCGGCCGGCGACGCCAGTCGAGGGCTTCTCCTCCGGAAGCCGTGGGTCGCCGAGGCCGGATCCCCGATCGAGGCGGGCGACGTCGTCGAACTCGTGCTCCGACCCTGGAGGCCGCATCAGCACCCGGTGAGCGTGGTCCTGCCACCTTTGGCCGCGGACGATCGATAGCTGTGTAGACGGCCACGGATAGGTTCGCCGGTACCGGAAGGCTCACACGCGGAATATGCTGAAGGTGTCTGCGCTGGCGCTCTACGGGCGGGCAGCTAACGACGCTCAGCCTGTCCAGGTCGTCTGGTTCGATCCCAATATGACTGGGAAACGTCCGCCGAGTGGAGGTCAGCGGGCCGGCGAGGATCGTGTTCGGGCGGAGTCCGAGGAAGCACGTGGCGCCGGTGGTCAGCGGCAGCTATCTCTGCTTAGAAGTCGGCCCGGCGAAGCGCTTCCCCGCGTCATCGAGGATGGTGGCCAGGCTGGTATTGCACGCGTGCGCCATCCTAAGCCCGCTCTCGGTGCACCGTGGTCACTGTGATGGTGGTAGAAGCCGAGGTCATATTGCCAATCGGCAAACTCGCCGGTTCGGTAGCACCTACTCCGCCGTGAGCCTGGCGATGACCCGGGGTTCGGGCTTACGCCACGAGGCCAGGGTGGGCAGGAGGGTGGCGGAGACCGTGATCACCAAGGTGATCCCGAAGGCGATGGCCAGCACGACGAAGGACGGGGAGAAGGCAAACGTGAAGTCGGTCAAGGAAAACCCCACGGCTAGATAGCCGATAGCCACGACAACCATGACGAGCCCGAGAAGCGCCCCGGTGACGGCGATGATGACGCCCTCCATGATTGGCATCGCCAGACGCTGTGCCGGTGTGGTGCCGATGATCCCCGAGAGCGCCAGTTCTGCCTCTCGCTGCTTGGACATCATGACGAGAGAGCCGACGCCTCCGGAGAGTGCGATCAACAACGGCAGGCCGAGGAAGATCACCAGGGTGCCCGGGCCGACACCGGTGAGCTGGACGTCGAATCCGCTGGCGGCCAACGAGGCGACGAGCACGTCGGCTTGGGCGACCATGCCGAAGGTCAGCCCGATGGCGATCATGACGGGAACGATGGATTTGGTGAGACGGTTGGCCTTGGCGATCGTGGTGGCACGGGTCAAGCCCCAGCTCGGGTTGATCGGCGGCACGAGTGTCGTCCAAGCCCGGGTGAGAGGTCCGACGATCAGCGGCGCGAGATCGGCAAGAAGCGCCGCCACGACGATGAGGAGGGCGATGCTGACCTGCAGCAGATTGCTGATGGTCTCCTTCGTCGGTTCTGCCGTGATCGCGCGGATCGTCCCGAATGCCGCCACGACGGTCAGCAGCCACACCCCGATGCGGATCCACCGCAGGACGGTGATGCGGTCCTCCGGGCGATCGTTGGCGAGCCGGAGCGCCTCCACCGGCGGGATCCTGCTGGCCATGCGCGCCTGTTTGAAACCGCCCAACAGGGTGATGCCGACGGCGAAAAGTGCGGCCAGAAGCACCGGCCATAGCGCGTGAACCGTTTCGGGCGGCGGGAGCCCTTCGTCGTTGCGACGACCGTAGGCCACCCACGCCAAGGTGGGCTTCAACGCTGCGAGGGCCAAGGCGCCGCCGAGCACCGAACACGCCAGGCTGACGGCGATGAGCTGGCTCAAGATTGTAGCCACGACTTGCCTCGGGGTAGCACCGGTGAGTGAGAGCCTGGCAAGCGACCCGCGTCGGGAATCGACCACCAGGCTGGTGGAGGAGCCGATGACAGTGGCACCGGTCACCGCGCAGAACACCAAGTTCATGCCGGGCGCCCAGACGAAGGCGGCCGATTCGTCCAAGGCCAGATTCCCCGACCGGACCGCCGTCAGCCCACTCAGCAGGGCCAAAGCAGAGAGGGAGAGGGTGAAGTTGATGACGATGAATCCTAGGCATACCCCGAGCCAGGCCGTCCAGGAGTCGCGAAGCTCGGCTAGATGTACGCGAAACACTCAGTTCACCCGATCCGTCATCGCTACTCCGCCACCAACCGGCTCAGGCCGCCTGGTCGTCCGAAAGGGCGGCCAGCACGCCGGCGACCTCGTCGACGCTGTCGGGCCGAAGCTCGCGCTCCAACAGACCGTCCTGCATGAAGATGACCCGGTCACACTGTGCGGCCACCGCGGGGTCGTGCGTGACGACGAGCACACACTGATCCGGCTGGTGGGCGATGCGGCGCAGTTCGGACAACACGACCGTCCCCGAGCGGGTGTCCAGAGCCCCGGTGGGCTCGTCGGCGAAGACGATCCGGGGTTGTTGGGCCAGTACCCGTGCGAGAGCGACGCGTTGTTGCTCACCGCCCGACATGGACGGCGGGCGGGCTTGCGCCCTTTCGGCCAACCCGACCCTGGCGAGGGTCTGTCCGATTAGCTCGAGGGGTGGGCGAACTTTACGAAGCCGGTACGGCAGTGCCACGTTCTCGAACGCCGTGAGTGTCGGGATCAGGTTGTAGGACTGGAAGACGAACCCGATCTCGCTGCGACGCATCTTCGCCAGATCGCTACGACTACACGAGGCCAGCGGGCGTCCGTTGAGCACGACGTGCCCACTAGTGGGTGCTTCCAACCCCGCCAGGCAGTACAACAGCGTGGATTTCCCCGAACCGGACGGCCCCATGACCGCGACCATTTCTCCCGACCTCACCCTCAGCGACACTCCGTGCAGGATCTCGAGTTGGGTCTTGCCGACCGCGTAGGACTTGCTGACCTGATCGGCGACGATTGCGGTAGAAGCGTCTTGCGGATCGGCCGATGGGTGTGAACGAGCCTCGGCGGGGAATGACATGACCGCTCCTTGAACGATTGATCGGTGGAGACGCCCGACCATGTTTCGATCAACCAGGTGGGGTTCGGGATCTTAACCCCACTCCACCACCCCTGGCTTGTTCGGTCGACGGTGGGGCGGCTTGTTCGGGTCGAAGTCCATCGGTGCGGGAACAGGATCTAACGCGACGTGCCCATTGGGGGCCGTTCATGCAGGATGAACCCATGAACGTCGGTGGGCTGGCCCGGGTAGGTCTGCTTGCGCTGCTCTGGGGGAGCGGGTTCCTTTTCATTAAGCTCAGCCTGGGCAGCTTTTCACCGGTCCAGCTGACCTTCGGAAGGTTGGCCCTGGGGGCTTTGCTCTTGCTGGTCGTCCTGGCGATCAAGCGTCTTCGGCTGCCCACCGAGCCGAGAATGTGGCTCTACCTCGCCATCGCGGCCTTGTTTGGAAACGCGATCCCGTACACGCTGGTCGGCTTCGCCGAGCAGACCGTCAACTCCAATCTGGCGGGCGCCATCAACGCGACGACCCCGCTCTGGACCCTCCTGTTTGCGATACTCACCCGTACCGAGAACCGTTTGACGATAACAAAAACGTTCGGCATCCTCCTCGGATTCGTCGGCGCAATCCTCCTCTTGGCGCCCTGGCAAGCCACCGCGGCGCCGCTGTTGGGCACCCTCGCCTGCCTGGGGGCGGCCGCCAGTTACGGGGTGAGCTACATCGTCATGGGGCGCTACCTCACCGGCAGGGGAACGCCGCCGCTGGTGCTCTCGGCGGGCCAGCTCATCGCCGCCAGCGGGTTGTTGATCCTCGCCAGCCCGTTCGGGGGCTTCGACCCCGTGGAGTTGAACCCGATCCCTGTCGCCGCACTGCTCATGCTGGGCGTCGTGGGGACGGGCGTGGCCTACGTCCTGAACTACCGCATCATCACCGACGACGGCCCACTTTTGGCCTCGACGGTGACCTACCTGCTGCCGGTCGTGGCTGTCACGATGGGTACGGTCCTATTGGACGAGGAGCTCTCCGGCACACTGGTCATCGGGGTCCTGGTCGTCTTGAGCGGAGTCATCCTTAGTCGCTTGCAACCTAGTGGGCGATGACCATGGATAGCGCAGACGAGCGAGTCCTCGTCTTCGAGGACGGCGGGTACGCCTACGTCTTCGACGATCTGCGGATGGCCTCGGAATTCGCCGAATCCATCGATGTGGTCGACGACCTCTACGTCGGCGCCTTTCGAGCCGACGGGCGCGTCATCCGAATCGTGCCGACCGACGACATCTACGCCGACCTCGAACTCACCGAAGCGTACGACCTCCCCGCCCTCAACGCTCTGGTTCGGGGCTGTCGCGTTCCACGCTATCGGGCGGGAGAGAACATCGCGGAGTTCACCGATCGGTGCCTCGTGGCCGAAAGGAGACCGCGCGAACGGTGGTCACTAGGGAGGATTTGGGCAAGAATGCACGGACGGGTCCAAGGAGATGGATCAGGCTAAGGGTGCACGGATCCTGGAATGGGCGAGGGCCGCAGATTTCGGTGCTGACGGGTTTGCCTCGCCAGGTGGTCTTCTTGACGCTGTAGACGTGAGTGAGGAGTAGTTCGAGTTCGTCCAACATTTGATCGGGGACCGGATCGTCGCTCTCGTCGGCCCGGTAGTACTCCTCCGCTATCTCGATGATGCTCGGAGAGGCGCCGTAGTCGCCGTTTCGGCAGAACATCGTTATGTTGGCTTCGGCATCTGACCGGTGGGCGAGATGGAAGTCGACGTAGGAAGAGTCACCTCTATGCGGCTCGCGGCGCGGTCCACTTCGGCCGGGCGCACCCGCTCGAGTAGGGAGAGGACGGCCAAGAAAAAGGGATCGTTCAAGCCGCCTTCTGATACCTCCACATCAGCGAATCAGTCCGCCGCATTCATGGGACCAGTATTGCCTCGACGCTTCCTCTTAACTGGTCAAGACCAGATGTAGCACATATGCTATAGTGGATGGATGGACACCGTGGGATTGCGCGAACTCAGACAGGACGCTTCCGAGGTGATCCGCCGAGTGGAAAGTGGTGAGGAAATCAACGTGACCGTGTCGGGGCGTCTGGCCGCTCGGCTGGTTCCGGCCAGCCCAAAGCAGTGGCAACCGTGGGAAGCGGTCGCAGATTTGCTCACCGGAAGGCCAGACCCGGAGTGGGAGCGCGATCGTGAGTTGATCGATCAATCGGTCGTCGACCCGTGGGAACCCCGCGGGTGAAGGCGATCCTCGATACCAGCGTGTTGATTGCGACGGACGTGCCGCCGTTGGCCGGCGAGTTGGCGATCAGCACCGCCTCGTTGGCCGAACTGCATTTTGGGGTGCTCGTCACGCCCAACTCCGCAGTCCGAGCGGAGCGGCTCCGTCGACTGACGGCTCTGCAACGGCGCTTCGACGCCCTGCCCGTCGACGATGCGGTTGCAGCAAGCTACGGAGAGCTGGCCGCCGTCGTCATGGCTATCGGGCGACAACCCCGGGCGCGCGTCATGGACCTGCTGATCGCCGCGACTGCGCACGCCCAATCGGCGCGTCTGTACACGCGCAACTCCGCCGACCTCAACGGGCTTGAACACCTCATCGACATCGCTGCTGTTTGAGGACACTCGTGCTTCACACGTGCGGCTGCACGAGTTCGACGTAGCGCCGATTGATGGTGGCGAGGGTGTCGTCGGGGGGAGATTGCCACACCTCGGCATTAAAGATCTCGACCTCGACGTCGCCCCGGTACCCGGCACTCGTAACGGCAGCGGTGAACGAGGCGAAGTCGACGTGCCCGTCGCCCATCATGCCGCGCGCCAGGAGCGAATCGGCGGGCAGCGGGGTGATCCAGTCCCCCACCTGGTAGCTCTGGATGCGCTTGCCGGCCCGCATCAGCTGCCGATCGAGTTCGGGATCCCACCAGAGATGGAAGGTGTCGACGACCACCCCGACCTCGCTGGCCGGAAAGGCCTCGGCCAGATCGAGCGCCTGCCCGAGGGTGGATACGACGCCGCGGTCGGCGGCGTAGATCGGATGCATGGGCTCGATGCCGAGGCGAACCCCCGCCTCACGGGCGTACGGCACGAGCGCCGCGAGCGCGTCGACGGCCCGCGCGCGGGCGGCGGCCAGATCGCGGTCGCCGGTGGGCAGCCCCCCGGCCACGAGCACGAGGGTCTCGGCGCCGATCGCCGCCGCCTCGTCGATCGCACCTCGGTTGTCCACGTGGGCCCGATCGATGACCTCCGGATCGCGGGCGGTGAAGAAGCCGCCCCGACACAGCGACGAGACGCGCAGACCGGATTCGCTCAGCCAGCGAACCGCGTTGTCTAGGCCCGCCTCGGCCAGCTGCTCGCGCCAGACCCCCAGGGCGGGAACCCCGGCGGCCACGCAGCCGTCGATCGCCTCACGCAGGCTCCAGTTCGCGATGGTGCGCTGGTTCAGCGAGAGCCGGGCCAACCGGGGATCGCCTGGAGCCGGGGTGGCGATTCGCGCCGGCTGCCCGCTGGGCACGTCGATGTCGACGCTCGCGTCGGTGCTCATCGGGAGATCCCCGCCGCGTCCAGCACCAGACCCAGCCGGTGGGCGGCCAGGCGAGGATCGGGAAGGAGGCGAGCCTCGTTGGCGAGCTCGAAGATCCGGGACAGGTGCACCGCCGAACGCGCGGACTGGAGGCCGCCCACCATGGTGAACCCCTCCTGGTGCCCGGATAGCCACGACATAAACGCGATGCCGGTCTTGTAGTAGAAGGTGGGCTCGGCGAAGATCTGCCGGGACAGGGCCAAGGTGGGTTCCATCTCGGCTCGGTAGGCCTCGACGTCGCCGGCGTCCAGGGCGCTCAGCGCGGCCGCCGCGGCGGGGGCGATGGCGGCGAAGGCGCCGAGGAGCGCGTCGGAGTGCTGCTGGCCGTCGCCCTCTATGAGCTCGGGGTAGTTGAAGTCGTCGCCGGTATAGAGGCGGACGCCCTCGGGGAGCGCGGCCCGCAACGACACCTCGTGCTCGGCCGAGAGCAGCGAGACCTTGACCCCATCGATCCGGTCGGCGTGCTCGCGCACCAGGTCGAGAAAGGTCTCGGTCGCGACGGCGACGTCGGTGCTGCCCCAGTAACCGGTCAGCGCCGGATCGAAGGCCGGCCCCAACCAGTGCAGCACGACCGGCTGAGCGACCTGGCCCAGCACGGAGTCGTAGACGCTCCGGTAGTCCTCGGCGGTGCGGGCGACGGCGGCCAGGTGCCGCGACGCCATCACGATGACCTGCGCGCCAGCGTCCTCGACGACGGCCACCTGTTCCAGGTAGGCCTGCGTGACGGCCTCGAGGGTTTGCGGCTCTGCCGGCAGATGGTCCGTGCCGGCGCCCGCCGCGATGCGCGCGCCGAAGTCCTTGGCCTGGGCGGAGCTGCGCTGGATCAACTCCTGGGTGGCGGGCCAATCGAGCCCCATGTTGCGCTGCGCGGTGTCCATCGCCTCGGCGACGCCCATGCCGTAGCCGAACAGGTGCCGGCGGAAGGCCAGGGTCGCGTCCCAGTCCAGGACGGCGGGGGCGCCGGGAACGTTGTCGGCGAAGGGATCGGCCACCACGTGGGCGGCCGCGAACGCCACCCTGGAGCGGAACGGGCCCGGGTGCGCGGCCCAGTCTCGGGGCTCCTCCAGCGTGATCCGATGCAACGAGCCGTCGGCCCGGGGCAGGCTCAGGGAGTCGGCGCGGGACATCAGCTGACCTCCTGCATCCCGACGCGGCGGCCCTCGTCGGAGGAACGCAGCCCGGCCTCGACGAGCTGCAGACCACGGACGCCAGCAACGAGATCGTAGGCGTGCGGGCGGCCGGCGTCGACGTCGGTAAGGAACTGCTCCCACTGGGCGCGGAAGCCGTTCCCGAACTCCTGCTGATCGGGGACCTGTTCCCATTGACTGCGGAAGTCCTCGGTGGTGGGCAGGTCGGGGTTCCACACCGGCATGGGCGTTTGAGCCCGGGGCTGCATCCGGCACTCGAAGAGCCCCGCCACGGCGGATCCGTGGGTGCCGTCCACCTGGAATTCGACGAGCTCGCCGCGATCCACCCGGACGGCCCACGACGAGTTCACCTGGGCGATGACGCCTCCGGCCAGCTCGAAGATCGCGTACGCGGCGTCGTCTGCCGTAGCGGTGTAGGGCTCGCCCTGCTCGTCCCACCGCTTGTCGATGTGGGTGACCGCCTTGGCGGTGACGGCCTCGACCCGGCCGAAGAGGTTTTCCAGGACGTAGTTCCAGTGGCAGAACATGTCCAGCACCATGCCGCCGCCGTCTTCGGAGCGGTAGTTCCAGCTCGGCCGCTGGGCGGGGATGACGTCGCCCTCGAAGACCCAGTAGCCGAACTCGCCGCGCACCGAGAGGATCCGGCCGAAAAAGCCGAGATCGATAAGCCGCTTCAGCTTGAGCAGCCCGGGCAGGTACAGCTTGTCGTGGACGACGCCGTTGATGACGCCCGCCTGTTCGGCCGCCTGGACGAGGGCCTGGCCGTCGGCGACCGATTCCGCCACGGGTTTCTCGGTGTAGATGTGCTTGCCTGCCGCCATCGCCGCGAGGAGGGCGGCCTGACGCTGCGAGGTGAGCTGGGCGTCGAAGTAGACCGTGGCGGTCTCGTCGGCCAGCGCGCCGGCGAGATCGGTGGTCCACTCGGCCACGCCGTGCTCCTTGGCCATCCGGGCCAGCTTCTCCGCGTTCCGCCCCACGAGCACGGGCTCGACGAGGAGGCGATCACCGCTCGGCAGGGCGACGCCGCCGTCGTCGCGGATGGCCAGGATCGAGCGCAACAGGTGCTGGCGGTAGCCCATCCGTCCGGTGACACCGTTCATGATGATCTTGATCGTTCGCTCCGCCATGACGCTCCTTCGCTTCGAGAGACTTCGTTTCGAGAGACGTACGTAAGCGCTTACGTAAGCGCCTACGTAAAGGTACCTCAGGCTCCGCCAATCCGGCAACCCTCCGGCAGGTATGCGTTAGGCTCAACCCCTTGCGAGACGGGCGGAGGAACCCAGATGACCCAGGCGGAGCGAGCCCCGCGGCTAGCCGACGTCGCCGCCGCGGCGGGTGTCTCCTCGGCGACCGCCTCCCGCTCCCTCCGGGGACTGGAGGGGGTCAGCCCGTCGGTGGCGGCAAGGGTGATCGCCGCCGCCGAGGCTCTCGGTTTCGTGGCCAACGCGCACGCCCGAACCCTCGCCGGTGGCCCGACCTCGTCGGTGGGGTTGGTGATCCACCAGATCGACGACCCCTACTTCACCGAGATCGCGGCCGGCGCGATCGGGGCGGCGGAGGCGCACGATCTCATCGTGCAGATCTCGCAATCGGGCCGCGATCCCGAGCGGGAGCTCAAGCAAATCCGCACCCTGGTGGCCCACCGGGCCCGCGCCATCATCATCGCCGGATCCGGATATGCCGATGCCCGAGCCGAAACCACCGCTCGAGAGGTGCTGGCAGGGTTCGCCGGCAGGGCCGCCGTCATCGGCCGGCACCAGCTCGGCGTGGACGCGTTGCTGCCCGACAACGCCGGGGCGGGTCGGCTGACGGCGTCCCATCTCCTTGGTCTCGGCCACCGCCGGATTCTGGTGCTGAGTGGCCCGGAGAGGCTCACCACCGTGCAGGACCGGCTGTCCGGGGCGCTAGAGGTGCTGGGCGAGCATGACGGCGTGGGCGTCGAAATCGTTCCCACCGACTTCACCGGGCCCGACGCCGCCCGCCGGGTGCTCCACGCCCTTAAGGCACACCCGGACTGCACGGCGGTGCTGGCGCTGAACGATGCGATGGCGATGTGGGCGTGCCAGGCGCTAAGGTCGGTCGGCCTGAGCGTGCCCGGTGACGTCTCGGTGACCGGGGTCGGTGACGTGGCGGCGGCCAGCATGACCCATCCCGCCCTCACCACGGCCCGGTTCCCGCTGGCCTGGCTCGGGGAACGCGCCCTGGAGCTGGTGCTCAGGCCGGCCGCTAACCGGCCTCGACGAGAACCCGTTCCCGCGGCGCTTGTGGTTCGCGCCTCGAGCGCGGCGCCACGGCGTACGCCAATTCCCGCCGGCTATTGATCGTGTAGCGGGTGCACGGTGACGCCCCGCACGACGCGGTTAACCTCGCCACCGGGGAACGGATTGTCCGGGGTGAGCCCCAGGGCCAGCGAGCTGGCCATCGCCAGGCGCTGGGCCACGGTCACGGCGGCCACCGCCCAGTAGGCGTCGGGAAACGAGCCCACGCCCTGCAGGCGGAGGGTCCGGATCTCGCTGGGAACATCGCTCGGCGTGCCGTCTAGCTGCTCGGCGCTGCCGTCGATGGCCACCACTCGCTCGCCTAGCGCGGCCGTCAGCTCGGTGGCGATGTCGATGTCGTAGCGGCGGGTGTAGGGATCGTTGGAGAGGTAGACGACGACCAGCGTCTGCGGCGTCAGCACCGACTTCGGCCCGTGCCGAAACCCCAGGGACGATTCCGAGAGCCCGATGACCCGTCCGGCGGTCAGCTCCAACAGCTTCAGCGCCGATTCCCGCGCCAGGCCGTGCAGCGGCCCGCTGCCGAGATAGATCACCCGGTCGGGAGACAGCTCGGCCAGGGCGTCGACATCGTCCTGCCCGGCCAACAGCTGTTCGGCGGCGGCCGCGACCGGTTCTATCGCCTCCACCCCGCTGGTCTTGGGGTTACTCAGGGCGAGTAGGGCGGTGAGGGTCATCCCGGTGAAGCTCGACGTCATCGCGAAGCTCTGGTCGTTCGCCTCGGGAGGCAACAACAGGACGAGGGACGACTCCCGGGCGCTGTGGTGGCGGGCCAGCTGCCCTTCGGCGTTGCAGGCGATGATGAGGTGGTTGACCTCGCTCAGGACCTGATCGGCCAGATCGACCGCGGCCACGCTCTCGGGGCTGTTGCCCGAGCGGGCGAAGGACACGAGCAGCGTCGGCACGTCGGGCCTCAGGTATTCGTAGGGGTTGGAGACCAGATCGGTGGTGGCGATGGCCTCCACCCGGCGACCGAGGCTACGCGACAGCTCGGGAGCGGCCACCTCCCCGGCGAACGCGCTGGTCCCGGCCCCGGTGAGCACGATGCGGGCGTCCGCGCGGTTCATCAGTGGAGCGAGAAAAGCGTCGATCTCGCCCCGTCGCGCTGCGATCATCTCGCTCACTTCGCGCCAGATGCCGGGCTGCTGCGCTATCTCGCGGGCTAGGTGGGTGTTCTCGGTCGTGGTCATCGGTGATCCTTAACTCGTGGTGAAGACATCATTCGTCCAGCTGGCGGCGCGGCCGGCAAGTTCGGCCAGCGAGGGTTGTTCGGGGTGCCAGGCGCGTTCGTACTCCCAGGAGACCCAACCGTCGAACCCGACATCGGTGAGAGCAGACGCCGCGTCGAGAAGCGGCAGGCTGCCGTCCCCCATCAGGACCGGCGTGAGGTCTGCACGCGAGGGCACGTCCTTGACCTGCACGTAGGCCAGCCGCGCGCCGATCAGGGCCAGCGACCGCGCCGGCGTCTCCTCGCCGAGCCAGGTGTGCAGCACGTCCCAGATGATCTTCACGTCCTCGCATCCGGGGTGGCTGAGGATGCGGACGGCGTCCTGGGCTCGGCCGTGGCTGTCGTGGGTCTCCAGGGCCAGCGTCACGCCGAGGTCGGCGGCCACCGTGGCCAGCGCGGCCAGGCGTCGGGACGCCCGGTTGTCCTGCGCCTCGGCGTCGACGGGCCTGGGATCTCCACCGGGGAAGACGCGCAGGTATTCGGCGCCGATGTCGGCGGTGAGTTGGAGGTGGTCCGTACCGTCCGCGATCACCTGTTCGTCGGTGGCGTCGGGGGTGGCCACCTTGACGTAGCTGGCGATGCTCAGAGAAGTGATGTCGGCGTCGCGGAGGCGCTCGACAGCGTGCCGGCGCTCGGCTCCGCTCAGGCCCACGTGGACGGGCTGGTCGGGCTGGGCGCGGAGTTCGACGCCGGCAAACCCGTGCTTGCCGGCAAGCCTCAGCACTTCGGTGAGGTCGGCGTCGGGGCACCCCAGGGTGGAAAACGCCAGGCGGGTCACGGCCGCGTTGTCTTCGCTGTTCGTGGGCAAGGCTCTCCTCCATTGAGTTATCCGAGCCTATCTATGCGGCTAGTGCAATGGCTTAGGCGGTAGGGGCATGAGAGCGCCGCTCAGGGCGTCAACCTCAACGTCACGGCCACCCCGGCGCGACCGGCGGTCGGGACGGTGATGGCCACGCTGCCGCGCCGACGCTGCACCGAGACCCCCACATCGGACTCGACGGTGCGGTAGGGCATCGAGGCGATCGTGATGGTCACGCTGTCCTGGTTCTGGGTGGGATCGGCGACGGAGAGTTCGAGGTAAGCGGGGCCCCTCTTGGTGACCAGGATTGCGGCGCTGGCCGAACTCCACCGCCCGGCCGCGCTGCCTCGCCAGAAGGCGATGGCGTGCCTGCCCTGGTATTCCACCGATTGCACGTCGTCGTTGTTCGCGACGATCCTCAATCCATGGCGACGAGCCAGCGCGGCGGTCTCCTCGGCGGTCGCTCCGGGCACCAGCACGTACGCGTACGTGGCGTTGTCGGGGCGCGTGCCGTGGTCGTCGACGATGGTGACGAACTCGCGGGTCAGCTCGGCGGTGGGGCCACCGTTGTTGATGTCGGCCCAGCTGCCCGTGCGGCGCTGGCGTACCGCTCGAAGCGCGGAGTGGTCGAGGAACACGTAGCCTCCGGTGCCCTCGAGGTGCGCCCACGTTGGGTCTTGCAACGCCGTGCCGGAGCCATTGGCGTCCAGCGCGTCGCCGTCAACGACGAGGCGGTTGCCCCCGTCGGCGCCGAGGTTGCGCTGCTCGACGATGGTCTCGACGGCCTCGTCCGTGCCCGTGCGGATCCCCGCCCCCAGGCACAGCAGCATCGTCGGGGTGAAGAACCACGCCTTGCGGGCCGTGAGGCCGGTGTCGCCGGGCGCGATCAGGTGTTGACCGACCATGGCGTACTCGCCCAACCCCGCGCTGCCGGTCCAGTCGTTGTTCGGGCTCGCAGCTCCCCACTGGCCCTCCACCTTCGGTGGGAGCGGGGTCCGGTCGACGGTGATGCCGGGCAGCCGGGTCAGGTCCGCGGTCGGCCAGAAGCCGTCGTCGAAGTGTCCCTGATCTTGGCCGTAGAGGTAGGTCATCCCCGAACCGGTCTGGTAGCCCTTATCGTTCTCCCCGTTGCCGCACTCGTACCAGGCGATCCGTCGGCTGGACATCCCCAGCGAGGCCGCCCAGCCGGGCCCGCGGTAGGTGGCCCGGTCCATCGAGGGGAAGAGCTTGGGGCCGCGCGGCTCCGGGAGGGCCGACACGCCGGAGGCCAGCAGCGTCTTCACGATCGCGGTCCTGACGACGCTCGCGCCGGTCAGGATCGAGTCGTAGGTGTTCCGCTCGATCCAGCCTCGGCACAGCCCGCGCCACCGGTCGGCGGTCTCGGAATCGACGGCGTCGGCGAGCTGCAAGATGGCGATCACCGCGGTGTGCCCGTTGTCGTGGCTGCGTTCCTGCTCGCGAGAGATGGCGCGACCGCGGACCGCGTCCATCATCTGCTGGTTGTGGATGAAGGGCGCGAAGGAGTCCTCGACGGCGTCGAAGATGATCCGCCGCGACGGGTCGGACACCGCCGCCTCGGAGCCCCCGAGGAGGGCGAACAGCTTGCTCAGTCCCGAGAGCAACACCAGCCCGTAGGTGCCGGTGTAGGCGACCTTGCCGTGCTGGATGAACGAGCCATCTTGATAGAACCCGTTGCCCGTCTCGACCAGCTGCCATACGTCGGAGAGTCCGGACACGGCGCGGGCGAGCTTGTCGGCGTCACCCCCCACAATCGAGCGGATGATGATGCCCTGGCACAGATCGACCCGGTTGGCGCCCTCGGAGAGTTGCTTTCCGCGGCTGTCGGGGAACTGGTAGTAGGGGTCCGGCACGTAGTAGTCGATGGCGCCGCAGTAGTCCGCGATTTCGGTTTCGCTCAACTCCGGGCCCACGATGGCCATCGTGTCGGCAAGGTCGCGGGGGGCACCGATCTCCCAGTGCCACCAGTTGCCGAACTCCTCTTGATTTGGGTTGTAGATCAGGCGATAGGTGTCGCCGAGACCGGCACGAATCACTTCCAGCAGATCGGCGTCGGCCTCGTAATCCGAGCCCGGCGTGGCCCAACCCGTCGCTAGCTGGGCCAACCGTGAATACGTGGTCCTGATGTTCTTTTCTTTCGAGAACGGGGCGTCGGTGAAGACCTCGGAACGGTTTTCGCCACTTTCTAGCAGTGTCAGCGTTTTAGCGATACCACTGTCGAGGGTGCCAATCGCCCGCGCGAAGTCGGCGTCGCCGAGCACGATCGCCTTCCGGCCGGTCAGCTGATCGACCCACCTCTTGCGCAATCGCTCCATCTCGGGCCCGCCGAGCGCGGCCGCGTACTGCGGCATCTGGGCAAAGGCGCCGCCGAGGGCCGCGGCCACCGCCGCCGTACCGGTGGCCTTGAACAGGGTGCGTCGAGAGAGAGAGGTAGTCATGGGGGTGATCCGTTCGAAGTGATAAGAGGGGGTTTGCCTAGCTCGTTCCCTACTCTCCTAGCTGGGCAAGGAAGGAATCCAGACCTATTCGAGATGACCGAACACTTCGGCGCGCCACCGCTCGTGGAGTTCGGTCAACAGTCGCACCCGCTCCGGCTCCTCGTGGGCCAGGTCGTCCTGCTCGCCGACATCGTGCGCGAGGTTGAACAGTTGGTGGCCCTGGCCGGGCTCGGCGTTTTCGACGTCGCGCAAGCCCTGGGTGAGCGGGTGCTCGGCGTCCACCCAGATCAGCTTCCAGTCGCCCTCTCGGATCGCCCACTGGAAGCCGTTGTCCCAGTGCAACCGCTCGTGCCCGGCACCACCCCCGCGCAGCAGCGGCAAGATGTCGGTGCCGTCGCAGTGCGCGTAGGCCTGTTGGTCGGCCCCGGCGCAGGCGAGGAGGGTGGGGTAGAGGTCCATCGACGACGCGAGCCCGGCCCGGCGGACGCCGGCGGGAACCTTCCCGGCAGGCCAGCTCAGCAGCATCGGCACCCGGATGCCGCCCTCCCACAGGGTGTATTTGGTGCCGCGCAGCGGATCGTTGCGGGCAAAGTTGCAGTTCGAGCCGCCGTTGTCGGTGAGGTAGACCACGACGGTGTCGTCGGTGAGCCCGCGCTCCTCGAGGCAGTCCAGGAGACGATCGATCTGGGCGTCCATCAGCTCCAGCTGGGCCAGGTAATACTCCCGGCCGTGCTCCAGGTTGGGGCTCACCTGGCCGTCGTACCAGCCCAGGTAGTCCTCGGTGCCGCCCTGATAGTCGCCGTGGGTCGGCAGCCCCCGTCGGCGGAGTTCGTCGGCGGGCAGCTGCCAGCAGAAGTTATGCACGGCGTTGAACGCCAGCATCAGGAAGAACGGCTCCTGGGCGGCGTCGCGCTCGTGGACGAATTCGCGGGCCCGACGGCCGAGCTCGTCGGTGAGGAAACCCTCCAGCTCGACCGGCTCGTCGCCCTCGAGCATCGGCTGCACGGCGCTCACCTCGGCTCCGAACTCGCCGTACTGCGCCACCGCGGCCTCGCTGTGCCGCAGGTAGTTCAACCGACCCATCTGCTGACCGGCCAGGCCGTAGTAGGTGTGCTCGAACCCGTGGTGCGGGGGCGCGGCCCGATCCCCGCACTGCTCCGGCCCGTAGTGGACCTTGCCCAGGTATCCGGTGGTGTAGCCGAGGTCGTTGAACCGTTCTGCGATCGAGGGTGCGTGATCGGGGAACCGGCTGTCGGAGAACCACTGGCTGCCCCAACGCGCCTGATACTGCCCGGAGATGAGTCCGGCCCGTGACGGGCTGCACACCGGCGCGGTGACGTAGGCCTCGGTGCACTCCACCCCGGAGGCCGCGAGCCGATCCAGCCCCGGCGTGCGGACCTGCGGATCGATGCCCAGCGAGCTGCGGTCGGCGTAACCGTGGTCGTCGGAGAGGATCAGGATGACGTTGGTCTTGGGCACGGCTTTCCTTTACGGGCAGAGAGAATCGACGATGTGGGAAATCAGTAGGGGACGGCGAAGATCTGAGCGACCACCTCGTCGGCCGCCGATGCCGGCAGGACGAGGCGCTTGAGGAATTGGGTGTCGCGGGTGGCGAGGCACCAGTCAAGGAGCCGCCGACGCATCTCCTCCAACACCGGATCGAGGGCCTCCTCGACGGCGAGGTTGCGGGTCTCGCCTGGATCGTTGCCCAGATCGAACAGCTGCTCACGGTAGCGACCCCAACTGTAAACGACATACTTGTAGCGCTTGGTGATCAGAGCGCGTCCGCTGGTGTTCGGTTGTTGCACACGATCGAAGCGGGTCTGGACCACCACCTCGTCACGGTCGTTGTCGTCCCCGTCGGTCACCAGGTGGCGGAGGTCGCGTCCCCGCAGCTCGGCGGGGAGGGCGGCTCCCGATATGGCCGCCACCGTGGGCAGCAGATCTGTACCGGTCGAGACGAGTCGATCGCAGGTGCTGCCTGCGCCACCGAGGCGGGGATCGGCGACGATGAGCGGAACGCGGCACGTCTCCTCGAACAGGGCGGTCTTCTGGTTCCAGGCGTGCGCGGCGTCGCCGTCGCCGTGATCGGAGGTGAAGATCGCCACAGTGTCTTCGGCCAGGCCCGCGGAGTCCAGCGCGTCCAGGACGACGCCGAGGTGCGCGTCGGCCCGCTCCACCAGCCGCGCGTAGGCGTGCCGGTACTGCCGCCATTCGTCAAGGGAGTAGTCCAGCGTGCCGTACATCGCCGCCGCCGACCTCTGCTCGAACCGGAGCGCCTCCGGCTCGTAGGGCTGAGGGCCGAAGTTGGCCGGCAGCGGGGGAGCCTGGCGGATGGGTACCTGCTCGATCTCGCCGTAGGGCATGGGTTGGCGGCGGGCGTACTCACAGATCGTATGGGGATCGTCGAAGGAGACGAACAGGGCGAAGGGCCGCTCGGCGTCGCTGTGTTCATGCAGCCAAGCGGCGGCGAGCTCGGCCAGCCCGGAGTCGCCGAAAGGGGCCAACACGTCGAATCCGTCCGCCGGTTGGGCGCTGGGCTGGGTGGCGTGCCACTTCCCGGCGTAGGCGCATTCGTAGCCTTGGCCCCGCAACAGATGGCCCATCGACGTCGGGTCGTGGCCGGGCTCGGCCGCGTGGCCGGCGGCTTGGTTACCGTCGATCTCGAGCTGGTGGGGGTAGCGCCCGCTCATCATCGCCGCCCGGGCCGGCACGCACAGCGGAAAGGCGGTGTAGGCGCGGGTGAACCGGGTCCCGCGCTGGCACAGCCGGTCGAGGTGGGGGGTCGACAGGTGCTCGGCCCCGGCCGCCGACAGGCAGTGCGCGCCCTGCTGATCGGTCATCAGCACGAGGAGGTTGGAGCGGGCAGGAGTCGCGCCGGTCGGCTCAACCATGACTCGCCTCGGGCTGGTTCACTCGCCACAACTTACCGTCCCGGGGCCAGCGGTCGCCGATGCGCCAGATGACGTTTACCTCAGCCCCGGGTCAGGGTGACGGGCACACTGGCGGCGTGCTGGCAGCGGACGTCGACGACGGTGTCGTTGCCCGAGGTGCGGACGCCCATGTCTTCGCTCGGCTCGGCCAACCGCCACCTACCCTTGACCGTCACCAGGACGTGGGAGGGTGCGCTCTGATTGTCCTTCCACGGCCTGGAGTAGGACGTGACCCGGCCGACGAAGTTGCCCCGCGCGTCGTACTGATCGGGATCCTTGCCCTGGTAGAGGTGCAGATCCGGATCCGTCACGGACAGGCGCAGCTGATCATCGATCACTGTCGACATGATCAAGCACGGGCGATCCGCGGCCAGAATATGGTCGGCCGACGGGATCCCCGTCGGTCGCGGCAGTATCTTCTTGGCACCCTTGAACACGACCAAACCGGTGATCCCGCTCTCCCTGTCGTGCACGGCGTGCAGAGCTCGGTCTCGGCTCAGTACCCGATACGGGGCAGTGGAGTCGTCCTGCATCGCGGCCGTGAAGGCCTTCATCTCCGCGACGTTCGTGTCGACGAGGAGCGCGTACTCGTAGGAGCCCGATTTCGGTGCCGCACCGTGATCGAGTACGGCCACGGAGTAATCCTCGGTTCCCTCGCTATTGCCGCTCTGGTCCGGTGCCGTCTGCGGGTGGCGCTGCTGGATCAACCGCTGACCCTTGGGTAGATAGAAACCGTTGGCGACCGTATCGAGCAGGTAGGCGTCGGCGGCCAGTTTCCGCTCGTCCTCGTAGTCCGCGTCGGTGATCGAACCCTCCCAGGAAGCCGATTGCGCGGCTTCTGGAGTGGGGAGGTGATTCTGGAACAGCGTGGTCTGGGTGGGGTGCTTGCGGTCCCGGTTCGTGATGTCGCTGCCCAGCGCGACGACCCGGTTTCCGAACAGGAACACGGAGTTGCGGTTGCGATAGCTGGCGTCGTAGAACGGGTGCTCGTGCAGGATCATGCCGAAGATGCCCGCCTCGCCGCCCAGAGAACCCCCGCCGCCGAAGGCGGAGTCGGTCAGCAGCATCTCCTCGATGGCCCCTTGCCCGTCCAGGTCGGCCTTCAGCTCGTCGAACGGGAGTTGCCTGGCGGTCGTCCCGGGCCAGCGGTTCCAGTCGAACCCCGGCTGGAGGAACCCGTTCGCCTGGTGGGTGATGAATCCGTCCTCCCCGCGTCGCGACTGCACTTCGACGGACCCGTAGGTCGAGTAGCGCCCGTACACGTTGGACCCGTCGTAGACCTCGGTCGACCATAGATAACGGTTGTGACCGGCGACGGTGACGAGCAATTCCTCCTCCCGGTGCACCAGGCAGGCTCCGTAACCCAGCTCTCGGGTTTCCTGGGGTGCCGACTCGGCCTCGATACCGGCGGCGCGGATGGTGTCGGCGAGCCGTTTTTGATCCGAGTAGAGCTTCTCCGGCAGCAGCCTCAGGTAGGCGGCACCCAGCTCGGGGTCCACCGATCCCTTGTCCTCCAGGGTGCCCATGACGGCGGCCTGACCGATGGTCATGCTCCGCAGGCCGTCCACCCCGGTGGGATGCCGACGGGCGAGGGCGAGAGGCCACTGCTCGGTGTTGGCGTGCAGTCGCTCGGTGAGGAGGGCCCTCTTCAACACGACCCGCCCGCGGGCGGAGAGGCCGAACGATGTCTCGGCCAGCATGGCCAGTACCGGCACCGAACCCGCGAGCGCGTCGCGTCCGTAGGCGGCGTACATCCCCATGTGGTGGAAGATGGTGCCGTCCGGCTTGAACCCACCCAGCAGCCCCGGCGAGTACGAATAACCGTGCTCACACCACCGGCTGAGCGCCCGTAGGTAACCCGTCTGCTGGGCCTCGTTTGGCCTCGTCAAAGCGGCGCCTAGCAGGGCCTGCAGCAGGGTGTTCAGCACGTCCGCCATGCCGGCGTGATCGGTGGCATCCTTCAGGCGGCCCAGGCCCATGAACCAGGCGGCGTCGGCTCGGGCGGCGTCCCAAAGCTCGCGCTCGGTGAGTACGTCCTCGACGAGGATCAGGGAGTTCCAGTAGCCGCGGTACTGGTAGCCGATGTGGTGGATCGTGCCCTGGGCGCTGCCGTCGGCGAACCCCTGATCGCGAAGGTGCACCAGGCACCGCAGATACAGCTGTCCGTACTGATCGCGGAGCGAGCCCCGGGCGCCGGCTTGGTCGTAGCCCTGCGCCAGGGTCAGCATGAGGTCTGTGACTTTGCGGACCGGCGCGGGATCGATGTAGGCCACCAGCTCTGCCTTGATCTCGGCCGGAAAGATCTGGGTATGGTTCGCGTTGATCATCTTGCCTGGGCGGGCGATCTTGAGCTTGGCGCCGACGGCGTCGGGATCGGCCAACTCGGGGATCCCGAGATCGGTTAGGGCACCGCTCATCTGCGCCAAGTGATCCGGGCTGGCCTTTGCGCCCGTGCGGACGGTCTCCAGGAAGCGTTGCCGGATCGTGGCCAGTTCGGCCCTCTCCGCCCGGCTCGGAAGGATCGCCCGGATGGGCTTGTTCTCGAGGGCTTGCTCCATCGCCAGTAGGCCCAGCCAGTGCCGGTTGGCCCGCTGGACATACTCCTTCTGCACGAAGGGCACCTGACGATCGGGGGTCGGGTAGTCGGGTCGAACCTCGGTGTTCAAGATGATCTGATCGAGGAACAGCCGCCCCCGGCGCTTCGGGGCCACGATCCGCAGCTGATTCATGCCGCGCCTGGGACGACCGACGGTGTCGTAGCCGAAACGGACCCAGGCGGTTCGCCAACCGGTGAAGTCCAGCTGGAACTTGAACATGGTGTCGGTGCCAAGGCCACGCCCGAACTCGAACCGCAGCGAGTCGGCGCTCGGCTCCTCGTTGTAAACCCACACCGCGAAACCGTCGACCGTGCCCATGTAACCCTGGTCGTCGAGACGTCGGAACGGGCTCGGAGCGTAGCGGATGAGCTCGTCGATACTCAGGATCGAGCGCGCTTCGTGCTCCCACAGCAAGCTGCGGCTGGTCAGCAAAGCGTGCTCGTCGCTGAGGCTCAGCCGCGAGTCCTTCCCGGTGCGGAATTGCGCTGGAATGCGGGTCTCGAACAAGAACATGGGGGGACGCAACGCTTCGGCGGCGGCTTCGATGCCGGCCGGCGTGGTGGGAGCTTCGGGGGTGGGGCCCATCGGGCTCGCAGAAGCGAGCGGGACACCGGTGGCGTAGGCCGCCAGGCCCAGGCCGGTCGCTCCCAATAACGAACGCCGTGTTATCAACATGTCGAATCTCCTCATTGGTGGGGGTGCGAGAGCAGCTGGAGCCACACCTGTGAAGCTAGAGGGGACGAAAGGTAGCAATACAGAAGTAGTGCCGCGCTTTCCTGGGGGCCGCCTTCCGCTGGTGATGGTTATGGGCGGCCCGCGCTGGCACGGGCGCGATCATGACGGGGGCGAGGGATTCTGCTAAGTCTTGGACTCCATCTCGGCTGCCCGCAACCACGATTCGACTCCGCTGATGTGGACCGTCAAGCAGGCATGCACGAGTTCCGCATTGCCGTCGGCCATCGCCGTAACAATCGCTCGGTGCTCGGCGAGGGTACGGCCGACGCTGCCTTCCTCAGTCAATCCGCGCCAAACCCGGGCGCGCAGTGTCCTTCCGGAAACGCTGTTGAGAATAGAGCAAAGGTAGGCGTTCCCGGTCAGGTCTGAGATCGCACCGTGGAACTCGACATCGTGTGTCACGAGTTCCTCGACCGAGGTCTGTGGCCCCACTGAGTCAAGCATCCGCGTGAGGCGATCGATGTCTTGCGGCGTCGCCTTAAGGGTGGCCATTGCAGCGGCGGCAGGCTCCAGGATACGACGTACCTCGAACAGTTCGAGGACCGTGTGGTCCTCGTGAAGGTCGACGACGAACGACATGGACTCGAGGAGCAACCGGGGTTCAAGGCTCGTAACGTAAGTTCCGTCTCCCCTTCGTACGTCGAGCACCCGGATGAGCTCCAGCGCCTTGACCGCCTCGCGCAGGGAGTTTCGGGAAAGTCCAAGCTGTTCGCTGAGCTCCTTCTCGGGAGGGAGGCGGTCCCCGGGGCGAAGTTCGCCCCCCAGAAGCATTTGCTTGATCTTAACTATTGCCTCGTCGGTGACAGCCACGCGTTCAGCCTAACGATGTTTTTGCGAAGCGAGGCTAGGAGTTTCGACGTGGCCCAGCAACCAGGTTCCGCTAACGAGCGGCAGCAGGTTCGGAGCACAGTCCGAAGCGCCACAGCGTTTCGTCCCTGTCCTTCTGCGGGCCCGTACCGCCCCCTGGGCGTGTTTCATCCGACTGCCTATTCCTTCTTGAATTCTCCTGGGCCAAAGCGGTTCACTGCCTAGGTGATACCACCGTGTCGACCTTCACGAATCCCACCGCCCCTCCGTCCTTGAACCCAGCGAGACAAGAAAGCGCAGGTAGCAACGTGTCTATCTCACCGACGACTGCAGAGTCACCCCGCAAGCCTCCATTTCAGGCACCCACCGCCGATGAGGGAGTTCACGGCCCCTCTGTGGTCCGTCAAACCCCGCAGGACATTCTGCGGCGAAAGGCGTGGGCAGACGCAAGGTTCGGGGTCATCGTGCACTGGGGAATCTCCTCCGTCCTCGGGGGAGTCTGGGATGGGAAGCACGTGGAGGGGCTGGCCGAATGGATCCAGTTCAAGGCCAAGATCCCCTTGACCGAATACGGCGATCTGGCAAAGTCGTTCAACCCGACTGACTTCAACGCGCGTGACTGGGTGCGCATGGCGTCGCAAGCCGGGGCGACGTACTTCGTGTACACGGCGAAACATCACGACGGGTTCGCCATGTTTGCTTCGGAAGCGTCGGCGTACAACGTTATAGATGCGACACCGTTTGGTCGCGATCCATTGGCCGAGATTGCGCAGGCGTGCGCCGAATACGGAGTCATGCTTGGCATCTACTACTCCCAAACCATCGATTGGGAAGACCCGGACGCGGTGGGGCTGCGGTGCAACGACTGGGACTACGACCCCGAACAGGGCGATTTCCACCGCTACTGGCGTCGCAAGGCTATTCCGCAGCTTCGTGAAATTCTCAGCAATTACGGACACATCGGACTGTTGTGGTTCGACATGCCCGGTGGCATACCGGAGCAATGCGCCCACGAGGCCTTCGACCTGGTCAGAGAGCTGCAACCTGATGCCGTCATCAACAGTCGCCTCGGTGGCGGCGCCGACGCTGACTACCACTCCATGGATGACAACTACTTCAACAACATCCTGCCGGCTCGGGACTGGGAAACGGCCGCAACCACGAACGACAGCTGGGGGTACTCGAAACTGGCGGCTGGATGGAAGCCGGTGGCGGGCCTGTGTAAAACGTTGGCCTACACGGTGAGTCGCGGCGGAAATCTTCTGCTGAACGCGGGGCCCGACGCCACCGGCTCGATGCCGCAAAAGACACTAGACCAGTTTGCCGGCATCGGGGCGTGGATGAGCCGTGCCGCACCGGGCATCCACGCTGCGGGCGCCTCGCCCTTCGTGGGTAGCTTCGATTGGGGTTACGTCACCACCCGCGAGTCCTCGCTCTACCTCCATATCGCCGATCATCAGCAGGAGGAACTGTCCTTGCCCGGACTCGCGGCGGAGCCCGCCACCGTTCGCGATTGTGCAGATGGGGCCCCGGTACCTTTTGCCGTGGCCGACGTCCGGGCCGGTGGTAGCGGGCTCGTCGTGAGTGTCGAGCTGCCCACACCGACCGATGAGACGCCGAGAACCATCGAGGTCGCCTTCGGCGAAGCGCCCAGAGTTGCCCAGGAGATCGTGCAGATCCCAGGGTGCGCCCTTCAACTCGATGTTTGGACAGCTAAAAGCGGCTCCGACGGATCGGTACGTTGGGACTGCACTATGACGACCCCGGGCGACTACCGTGCGGTGCTGCTCAGCAAGGAGACGTTCCGCAACGATGACCCACAATGGTGGGCCGAGGGTATGACGGGGACCCTCGTCGCGGACACTGTCCGACAGCCATTCACGCTGCACCGAGACGGAGACGAGCCCTACCCGATCCTCCATTACTGGAAGCTTGTTCGAAGTGAGATAGGGCGGCTTGCGGTGCCCCGTGCAGGGAAGCATGAGCTAGCGATCGAGGACCTGGTGGTCGTCGACTCCAAATGGGACAGAGCCGGTGTCAACATGATCGCCGTCCGGCTGGAGCCCGTCACAGGGGACTAGTACGGAGGCTAAGAGACTGGAATGGCGATGATCGCGGGCCCGTCTGCGGGCTCGAGCATGGTCACCTCCAGCGCGCTGTCCCGGACTGCAAGAGTTGCCACGTCGCCCACGCCCGGCGGTCGAACCGTCGCACGAGCCACATCGAACCCCTCGCGCGGAATCGCCAACGGAGTTGTTCCGACGTGGTCGACCAGCGCAATCAAGTGGCTGGGAGTGCGCAGCCATCGAACCCACGGGTCATCGGAGGGCTCTACCTGTTCTTGGGCTGCCGAACCGGCAACGACGAGTATCTCTTTGGCCAGCTGCATCCATCGGCCGAGGGACCACAGAGCCTCCTGCTGAAGCTCGGGAATCAGGCCCGCGGCGGTCGGCCCGACATTCAGTAGGAGCCTGCCGTTGCGAGAGACGATGTCCCCCAGGAGTCTGGAAAGTCCACGACCATCCAGGTACTGCTCGGGGCCTTCGAGCTGGTTGTAGCCGAAGGACAGCCCGATCCCGCGGCAGTGCTCCCAGTTGGCCGCCGACTCGGAATCGCCGCGGGCTTCGTATTCGCTGGTGCGGTAGTCCCAGTGCGTCGCGCCCCAGCGGTCGTTGATGACACCGTCCGGGTTGCGGAGGTAGTAGTCGGTGAGGAACTCGTGCAACGACCCTGGTCCGGTCCGTTTGCCGGCATCGGGCCAGTTGATGTCGTTCCACAACACGTCGGGTTCGTACCGGTCGACCAGATCACGCAGATGGGCCAGCGCGTACGTGTTGTACGCGTTGTCGTTGGGCCGGAATTCGCTATCGGGGAAGTCGGCGCCCTCGGGCGGGAAGGTGCTCCAGTCCAGGCCACCCGAGTAGTAGACCCCGAACCGCAGGCCGGCCGCCCGTGTCGACGCCGCAATCGCGCCGACCAGATCAAGATGTGGGCCGCGGTGCACGGTGTTGCGGGTCCCCGTGCCGGGTGCGTCCCATAGGGCGACTCCGTCGTGGTGTTTCGTCGTGGGAATGACGACATCCGCCCCGGCCTGCGCGAACAGCTCAACCCAAGAGTCGGGGTCGAATTCCGCGGCCGTCCACTGATCCAGGAAGGCGTCGTACGGTGCGTCGCCGAATACTCTGCGGTGATGCTCGGCCGCCGGGCTCCCGGGTATGCGCATCGTGTTGCCGTACCACTCGGCGTAGGGACAGTGCGTCAGTTTGTCGAGGCCTTCGAGTGTCCCGTGCGCACCGCTGCACTCCGCCCAGGCGGGCACAGAGTAGGGACCCCAGTGGATGAAGATGCCCAGTTTGGCTCGGGGATGCCAGGCGGGGATGGGGCGCTGGAGCGAATCCCAGATGTCCTCAGGTGCTGGGGTGATGGCCGCGAACGGGGCAACGTGCGCGTCGTGCATATCTAGCTCCTCGTGATCGAAAAACGCTGTCCTCGGGGTGGTAAAGCGTCCGGGTGGATGATGTCCGAACCGCACTCCGACGCTTAAACATAGGTTGTCTAACTCAATCGCGACGCGTCGGTCCGAGGCGTCCATGCTACAAGACACGCCCATTCGGCGCCGCAAATGGCGGGGTAACCGCCTTTACTGTACACATCGGACATCCAATAATTGGTCTAGACATCGGATGTCTCTGCGGCTAACGTTGGTCGTGAGCAACCACCGAACTCCCTAGTCATTCCACGTCACCCGGAGGTCTTCATGCCCTCAGCTTCGTCGCGTACGCGCGTTATCGCCCTTGATGTCAGGGATGTCCGGTTCCCGACGTCGAAGTTTCTCGATGGTTCTGACGCAATGAACAAGGATCCGGAC
>JBBSOW010000040.1:0-25721 GCA_038259365.1 Propionibacteriales bacterium
CTCCGCTGCCCCCTCAAGTGCAGGACGGCTGGCTGTTCGGTCTTTGCACGGCTGCGATTGCCACCTTTGTCGGGCTAGTCCTGGTCGGCGTCGATCCTCCGATCGCGTCGGGGGTCAGCGCGACGATGGCAACCGCGGCCTTCTTCGCACGAAACCGTCGGGTTGCGTGGACGCGGCTAGTCCCGTGGCGACTCGTTCTCACCGTGACCGGATTGTTCCTTGTTGTCGAAGCCCTCCACCGCCATGGTTTGGGCGCCGCCCTCACGGCGGTGGCAGGAGAAGGCGCGGACATCCGGTCGCTTCTCCAACTGGGTGCCGTGGGCGCGCTCGGGGCGAATCTGGTGAACAATCTGCCGGCCTACCTTGCTTTGGAACCCGACACCGCCGGGTCACCCGATCGCCTCATGGCTTTGCTGATCGGGGTCAACGTCGGACCCGTGGTCACCTTGTGGGGGTCACTCGCCACCTTGTTGTGGTTGGACCGCTGCCGCTCCCACGGATTACAGATCAGGGCACCAGCATTCGCAGGGGCTGGGCTGGTTCTGGTCCCCGGCGCCGTGGTGTGTGCGGTCACCGCTTTGGCTCTGTTCTGATGCAACGAAGGCGCCCGCTCGCTGCCGTCACAGTCGACGGGTGGTCTTGACCGCTGTCTAGACCAACCCGGTGAGCGCGGCCACCGTGTCGAGGCGCGGGAATGGGATCGACGCGTCGGCGTGGTCCCGCACGATCGGCTTGGCGCGGTAGGCGATGCCGAGCCCGGCAACGGCCATCATCTGCAGGTCATTGGCCCCGTCGCCGACCGCCACCACTCGATCGAGTCCGACGCCGAGATCCCTGGCGTAGCAGAGCAGTTGCTCGGCCTTGGCGTGGGCGTCGACGACCGAACCCGCGGTGCGGCCGGTGAGCACTCCGGATCGCACCTCGAGCCGATTGGCCCGCACCTGGGTGATCCCGAGCTGGGCCGCCAGCGGTTCCACGATCTCGGCGAAGCCCCCCGAGACGAGGGCGAAGGAACAGCCTGCTCGCCCCGCCGCCTCGACGAGGTCGGCGGCGCCGGGCGAGAGCCGTACGCGCTCACGCACGCCCTCCAGCGCCTCGGCGTCGAGCCCGGCGAGGGTGGCGACGCGCTCGCGCAGGCTCGCGGTGAAGTCGATCTCGCCGCGCATGGCCCGCTCGGTGACGGCGGCCACCCGCTCACCGCTGCCGGCCAGATCGGCGATCAGCTCAACGACCTCGGCGGTGATGAGGGTGGAATCGACGTCGCTGACGATGAGACCCGGCCCGATCTCGGCCAGCGCGCCGGTCAGGACCGCGTGGGCCACACCGTGCTTTGCCGCCCAAACCCCGGCCCGCTGTGTCAGGGATTGAACCTGGCCGGGCAGGGCGCAGGCCTCGACGGTGAGGGTGAGCCGGTGCATCCCCAGGGGCCGATCGCGCACGACGGTCCCACTCGGTCCAAGCTCGCCGAGCAGACCCGACAGCGCCTCCTGCTCGGCACCGATCGCCTCGGGTGCGCACAAGACAACCTTGATCAACAGCGCCCCGTCACGAGCCCAAGCCCGCGTCGGTCAGGAATGTGGCGGCCGCGGCGGCGCTCTCGGGGTGGATGAGGCAGTCTTCGATGACCTCGGGCCGGGCGGTGATGTCGGTGATGCCGTTGCCCACCAGGGTTTCGACGTCGGCGGGCTCGCGGACGCTGGCCACCAGCACGCGGGTGTCGCTACCCGTCAGGGCTCGATGCATCCGCGCGACCGTCTCGTGCCCCTCGCCGTTCAAGCGGTCGAGCCGCGCGAGGTACGGAGCCACGTAGGTGACTCCGAGGGATCCCGCCACGACCGCTTGGGCGACGGAATAGACGGCGGTGATCAACGTCGGCAGGTGCTGGTCGGCCAACTGGCGGGCCACGACAAAACCCTGCCGCGTGGCTGGGAGCTTCACCACCGCGCCCACCTCGGCGATGCGGTCGGCGCTGCGGCGCAGGTCGTCGACACCGGCGCCGACGGCCTGAAAGAAGACCTCCTCTGCCCCCTCCTCGTGCCACTTGCGGCTCAGCTCGGAGATCTCGTCCAGGCTGCGGTTGGCTTCGGCCAAGATAGTGGGGTTGGTCGTCACTCCGCAGATCAGGCCCTCGCGCAGCAGCCTGCCGACCGCGGTCACGTCGGCGCTGTCGGCGTGCAGGCGAAGAGTCATGGTCGAAGACTAGGGCCGATGCGTAACTGCGGACGACAACCCAGTTTGTGTCTCATTCCCCGAGCTTGCTTCCGGGGCGGTTTCCGCTCCCGGCGCTCGGAGGCGGGTCACGGTGGCTCGCGCGACGCCGCGAAAGCCGCCGGCGGGTGGATGGTTAACTTGGGGCCACAACGCCGAACCCTGCGCGCACCGGTTGAGGAGCGAGCAGAAAACGAGGAGGCCGAACATGGGTCGCGTCATTGTCTTTGGCTCGGTAAGCCAAGACCTGAAGCTCAAGATGCCGCGCCATCCGACGTCGGGGGAAACGGTGATCGGCAGCGACATCGAGGCGGGCTTCGGCGGTAAGGGCGCCAACCAGGCCGTGGCCGCTGCCTTGGCCGGAGCGCCGACCGTGTTGGTGGGCAAGGTCGGCGACGACGAGACGGGCGGGGCCTACCTGGAGCGCCTGGCGGCGTACGGCGTCGACGTCTCGCGGATGGACACGACCCCCGAGGCCCCGACGGGGAGCGCGATCATCTACATCGACGGCGATGGCGACAACATGATCGTCGTCGCCCCGGGGGCGAACGCCAAGCTGAGCGAGGCGGATCTCTACAAGATCAACGACCTCACCCAGGACGACATCTTGTTGATGCCACTGGAGTCTCCCCACAAGGTGGTCTTCGCGGCTGCGGCGGCGGCCCATGAGGCCGGGGCCCGGGTCATCTTGAACCTCGCGCCCTACGCCGACGTGCCGGCCGAGACCCTGGAGCAGTGCGATCCCGTCGTCGTCAACGAACACGAGGCCGCCCTGCTGGAAGATTCCGGCGCCGTCGCGGAGTCGCTGTTGGTGACACTGGGTCCGTTGGGCGCGAAGTGGGGCGAGGTATACGCCCCCGCGGAGCAGGTGTCGGTGGTCGACACCACGGGCGCCGGGGACTGCTACTGCGGCACCCTGGCCGCCCGCCTGGCCTTGGGGGATGGCCGAGAGGACGCCATGCGCGCCGCCTCGGCCGCCTCGGCGGTCAACGTGCAGCACGCGGGCGCCCAACCGCCACTGGCCGATCGCCGGTGATCGCCGAGGTCTTCGTCGCCGCTATCGATGCCGAACGACTGGACTGGTTGCCCAAGGCCGCCCTCGACGTTACCCATCGCTGGGGGTCCAGCTAGGCTTTTCGCCATGGCCACATCAACACTGATCCTGCTCCGCCACGGTGAGAGCGAATGGAACGCCAAGGACCTGTTCACCGGGTGGGTCGACGTCGACCTCACCGACAAGGGCATGGCCGAGGCCGCGCGAGGCGCGAAACTGCTGTCGGACGAGGGGCTGTTGCCCGACGTCGTGCACACGTCGGTGCTGCTGCGCGCCGTCCACACCGCCAACATCACCCTGGCCGGCTGCGATCGCCACTGGATCGAGACCAAGCGGTCGTGGCGGCTCAACGAGCGGCACTACGGGGCGCTGCAGGGCAAGGACAAGGCCGAGACCCTCGCCGAGTTCGGCGAGGAACAGTTCATGAACTGGCGCCGCTCCTACGACACCCCGCCCCCGCCTATCGATCCGGATTCGGAGTTCTCCCAGTTCGGCGATCCCCGCTACGCCGCCCTGCCCACCGAGGCGCGACCGCGCACGGAATGCCTGGCCGATGTCGTGACGCGGATGCTGCCGTACTGGTACGACCAGATCGTGCCCGATCTGCGGTCCGGGAGGACGGTGCTGGTGGCCGCGCACGGTAACTCGTTGCGCGCGCTCGTCAAGCACCTGGATCAGATGGGCGATCAAGAGGTGGTCTCGCTCAACATTCCCACCGGGATTCCCCTGCTCTACACCCTGGATGAGGACCTGAAGCCGACCGAGCCCGGCGGCCGCTACCTCGACGCCGACGCCGCGAAGGCGGCGATCGAGGCGGTCAAGAACCAGGGCAAGGGCCGCAAGTAGCGATCAGGGCCAGCTGTTCTCGTCGGGGGCACGCCCGGTCACGATGTAGGTGACGCGGCGACCCATCGAGACGGCGTGGTCGGCGATCCGCTCGTAGTAGCGACCGAGAAGGGCGACGTCGACGGCGGCCTCCACCCCGTGCTCCCAGTCGTTGCCGAGCAGCAGGGAGAACTGGTCGCGGCGCAGCTCATCGATCTCCTCATCGCTTTGAATGAGCTTCTCGGCTGCCTCGGTGTCGCGCGTGGCGAGAGTTTCGCCGGCCGTGCGGATCATCGTGCCCGACACCGTCGCCATTCGGGCAAAGTTGGGCGCGAGCGCCAAGGGCACCGCCTTTTCCGGGAATCGCAACCGGGCGATTTTGGCGACGTGGGCCGCCAGATCGCCCATCCGCGCCAGCTCGGCCACCATGCGCAGCGCGGCGACGACGATGCGCAGCTCACCCGCCACGGGAGCTTGGCGGGCCAGCAAGGAGAAGCAGCGTTGTTCGACGTCGTTGTGAATCGCGTCGAGTTCGGCATCGTCGGTGATGACCCGCTCGGCGATGCCCAGATCGGCTTCCAGCAGTGCCTGGGTGGCATCGCCGACGGTCGCCTGGACGGTCTCGGACATGGCGACCAGGTCGCCGATGATTCCGTCCAGCTGATCACGGTAGCTCTCGCGCATGTCTTCCTTGCCTTCTCCACTCGTGACCGGTTCACCCGGCTTCGTATCAGCCTAGGGCCGCGGGATACGTAGGAGCACCGGGGAGGATAACGCGGCGTGAACGCTGCCTGAACTCGACGGCGCAAACCACGCTTAGACTCGCAATCTTGCTCGCTATGCCCAACAATCAAACAGTGAGTACACCGCTGGCCCTGCTGATCGGGCTCGTGATCGGAGTCGCCGTGATGGCGGTGATCTGGTTCTCGACGAGCCGACGGCCAGCGCCGGCGGAGATCCCCGATCAGGCGGGTCCGCAGGAGCTGGCCGAGGCCGCGGCGGACGTGCTGGAGGTGTTGGATCTCGGCACGGTCGTGGTGGGAATCCACGATGACGTGTTGCACGCCACCGCCCGGGCCCGCGGCCTGTCGTTGGTCAACGGCACCCGGGTGGAGCAGCGCATCCTCGACGTCGTTCGTCAGGTCCGCGGAGGTAGCCCCACGCAAACGTTGGTCTGGGAACAACGTAAGGCCCGAGGGGTGCCGCCGAGCGTCATCGCCATCCGGGTGGCCGCGCTGGACGACGGGCTGGTCTTCGTGCTCGGAGAGGACCGCAGCGCGGCCGCCCGAGTGGAGGCCACCCGCCGCGACTTCACCACGAACGTGAGCCACGAACTCAAGACCCCCATCGGCGCGGTCTCCTTGCTTTCCGAGGCCGTCGCCGAGGCCGCGGACGATCCAGAAACCGTGCGACGCTTCGCCGGCCGGCTACAGCTCGAGGCCGCCCGGCTGAGCGAACTGGTGGCCCAGATCATCCAGCTCAGCCGCTTGCAGGCCCACGACCCGATGCTTGCCGCCGAAGCGGTGTCGGTGGACGACGTGGTGCACGTCGCCATCGATCAATCCCACATCGACGCCGAGCGCAAAGAGGTCATCCTCACCACCACCGGGGACGTCGGCAGCCAGGTCCGGGGGGATCGATCCCAACTGGCCATCGCGGTCTCCAATCTGGTGAGCAACGCGATCAGCTATTCCGATACCGGGGCTCGCGTGGTGGTATCGGCTCGGCGCCGCCCCCCAAGAGGCGAGAACGGCGGGGCCGGTTCGATGATCGAGATCAGCGTCAGCGATAACGGCATCGGCATCGTCGAGGAGGATTTGGAGCGGATCTTCGAGCGATTCTACCGAGTCGACTACGCGCGCTCGCGGGCAAACGGCGGCACGGGGCTAGGGCTCTCGATCGTGAAACACGTCGCCACCACCCACGGCGGCAAGGTCAGCGTGTGGAGCAAGGTCGGCTCCGGCTCCACCTTCACCATGGCCATTCCCGAGTTTCAACCGGGCCACGAGGCCGCATCGCTCGATTCCGCCGCATCGCCCGATTCCGTCACCCCGTCTGTCTCCGCGCATCCGGCGCCCGTCCAAAGGTAAGTTGGAGGACTGTCATGACCCGCATCTTGGTGGTAGAGGACGAGGAGTCCTACCGCGACGCGCTGGCCTACATGCTGCGGCGCGAGGGCTTCGACGTGGTCGAGGCCGCGGACGGCACCCAGGGGCTCGCCGAATTCGATCGGTTCGGCGCCGATTTGGTGCTGCTGGACCTCATGATGCCGGGCCTGGGCGGCAACGAGGTGTGTCGTCAACTGAGGGCGCGGGGGAGCACTCCGGTCATCATGGTGACCGCCCGCGACAGCGAAATCGATAAGGTCGTGGGGCTCGAAATCGGCGCCGACGACTACGTGACCAAGCCGTTCAGCCACCGCGAACTGGTGGCCCGCATCCGTGCCGTCCTGCGGCGCGGCCAAGACGCGGACCTCGTGCCCGACGTCATCGAGGTCGCTCCGGTCCGGATGGACGTGGAGCGCCACGAGGTTTCGCTCGACGGCACGAGGGTGAAGCTCGCGCTGAAGGAGTTCGAGTTATTGGAGATGCTGCTGCGTAACGCCGGCAAGGTGCTGACGCGGGGGCAGCTGATCGATCGGATCTGGGGAGCCGATTATGTTGGTGATACCAAGACCCTCGACGTGCACATCAAGCGGCTGCGTTCCAAGCTGGAGGCCGATCCCGCCAACCCGCAGTATCTGTTGACGGTGCGGGGGCTGGGCTACAAGTACCAGCAGTAGTCTCGGCCACTCTTTCGGTCATTCGTCGGCCAGGGAGTGGCTCGCTAGGGTGGGGCCTGTGCTTGGCGACATAACGGTCTTTTCCGGCTCTGCCCATCGCGAGTTCGCCTCCCAGATGTGTGCCATCTTGGGGGTCCAGCTCGCCGACTCCAACACGACGCGGTTCAGCAACGACTGCCTGCAGACCCAGCTCGGGTCCAACTGTCGACGTCGAGACGTCTTCATCGTGCAACCTCTCGCGCCGCCGGTGCAGGAGAACCTCGTCGAGCTGCTGCTCATGCTCGACGCGGCCAGGGGCGCCTCGGCGCAGCACATCACGGCCGTCATCCCGCATTTCGCCTACGCCCGCTCGGACAAAAAGGATGCGCCACGCATCTCCATCGGTGCGCGCCTGGTGGCCGATCTGCTCGCCTCCGCCGGTGCTGATCGGGTCGTCACGATGGCGCTGCATTCCGAACAGGTGCACGGCTTCTTCTCCGTCCCGGTGGATCATCTCAGCGCGCTGCGCGAGTTGGCCAAGCACTTCGAGGACCGCGACCTGGGCAATCACGTCATCGTCTCGCCCGACTTCGGCAACGCCAAGGTGGCCGGGGAGTTCGCCGGGCTGCTGAATCTGCCGGTCGCGGCCGGCTCGAAGCACCGGCTCGCCGATGACACCGTGGTCATCGACACCATCGTGGGCGACGTGAGAGGAAAATCGGTGATCGTGCTCGACGACGAGATCGCCACGGGCGGCTCGATCGTGGAGCTCCTGGCCCGCCTGCGTGCCGAGGGGGCTCGGGAGATCTCCCTGGTGTGCACCCACGGGCTGTTCACCGGCAAGGCCGCCGAGCGTCTGCGTGCCGAGACCGACGTGCGCGAGATCATCACCACCGACACGGTGCCGCAGGCCCCGGAGAAGGGTGTGCCGAACCTCGCGGTCCGTTCGGTGGCGCCGTTGTTCGCCGAAGCCGTGCGGCGGATCCACTGCGGAGAGTCGATCAGCAGTCTGTTCGGCGATAAGGCCGTCTTCGGCTGACCTTTACTCGGACGGGCTCGGGCTCGACGAGGGGCTGGCCGACGAGCCGCCGGGGCTGCTCGCCGGGCTGGAGGCCGCGGGCGAGGGGGCGAGGGTGACGTAGTCCGGTTTGGTGCCGTCGACGATCGGCACGGTCACCTTCGCGAGCCCGGCTTTGGCAAAGACCATCTCGAGCTCGGCGGTGAATCCCGGCTTCAGCTTGGCGCCGGTGACCGAGAGTGTGGTGCCTTCGGTGAGGACGATGAGTTGGCCGGCGGGAAGCTCCAGCGGTTGCCCTAGCTCGGCATTGAGGGTCCCCTTCGAGGTCTCGCCATCGGGGCTCAACTCCTGGCCGGTGATGCTGAGTAGCTTGTCGTCTCGACCGGCGACGATGGCGGCCGAGAAGAAGCCGTCCCCGCTCTCGGGATCGGCGATGATGAGGATATTGCGTAACTTCACGCCCTGACCCGTCGGATCCTCGCTGCCGACCGTCAGGTTGATGCCCTCGGCTTGGGTGTAGGGCTGCAGCGTCTGGGCCCCGAAACCACAGCTGGACAGGCTCAAGCCGAGCGCGCCAGCGGCCATTGCGGAGACCGCCCGCCGGGCCCACCGTGCTCGGTGCGACTGAGCTGGGGTCGTCCTGGTGCTGCGTGCCATCGCTATTCCTCCCGGCTGGCCTCACCGCTGGCGCGGAGGGCTCAATCTGTTTTCCACACCCTAGCGAAACTCCACCGACGCACACAGCGGCACCCACGCGTTGACGGGGCCGGGCGAGTCAGTGAGGGATCGCAGCGTCGGCCGACAACACGGATAGCGAGAATTGTCAAGGCCCCGACAGGGCCCGGATGACCCTCTGGCAAGGGTATTTACCCGAAACTGAGCGCCTATATCAGTGGTAGACTGATCGCGTCGAAAGGGGCAAGACTACTCATGACTTTTAACGTTGGTGAAACGGTTGTGTACCCCAATCATGGGGCCGCCGTCATCGAAGACATCGAAACCCGGCAAATCAAGGGCGAAGATCGCGAGTATCTGGTGCTCCGGATCGTCGGCCAGACCGACCTCATAGTCCGGGTACCTTCGTGCAACCTGGATCTGGTGGGGGTCCGCGACGTCGTGGACTCCGCAGGGCTCGAGAAGGTGTTCGGCGTCCTGCGCGCGCCGCACGTCGAGGAACCCACGAACTGGTCTCGTCGCTACAAGGCGAACCTGGAGAAGTTGCACTCGGGCAACGTCATGAAGGTGTCCGAGGTGGTCCGCGACCTGTGGCGCCGCGAACGCGACCGCGGGCTCTCGGCGGGCGAAAAGCGCATGCTCGCCAAGGCCCGTCAGATCCTGGTCTCCGAACTCGCGTTGGCCGAGCACGTGGCCGAGGACAAGGCCGAGGTGTTGTTGGACGAGGTTCTCGCGTCCTAGCGAGTCTGCCCTCCGCCGAACCCCATGACCGTGACGTCTGATTCGGAGCCGGTTGCCGCCGTCGTGGTGGCCGCCGGCTCCGGCGTTCGCCTGGGCGGGTCGACGCCCAAGGCGCTCCGCGAGGTGGGGGGACGAACACTGGTGCGCCGCAGCGTCGAGCTCGTGGTCGCGGCGGGGGCGAAAGCCGTCGCGGTCGTCATCGCCGACGGGCAGCGCGTCGGATTCGAAGCCGCGCTCACTGGCATGACGACACCGCTGAGCGTCGTCGAGGGCGGGGCCGAGCGGCAGGACTCCGTTCGCGCCGGACTGGCGGCGCTGGAATCCCTGGCGCCGCAAGCGCGCATCGTGCTCGTGCACGACGCCGCCCGGCCGTTGGTGCCCGATTCTGTCACCCGGGCGGTCATCGCCGCGGTGGGTAGGGGCGCCGTGGCCGCGATCCCCGTCATACCCGTCGCCGACTCCATCCGCCTCGTCGAGGCCGACAGTTCGATCGTGGTGGACCGCACCCCGTTACGGGCGGTGCAGACCCCCCAGGGGTTTCGACTGCGAGAACTCATCGAGGCCCACGAACTGGTGCATCGCGCCGGCCTGCACGTCACCGACGACGCCGCCGCCTGCGAAGCCGCAGGCCATCATGTCGAGTTGGTGCCGGGGTCGCGGGAGTCGATCAAGATCACCGAGGCCGTCGATCTCGTGCTCGCCGAGGCCATCGTGAGCCGTCGAAACCGAGCAGGCAATGAGGAAGGAAGCGGTGGCGTTTGAGATTCGCACCGGCATCGGGACCGACGTCCATCGGCTGATCCGGGGGCGCCCCATGACCGTCGCCGGCCTGCTGTTTCCCGAGGAGACCAGCGGCCCGGAGGGTCACTCCGACGGTGACGTGGTGTGTCACGCCGCCTGCGACGCGCTGCTGTCCGCGGCCGGCTTGGGCGACCTGGGGAGCAACTACGGCACCGCGGATCCGCAGTGGAGCGGCGCCGGCGGCGTCGCCTTCGTCTCCGAGACGGCGGACCGGGTGCGGGCCGCCGGGTGGCAGATCCACCACGTCGCCGTGCAGTTCATCGGCAACCGTCCGCGCTTTGCCGGGCGCCGCAGCGAGGCCGAAGGGGTCCTGTCTGCGGTGTTGGCGGCCCCCATCAGCGTCGCCGCCACCACCACCGACGGGCTGGGCCTGACCGGGCGCGGTGAGGGGCTGGCCGCCATCGCCACCGCGCTGCTCACCCGGGGTAGCTGAACGAGGGGCTGAGCCCTCAACGCACCCGAGCCGCGGGGGCGGTGAACGTGTTGCACTGGCCGACGTCGGCGGTGCTCAGGCCCTGGTCGCCCCAGCGTTGGCGCGAGGCCCCCGTACCGTGATTGCCGGGCGTGGGGGACCGGGTCGCGGTGTCGTCGCCGAACTGCTCCCAGGCCAGATCGAAGGTGGCGAAATCCCGCTGGCTCAAGCCGCGGGATTCGGCCACCGAACGCATGAACATCCCGCTCAGACAGTCCGCCTGGGTCTCGATTCGGCGTTGCCACTCCAGGCTTTCCTCCTCAGACGATGCGTTGGCGGCCAACAGGTGGCCGGTCACGATGATGCCGGTGCGGGCCTGGACGGCGTGGCCGAACTCGTGGGCGAGGATCAGTTCGATGACGTGGGGTCGGCTGGCGATGGGCAGCGCGTCGGTCAGCAACGTCGAGAAGAACACGCGTTGGTCACCACCGCAGTAGAACGCGTTGACCGCCTTCTCACCCCTCATCGTGCCGCAGGCTGAGACCACCTGATCCCGGTACACCGTGACCGAAGGGCGTACGGCGGTGTATCCCGCCGCGCTGATGGTCGGACCCCACACGCGGAGCTGGCACTCCATGTAGTCGTTGAGGTCGCTCTCGAGTTGGGTCGCGCTCGCCCGGGCGGTCACCTCGGGGGTATCGCAGCGCACCGGGCTGGCGACCGCCTCGCCGTACAGGGCGTTGTCCTCGACGATGGGGTAGGCCTCCTCGAAGGTCTTGGGCGGCGCGGGCAACGCCGGCGGCGCGGAGTCCACGGCCGGAACCGCGTAGTCCTCGTTCGCAAACGCCACCTCGCTACTGTCGCCGGCTAGGAACGAGGCGAGCGCGAAGCCCGCCAGCACCAGGACGGTGAGCGCGGCGGCAAGCCCGAAGAGGTGGCGCAGCGGGCTCGATCGCTGAGGTGGTCGGCCCGGTCCGGGTCGGGTGAACTGGCCCGGCTGTGGCCCGGCAGGCCGTGACCGATCGGGGGGTCCCCACGGGTCCCGTCCGGGTGGGGGGCCGGGATAGGTCCGATCGCCGCCCCGCCACGGCTGACCGGTTGGCGGGCCCCAATCCCGCTGAGGGGGCGGGGCCCAGTTCGGGCGCTGTCCTGGCGCCGACCAGTTAGTCCCCTGGTCGGGCGCGGTACGCCCCGGGATCGGCTGCCACTGGGTCACGGCGCCACTCTATCTTCGGGGGACTATCGGCGAGGGCGGTATCGCTAGAACGCGGGACCGTCGGCGAGGACGGTATCGCTAGAACGCGGGACCGTCGGGACAGCGCACCGCTAGGGTGAGCATTCTTACCCCCGCAAGCTCACCTTAAGGATTGGCCGTGTCCACTGGTTCCACACTCGCTGGCCTCATCCACACCGGTGACTTCTGGCGGGTCCGACCGCTCGGGACCTTGGCGTTGCTGAGCCTCGCCGCGCTCGCCGTACTGCTCGGGCCGATGGCGAGCGCCGCCGCCGCCGAGGACACGGCGAAGTCGGTGGTGGTGAACGGTACGCTCGCGGCCGACGGCTCGCTGCGGCTCAGCCAGACCCTGGAGTTCGGCGGCGCCGCGCCGGCCCTGGTCAGCCAGCGCATCGCCACCCGCGAGGTCATCGTCGGCGATCGCGAGTACGTCTACACCGTGCGCGAGATCCAGGCGACCGCCGGCGGCGCGGATCTCGAGCCGAGCATCGACGAGGGCAGCGATTCGATCACGATCACCGTGAACACCGAAGGGGTAAGCGCGCCCGTCGTCATCGATTACACGGTGGTCGGCGCCGCGGCCGACGAGGCAGACCTCACGGTCGTGCGCTGGCGGTTGGTGCAGGGCCTCTCGGTCGGGGTGGATACCGCTCGGGCGGTGGTCGGCGTTCCTGGGCTCACCCAAGACATCCGTTGCACCGCGGGCGCCCCGGACACGTCCCAGAGTTGTGCGTTCGCGGCCGGTTCCACCGATGTCTCTCAGGTGCCCGTCTTCGAGAACGGTCCTCTTGGCCGCGGACAGATCCTGGGCATGCAGCTGAGCTTCGATCCCCAAACCGTGGCGAGCAACGCCGAGATCAACCGCCGCTGGACCCTCGGCGGCGCCTTCTCCGTCGGCCCGGTGCCGCTGATCACCGCGCTGGTGGTGCTCCTGGGTGGCGCGGTCGGTCTCTATCTGCTCCACCGGCGGATCGGGCGGCACACGAGCAGCGACGGGGACGCAGAGGCCATCGCGAGCTTCTATCCCGTGGGCGACGGCGTCAGCGAATTCCGCGCCAGCGGCACGATCCGGCCCGGCCACGTCGGCACGATCGCCGACGAACGCGTGGACCCCATCGACGTGACCGCCTCGCTGCTGGATCTGGCTGTTCGCGGGCACGTGCTCATCGTCGAACTGCCCAGGGCCAGCGAGCACGCGCCGGTGGACTGGACGCTCACGCGGCTGCCGTCGGAGGATCCGCTGGCCGATTTCGAGGTGCTGCTGCTCGATGCGGTAGCCCCCGAAGGCGCGGAGGCGGCGCGCGTTTCCCAGATCGGTTCACGCGTCGGAGCCCACATCGAGGAGATCCAGTCGGCGTTGTACGACGAGATGGTCGAGAGGGGTTGGTACGAGCGACGGCCCGACGCCACCCGCAGTTCGTGGAGCCTCATCGCCAGCGGAGCCCTCATCGGCGCCATCGTGTTCGCGGGCCTACTCGTCGCCTTCTCCGAGTTCGGCCTGCTGGGGATGGCGTTCATCGCGCTCGCGCTCGGGTTGGCCTTCATCGCCCAGGAGATGCCGTCGCGCACCGCCAAGGGGACCGCGGTGCTGGCCGGCATGCACGCCCTCTCCGCGCAACTACACACCCACCCGACCGATCAGCCACCGCCCGGGCACGCGCTCGGCGAACTGTCCAAGGTGCTGCCCTACGCCATCGTCCTCGGCGGGCGGGAGCGCTGGCTCGACGCCATCGTGGCCGCCGACCGGGACGACGTCGCCGATCCCACGGACCTGGCGTGGTACCACGGTCCGGACACCTGGCACCTGGCCGACCTGCCCCACTCCCTGCGCAACTTCGTCAACACCGTCTCGGGTAACCTGTTCTCCCGCTAGGTACCTTCGTCGAAGGTCACCTCGACCAGCGGACTGCCCGCCAGCAGGGGCTCCACGCCGCCTACCTGCTTGCCGTACCAGAGCATCGACGGGTCGGACAGGATGGCTCGGCGCTCTGCCGGGTCGGTGATCGCGCGAGCCGTGGCCGCCAGGTCGGCCGTCGCGCCCTGCTTCAGGTGGAACACGAACCGCGGAACGGCCAGCAGGTTCGCATACCAGTCTCGTGGGCCCGGCGTCCCGGTGAGGTAGAACCGCCCGCCGACCCGACGAAACCAGATCTCGATTCGACGCGGCTGGCCGCTGCGGCGGCCCGTGGTGGTGATGTCGATCGTCTGGTCCCGGGCCAGGGCGTTGGCGACGTCGTCAGTCATCGGGCTGTTCGCCTCGGTCCTAGAGTTCCAAACCGGGGTAGAGCGGATTGGCCTCGAGCATCTCGTTGGCGGCCGCGTGCACGCGCTCGGCCACACCGTCGGCGATGGCGTACTTGGCCTTGCTCGGTTGCCCCGCCTGGGTCGTCGACGGCGTGGTGTTCTCGAGGACCTCGACGCTCAACTCGGCGACGCGATCCATCTCGTCGGCGCCGAAGCCGCGCGTGGTCAGCGCCGGGGTGCCCATCCGCACGCCCGAGGTGTACCAGGCCCCGTTGGGGTCCGCCGGGACGGAGTTGCGGTTGGTGACGATTCCCGCCTCGAGCAGCGCCGATTCGGCCTGGCGGCCGGTGATTCCGAAGCCCGAGACGTCGAGCAGGACCAGGTGGTTGTCCGTGCCGCCGGTGACGAGCTTGGCGCCCCGGCTCAGGAAACCGTCGGCGAGGGAGTGGGCGTTGTCGGCGATGCGATGGGCGTAATCGGTGAACTCTTGGCTCCGAGCCTCGGCCAGCGCGACCGCCTTGGCGGCCATCACGTGACTGAGGGGGCCGCCCAAGACCATCGGGCAGCCGCGATCCACCTCGGCCGCGTACTCCTCGCGGGCCAGCACGAGTCCGCCGCGCGGGCCGCGCAGGGACTTGTGGGTGGTGGTGGTGACGATGTCGGCGTGCGCGACCGGATCCTCGTCGCCGGTGAACACCTTGCCCGCCACCAGCCCGGCAAAGTGGGCCATGTCCACCATGAAGGTGGCGCCGACCTCGTCGGCTATCTCAGCCATCTTGGCGAAGTCGATCCGGCGCGGGTAGGCCGAATACCCCGCAATGAGGATCAGCGGCTTGAATTCGCGGGCGTGGCGGGCCACCTCGTCGTAATCCAACAGCTGGGTCTCGGGGTCGGTGCCGTAGGACTTTTGGTGGAACATCTTGCCCGAGATGTTGGGGCGGAAGCCGTGGGTGAGGTGCCCGCCGGCGTCCAGCGACATGCCCAGCATCCGCTGCTCGCCGAACTTCTTGCGCAGGCTCTCCCAGGCCTCGTCCGACATCTCGTTGATGTTCTTCAGCCCGGCCTCGGCCAGCTCCGGGCGCTCGATGCGGTGGGCCAGGATCGCCCAGAACGCCACGAGGTTGGCGTCGATGCCCGAGTGTGGCTGGACGTAGGCGTATTCGGCCCCGAACAGCTCGCGGGCGTGCTCGGCGGCGAGGGCCTCGACGGTGTCGACGTTCTGGCAGGCCGCGTAGAAGCGGTGCCCGATGGTGCCCTCGGCGTATTTGTCGCTGAGCCAGTTCCCCATCGTCAACAGCACGGCCGGGGAGGCATAGTTCTCCGACGCAATCAGTTTCAGGGATTCGCGCTGATCGACGAGTTCGGAGCGGATCGCGGCGGCGATCCTGGGCTCGACGGATTCGATCACGCTCAGGGCGGAGGTGAAGGCGGTGGACGCTTCGGACACGGACGTGCTCCTGACGAGTTGGGGACGCAACACCTGCCAATCTATCTCCGCCGAGCCGATCGAGGCGACCCGCGGGTCGCCGGCGCCGCTCCTGGTGATCCGCGCAAACCGCCCGTGAGCGGCACACCCAGCTCGGATACGGACTGGCCCGCCGCTGACGGGCCGTTTTCGGCGGCGCCGGGCGGTGGGCCGGGAACGGGAAAGATGCCATCCTGGGAGGCGTGAGCATCCACAGCGAACACCCGTTTCTGCCGCCCGAACAAGACCGGGACCCGGCCCGCAGGTTGCGCAGCCGGCTGGGCGCCGCGGTGTCGCTGTGGACGGCCGGGTCCGGGACCGGGCCGCGGGATCGCTTCGGGCTCACCGTGTCGTCGATGATGATCGCCAACGGGGAGCCGGGCCGGGTACTGGCTCTCATCGACCCCGATTCGGACTTCTATTCCATGCTGATCAGGACCGAGCGCACGGTGCTCTCGGTGCTGGGCGCGCGGGGTAGGGCCTTGGCCGAGGCGTTCGCGGGGCTGGCTCCTGCCCCCGGCGGGCCGTTCAAGATGGCCGATTGGGAAGACACCCAATGGGGTCCCCGGCTGGCGTCCGCGACGACGTGGGCGGGCCTACGCCTGGACGACGAGCCGCGGGAGGTCGGCTGGTCCATGCTCGTGAGCTGCGAAATCGAGCAACTGGCCCTCGGCGAGGACGAGGTGCTCGTCCATCGCCGGGGCCGCTACGTCGCCGAGTAACCGGCACGCTCGGTCTGTTGCCCGCCACGCTCGACCCGGCGTCTCCCGCGCTATTTATGAATCACGCGGGAAGCAGAATATTGAGCGCGGCGATCCGGGAGGCGCAAGCAGGCTGAGCGACGTCAGGCCGGCAGCGCGCCGAGTCGGACGAGGTCAGGGGTGGACGAGGTCAGGGGTGGACGAGGTCAGGGGTGGACGAGGTCAGGGGTCGGACGAGGTTAGCGGCGGGACAGCTCGTAGAGGGCGATGCCGGCGGCGACGCCGGCGTTGAGCGATTCCACCTCGGTGGCGATGGGGATGGAGGCGAGGACGTCGCAGCCTTCGCGGACCAACCGGGAGAGCCCGTCGCCCTCGCTACCCACGACGAGCACGATCGGGCCGTTCGCGTCCACGGTGGTGATGTCGACGCTGCCTTCCCCGGCCAACCCGACCAGGGTGAAGCCCGCCTTGGCGAAGGCCTGCAGGGAGCGGTTCAGGTTGGTGGCCCGCGCAATGGGCAGCCTGGCCGCCGCGCCGGCCGAGGTCTTCCAGGCGACCGCCGTCATGCCTGCGGAGCGGCGCTCGGGGATCAGGACGCCGCTGGCCCCGAACGCGGCCGCGGAGCGGACGATGGCGCCGAGGTTGCGCGGGTCGGTGATCTGATCCAGCGCGACGACGACGGGGCGATCCGTGGCGATCGCCGCGTGCAGGAGGTCGTCGGGGTGGGCGTAGGTGAACTCCGGCAGGCGAAGCGCGACGCCCTGGTGGACGCCGTCCCCGGTGAGACGGTCCAGCTCGTTGCGGGTGACCTGCATGAGCGGGGTGCCGGCGTCGGCCGCCCGCTTCAAGATCTCGCGGAGGCGGTTGTCCTTCTCAGCCCCCTCGGCGAGGTAGACGCTCTTGGCCGGGATCCCGGCCTCGATCGCCTCGAGCACTGGGTTGCGCCCGATCACCCATTCGGCGCCAGCCCCTTGCCGCCCGCCCTTGGTCTTTGACGGGCCGCGGCCGGCCTTGTCCCGCGGGCCATCCTTGCCGGAGTGGTAGGACTTGTGGTTCGGGCGGTCGGCGGCCTTGGGCGTGGGCCCCTTGCCTTCGAGGCCGCGACGGACGCGACCGCCCGAACCGGCCGTATTGCCCTTTCCCTTCCTGCGGACCGCGCCTTGGCGCTGCGAGTTTCCGGGCATCAGTTTCCTCCTGCTAGCGACCAGCGCGGACCGCTGGGGGTGTCGTCGATCTTGATGCCGAGGCCGGTCAGGGTGTCGCGCGCCGCATCGGCGGCGGCGTAGTCCTTCCGGGCCCGGGCCTGGGAGCGCTGATCCAACAGGGCGGAGACCAGACCGTCGACGACGGGTTCGAGTTCGGAGCCGCCCTCATCCGACCACGCCGGATCGTCGGCGCGCAGCCCAAGCACCCCCAGCATCGCCTGGACCTCGCCGAAGCGGGCCTCGACGGCGTCGCGATCCTCGCCATCGAAGGCCTGGTTGCCCTCGCGGACGGCCGCGTAGATGGCCGCCATCGCGGCGGGGGTAGAGAGATCATCGTCCATGGCCGCGACGAAGGCGGGCGGCAACGCTCCCGCCTCGACCCCGGCCTCGGTGTTTCCGGCGAGCGCAGTGGCGCGATCGACGAAGGTGTCGATCCGGGTCAGCGAGGCGGTGGCCTCGGTCAGGGACTTCGAGGAGAACTCGAGCACCGAGCGGTAATGGGCAGAGACGAGATAGTAGCGCACCGCCCGCGGGGGATGGTGCTTGATCACCTCGGAGACCAGCGCGCCGTTGCCCAGCGACTTGCTCATCTTCTCCCCGGCCAGGGTGAGCATCGCGTTGTGCATCCAGTAGCGCGCGAACCTCCCGCCCGCCGCCGTGGATTGGGCCAACTCGTTCTCGTGGTGGGGAAAGCGCAGATCCAGCCCGCCGCCGTGGATGTCGAACTCCTCGCCCAGGTACTTCCCGGCCATGGCCGAGCACTCGATGTGCCAGCCGGGGCGCCCACGCCCCCACGGGGCGGGCCAGGAGGCGGTGCGCGGCTCGGACTCCTTCCAACCCTTCCAGAGCGCGAAGTCGCGGGGATCGCGCTTGCCGCGCGGGTCGGCGTCCTCGGCGGGGTTCATGTCGGCGATCGACTGGTTCGACAGCTCGCCGTAGGCGGGCCAGCTCGCGACGTCGAAGTAGACGTCGCCGGAACCGTCGGCGGCCGGGTAGGCGTGGCCGCGCTCGATGAGGATCGAGATCAGCTCGATCATCTCGGGGATGTGGCCGGTGGCACGAGGCTCGTAGGTCGGCGGGAGGCAGCCCAGGGCCTGGTAGGCGCGGTGCAGGTCGCGCTCGAACCGGTAGGCGTGGGCGTACCAGGGCACGCCCGCCTCGGCGGACTTGGCCAGGATCTTGTCGTCGATGTCGGTGACGTTGGCGATCACGGTCACGGCGTAACCCTCGTGGGCCAGCCAGCGGCGCAGGACGTCGAAGACGACCTCCTTGCGGATATGGCCCAGGTGCGGGGCCGACTGCACGGTGAGTCCACAGTGATAGATCGAGGCCTGGCCGGGGATCACCGGTACGAATTCGGTGACTCGACGGGTGCGGCTGTCGTACAGGTGGAAACTCACCGTTCGAGTTTAGCGGTCCGGCAGCGATCGACGCCCCTCGCTTGATCCGCCGTGGATTGCTGCGAGGCTAAGGTAGGAAACACCGAAGACATCCCGATCGACGACGAGGGGAGAGGACCAGCCGATGGTCGCCGAACGCCTGTTGCCCAACGACGACGCCCGCGAGATGCTGACCATGGTGCGCCGCTTCGCTCAGACCGAGCTGGCCCCCCGCGCCGCGGCGGCCGAGAAGGCGGCCGAGTTCCCCCGCGAGCAGATTCGGGCGCTGGGCGAGCTGGGCCTGGTGGCGATGCCCTACCCCGAGGAGCACGGTGGGCTGAACCTGGGGTACGAGGTCTACCTGCAGGCGCTGGAGGAGATCGCCACGGGCTGGATGACGGTCGGGATCGCGGTTTCGGTGCACGTGATGACCTGTTTCGCGATCGCGAACGAGGCCACCCCCGAGCAGCGGCGGGCGTTCCTGCCCGGCATGCTCGGAGGGGACCAGCTGGGGGCCTACTGCCTGTCCGAGCCGCAGGCCGGATCCGATGTCGGGGCCATCAAGGCGAAGGCCGAGAGGCGCGGCGACACCTGGGTACTGAACGGCACGAAGGCGTGGGTATCCCACGCCGGCCACGCCGACTACTATCTTGTCTTCGCGCGGACCGACGATCATGCGCTGGGCTGCTTCCTCGTGCCAGCCGACGCTGGCGGCCTCAGCTTTGGCAAGCCCGAGGAAAAGATGGGCCTGACCGCCTCCCCTACGGCACAGGTGTTCCTCGATGGCGTCGAGGTCGACCAGTTCCGGGTGATCGGTGCCCCGACCGACGGCATGGGCATCGCCCTGTCGGCCCTGGATTCGGGCCGGCTCGGGATCGCCGCGTGCGCGACCGGTCTGGGGCAGGCGGCCCTCGACGCGGCGGTGGAATACACCCTCGAACGCGAACAGTTCGGACAGCCCGTGGCGAGCTTTCAGGGCATGCAGTTCCTGCTCGCCGATATGGCCGCCGCCGTCGACACCGCCCGGGCCATGTACCTCCAGGGAGCGAGGCGCCGCGACGCCGGGCTGGCGTTCACCCGCGAGGCCGCCGCGGCAAAGCTGGTCGCGACCGACGCGGCGATGCGCGTCACCTCGGACGCCGTGCAGGCCTTCGGCGGCTACGGCTACACCCGCGAGTTTGCCGTCGAGCGCTACATGCGCGAGGCCAAGGTGACCCAGATCTTCGAGGGCACGAACCAGATTCAGCGGATGGTGATCGCTCGGCAGCTGTTGCGCGGGCGCACCCACATCTCGAGAGGGTAGGGGCACTCATGCGGTTGGGTGAGAAGGACGCGGTGTTGATCACCGGCGGAGGCTCCGGCCTGGGCGCGGCGACGGCCAGGCGCCTGGCCCCGACGGGGGCCACAATGGTGCTGGTCGATCTGCCCGGTTCCGCCGGGAGCCAGGTGGCCGACGAACTCGGCGAACGCGCGGTCTTCGTCCCGGCCGACGTCCGCGAGCCCAACCAGGTGCAGGCGGCCATCGACGTTGCCCGGGCGGAGAGCGCGCAGCATTCGATCCGGTTACGCGCCGTCGTGTGCTGCGCCGGAGTGGCCACGCCGGGACGGATCCTCGGCAAGCGCGGGGTCTTGGATCTGGAGGCCTTTCGCAACGTCGTCGACATCAACCTCGTCGGCAGCTTCAACGTGCTGCGGCTGAGCGCGGCCGCGATGGCCGAGAACGATCGCAACGACGGTGATCGCGGCGTCGTGGTGTTGACCGCTTCGGTGGCCGCCTACGACGGTCAGATAGGCCAGGCGGCCTACGCCGCGAGCAAGGGCGGTATCGTGTCGCTGACGCTCACGGCGGCCCGCGATCTGGCGCAGTCGGAGATCCGGGTGATGACGATCGCCCCCGGCGTGATGGAGACCCCGATGCTGGCCGGGTTGCCCGAGGAGGCCCGCACCAGCCTGGAGGCCCTCGTGCCGCACCCCAGCCGGCTCGGCACGCCCGATGAGTACGCCCAGCTGGTGGAACATATCCTGGCCAACTCGCTGCTCAACGGTGAGGTCATCCGCCTCGACGGCGCCCTGCGCATGCCGCCACGATAGCCGGTGGTCAAGGGCGGTTGAACTTGGCGCGGAGGGCCGCCATGTCGAAGTGCCCCGACACCGGCCCCTCCTCCTCGTCCGTCGCATCGTCTTCCCAGGGATCGTAGGGGCGATCCATGTTGTCCTCGACGAAGCCGAGCGACGGATCGAAGGGGTTCACCAACTGGTGGCTGGCGGTATCGGCGACCGCGTCGGCGCCGGTCATCTGCTCATCGGGCAGGCCCGCGAGGACGTGGTCGACGTAGTCCTGGGTGGCCTCGAGCATCGGTATCTCCCGGCCAGCCGTCTCAGAGCGGTACCAGCGGTGGTCCAGCACCTCGTGAAAGATCTCCGCGGAGTCTCGCTTGCCGCGCAAATCGACGGGGATGGCGCTCGTGACGGGCTCGAAACAGTTGATCAGCCACTGGTGCGCGGCGATGGACTCCTCGACCTTCTGCAGGCCGGACCGGGCCCGCCAGGTGTCGAGATCGTTGAGCAACCGTCGGGCCTGGTTCTCCTCGGTGTCGAGTCCGGTGAGGCGCAGCAACCGCCGAGAGTGATGCCCCGCGTCGACGACCTTGGGCTGGATCCGAATCGTGGAGCCGTCGAAGTCGGTGACGATGTCGAGCTCGGCGACGTCGAACCCGAGCTCGTTGAGCTTGCGGACCCGGCCTTCGATGCGGTGCATCTCGGATTCGTCGAACTCCTCGACGCCGGTCAGCTCGGACCAAAGTTCGCGATATCGAGTCTCGATCGACTCCACCAGCGCCTGCGGATCCAAGGACTCATCGAGCAGGCCGCCGGCCTCCAGATCGCAGAACTCACCGAACAGGTTGGTGCGGGCGATGCTCAGATCGTGTTCCCGCTGGCCGCGTGTGAGGGTCTGGTGTAACTCACCGGTCTCGGCGTCGACGAGATGGGCGGCGAAGGAGCCGGCGTCGCGGCGAAACAGGCAGTTCGAGAGGGACACGTCGCCCCACAAGAAGCCGATGAGGTGCAGCCGGACCAGCAGCACGACCATCGCGTCGAGCAACCGGCTGACGGTCTCTTGGCGCACCCCAGGAGTGAACAGGGAACGGTAGGGCAGCGAGAACTGCAAGTGTTTGGTGAGTAGCACAGGGTCGAGGCGTTCCCCGCTAGGGCCGATGCGACCGGTCACGATGCCGAACGGCTCCACCGAAGGGGTATCGACGCGGTGCAGGTCCTGCAGCAACCGGTACTCGTGCCGAGCCAGGTGTTCGAGGACCTCCTTGGCGGCGTACACCTCCTCGCCGACCCGGATGAAGCGCACCACATGGCGGGAAATGCCGCGGGGCAGGGCCACCAGGTGCTCCTTCGGCCAGTCCGCCAGCGGAATTCCCCACGGCAACGAAACGAGCCGGGCGTCTTGGACGGCAGCGAGGATGCGAGGCACCCCAATATTCTCGCACGCGGCGTCTCAAGGAGCCGCACCGCCAGAACCCGGCTTCGCGCCGGCCAGAACGCCGCCGAGGCCCGCTCCCTGGGGGCGGGCCTCGGCTACTCATCGACGTGTTTCAGGAGAGGCGGTTCTGCGTCTTCTGCGAGAAGACGTGCACGTGATTCGGATCGATCGCCAGCCGGACTTGGGATCCGCGCTGCGGTGGCTTGCGCGAGGAGATGCGGGCCACGACCTGCTGGGCGTCGATCTTGTCTTCGTCGGACAACCCGGCCGGGGTGCCGTAGAGGAAGGCGTCGGCGCCGAGCTCTTCGAGCACCGCCACGTCGACGGCGATGCCCGTGTCGTCCTCGGAGATGTTGAAGTTCTCGGGGCGGATGCCGATGGTCAACGTCTTCTCCCCCTCGGCCTTGCCGATCGTTTCACGGGGAACGGGAACGGTGTAATCGCCCACCTTGACGCCACCGTCGACGACGACGCCCTCGAGGAGGTTCATGGCCGGAGAGCCGATGAAGCCCGCGACGAAAAGGTTCTTCGGCGTGTCGTAGAGGGCGAGCGGGGTGTCGACCTGCATCAGCAGACCCGCGCTCAGCACCGCGACGCGGTCGCCCATGGTCATGGCCTCGACCTGGTCGTGGGTCACGTAGACGGTGGTGACACCCAAGCGGGTCTGCAGGGCGGCGATCTGGGTGCGGGTCGAGACGCGGAGCTTGGCGTCGAGGTTCGACAGCGGCTCGTCCATCAGGAACACCTGCGGAGAGCGCACGATCGCGCGGCCCATGGCGACGCGCTGGCGCTGGCCACCGGAGAGCGCCTTGGGTTTGCGGTTCAAGAAGTCCTCGAGGCCGAGGAGCTTCGCGGCCTCCATGACGCGCTGTTGGCGATCCGCCTTGGGGATGTTCTGCATCTTGAGGGCGAAGCCCATGTTGTCGCCGACGGTCATGTGCGGGTACAGGGCGTAGTTCTGGAAGACCATCGCGATGTCGCGATCCTTGGGAGGCAGATCTGTGACGTCGCGATCGCCGATGTTAATGGAACCCGAATTGACTTCCTCGAGACCGGCCAGCATTCGCAGCGAGGTGGACTTGCCACAACCCGAGGGGCCGACGAGGACCATGAACTCGCCGTCACCGACGTCGAGGTTGAGCTTGTCTACTGAGGGGTGATCAGCTCCGGGGTAGACCCGGGTAGCGTCCTTGAACTGTACAGCGGCCATGATGAAGCCAACCTTTCCACGGGCAGGTACGTGCCCGACGATCCGTAGTGGAGTACCGACACCCCCGTGGGGTCGATGCTCCTACCGTGTCATGGGCCGCCCGAGAGGGCAACGATCTGGCATCGGTGAGATCGCATCGTGACCGATTTGTCACCGAATTCTGTGACGACCTCGACCCGGGGGCAGCCGCCTGGGAGAACCGCCCGGCAGTGGCTACCTCAACTCGCGAGTAGCTCATCGCGCCAGCCCAGGAGGGCGCGCACGAGGCGGAGATCATAGGGCGGGGTGACCGAGCCGGTGAACAACCGCACGCCGACCGCGTGCAGCGCCTCGGCCTCGTTCCGCACGGCCGTTTCGATGCTGTCGGCTCCGTCGAATTCCATCGGGACCGCGCCCGAGCGTTCGATGTCGGCGGGCTCGCGGCCCACCGTGGCACACCACGAATCCAACACCTGCTGCTTGCGGGTGATCACCGTCGCATCGCCGAAGCCGTGCCAGATGTCGGCGTGTTGGGCCACGATCTTGAGCGTCTTCTTCTCTCCGCCGCCGCCGATGAGGACGGGGATGTGCCGAGTGGGCGGCGGGTTGAGCTGGGCGAAGCGTCTCTCGATGAGCGGGAGGTCGCGGGCCAGATCGTCGAGCCGGCTGCCTGGGGTGCCGTAGGGGTAGTCGTACTCGTGGTAATCGCGCTCGGCCCACCCCGATCCCAACCCCAGGATCAAGCGGCCGCCGCTGATGTGATCGACGGTCCGCGCCATGTCGGCCAGCAGTTGCGGGTTGCGGTAGGAGTTGCACGTGACCAGCGCGCCGATCTCGGCGTGTGAGGTGGATTCGGCCCACGCCGCCAGCATCGTCCAGCACTCGAAGTGCGCGCCGTCGGGGTCCCCCGACAGCGGGAAGAAGTGGTCCCAGTTCATCAGCACGTCCACCCCGAGCTCGTCCAGCTCGGAGGCGGTCTCGCGGATCTGGGCGTAGCTGGCGTGCTGGGGCTGGAGCTGGACGGCGATCCGGACGGGCAGGTCGTGATAACCCGGCTGCTTGGCTGGGGTGGATGCAGATGTCATTGCTTCATCGTCGCATCCCGGGCCGATACCCCGGCGTCAGGCCAGCACGACGAGGTCGCGCGGATCCTCGCGAGGCAGATCCCCGCCGACGACGGCGGTGACGCGGTAGTCGGTGAGTTCGAGGCGGGAATGGTAGTTACTCAGGAATGCGGTATCGGCGGCGTCGCGGCCCGTGGAGATCCGCACCATCGCGGCGCGGGGCGCCTTGCGGGTGGCGTCCAGGGCGTACCAGGCACCGTCCACCCAGGCCTCGGCCACGGCGTGGAACTCCATCGGGCTCAACCCGGGGGCATAGCAGCTCACCAGCCGGGCGGGGGTGTCCATCGCGCGCAACAGGGCGACGACGACGTGGGCGTAGTCGCGGCAGACCCCTTGGCGGCTCAGAACCGTGGCCACGGCCCCGTCGGTCGGCTGGCTGGCCCCCGCGACGTAGGTGAGGCGAGCGTGGGCCCACGCCTCGACGGCCGCCACGAGCTCGTGCCCGCTCAGACCGCCGAACTCGGCGGCGGCGATCGGGCCCAGGGTGTCGGACTCGCAGTAGCGGCTGGGACGCAGGTAGGTGAACCGGTCCACCTCGTCTTCGCTCTCGCTGGCCTCGACGAGCGGCGCCGAGCCTTCGATGCTGGCTCGATACTCGATGGTGGCGAGGCTGCCGCTGGTGCTGAGCTGGTGCAGGCGGGCCCCGTGGCGGTCCGGCAGCTCGCGTAGGGCGGCCGGCCGGCCGTCGACGGTCAACACGATGGTTTCGGTGGTGACGACGTTTCGGGCGGCGGCGATCGCGAAGACGAGGTTCATGGGCTGGCCCGAGAGGCGGAGCTCCATCCGGCAGGCGATCTCGCGGTGCATCAACACTCGACGATGTTCACGGTCAGCTCGCCGCGCGGGGTCTCCTTGTACTTCGCGCTCATATTATCCCCGGTGCGGACTACGGTGGGCGAACTCGAGGGTCCGATGCCGATAGAGAGTAGGTCGAAGACGCTGACAGCCATACCCCCAGTGTGCAACAAACCTCCCCATGCGGTGTGGGACCCATCTCGCCTAGACTCGAACCGGCGGCAAACACCCGGGGATCTGGCAAGCGCATCCTCGGGAGCAGAGTGGAGACGGCGATGGCCCGAACGATCGCGACCAACACCGACGCAACGCGCGGTGATCTCGTCGCGTTCGTCACCCCCCGCCACCAGATGCTGTTGGTGACCAGGCGCCGCGATGGCCGGCCGCAGATCTCGCC
>JBBSOW010000041.1:0-24877 GCA_038259365.1 Propionibacteriales bacterium
ACCATCAACGCGCTGACCGCGGCCACCGGACTCCACGCCAACACCCTTCGCGAACACCTCGACGCGCTGGTGGAGCAGGGGATGGTGCGCCGCCACCGCGCCGCACCCCACGGGCGCGGCCGTCCCGCCTGGCTGTACGCGAGGACGGACGCCACCCCCGAGACAGGGCCCTCGGAGTACGTGGGCCTCGCCGTCACGCTGGCCGCGGCCATGCACCGCGGCAGCGGGTCGCCGCGTGATGACGCGGTTGCCGCCGGCATCGAATGGGGCCACGAGCTCGCTCGAGACCGAGGAACCCAACCCGGTGCCGACGAGCTGTCACCCCAAACCAGGGTGGTCGACCTGCTCGACGACCTCGGGTTCGCGCCCGAGCCCGACCAGGAGTTCGCCACGGTCCGTTTCACCCGCTGTCCGCTGCTCCATGCCGCCGACCGGTATCCCGACGTCGTGTGCGGGGTGCACCTGGGCATCGTGCGCGGCGCCCTGGCCGAGTACGGTGCGCCCGCGACGAGAGCCGTCCTGCTTCCCTTCGCCGAGCCCGGCGCCTGCCTGCTCAAGCTGAGCCCTTCGCCGGGCCCGTCGACGCGATGAGCAGCGCCACTCCCTCCGCCAGCGGCGATGCCGGCCCGACCGCGGCCCGCCGCCACCCACCGTCGGCCAACCGAACACCTGTCGGCCGCGTCCTGCTCACAGTTCCGGCCGGCCTGGCCCTGCTCGCCGGTCTGGACGCGGCGCTGCTGCTGCTCGGCTTGCCGGCGCCGCTGTCGACGCAACGGTTACCGCAGGTGCACGGCATGCTGCTGGTCTTCGGCTTCGTCGGCACCGTGATCGCCCTGGAGCGCGCGGTCGCGCTGCGGCACCCGGCCGGGTTCGCCGCCCCGGCGATGCTGGGCCTTGGCGCCCTGCTGCTGCTCTCACCCGCGCCACTCGCCGTCGGAAAGGCCGCGCAACTGCTCGGCGCGGCCGCCCTCGTGGCCGTCTACGTCCCGCTATGGCGCCGGCAACGAGACGACGCCGTGCTGGTGCAGGCGTTCGGCGGCGTCCTGGCCACGGGCGCGCTCGTGCTGTGGCTCGGCGGCGTCCCCGTCTCGGCGCTTGTGCCCTGGCTGGTCGGGTTCATCGTGCTCACCATCGGCGGGGAGCGCCTGGAGCTGGCGCGCCTGTCGATGGGGCCGACCGCCGGCCGGCGCCTGGTCCTGCTCGCCGCCGGATTGTCCGCCGGGGTGGTCGCCTCGTTGCTGTGGCCCGCCGTCGGCTATCCGGTGCTGGGCCTGACAATGCTCGCCTTCACCGGGTGGCTGGGCTTTCACGACGTGGCCCGGCGCACCATCAGATCTTCTGGTCTTCCGCGGTTCATGGCCGGGTGCATGCTGGCCGGCTACTGCTGGCTGGCGGTGGCCGCCGGCGTCTGGCTGTTGACCGGCGCCGCCATGGACGGGACGGGGTACGACGCGGTGGTGCACGCGGTGTTCCTCGGCTTCACCCTGTCGATGATCTTGGCCCACGCCCCGGTGATCCTGCCCGCCGTGCTCCGCCGCCCCTTGCCCTACCACCCGGTGATGCTGGTCCCGGCCGTGCTGTTGCACCTGTCGCTGGTGCTGCGGCTGTGGGTCGGCGACGGCCTCGGGGTCCCGTGGGCGTGGCAGGCAGGCGGCGTGGGCAACATCCTCGCGCTGCTGCTCTTCGTCGCGGTCGCCGCCTGGTCCGCGGCGACGGCCGGCCGGAGGCGGCGGTGAGCGCGACCGCGGCCACGCGGCGCGGGGCCTTCTGGCCGATGCGGGATCTGCCGATGGTGTTCTGGTTGGCCGCGGCGGTCGCGGCGAGTCTGGCGCATCCCTTCATCCCGGCCCCGCGGTGGCTGATGATCCACCTGCTGCTGCTCGGCGCGGCCACGCACGCGATCTTGGTCTGGAGCCGGCACTTCGCCGACGCCCTGCTGCACACCTCGCCTCGGCCCGGCGACCGGCGCGCGCAGACGCGGCGGCTGATCCTGCTCAACGGCGGGGTCGTGATCGTGGTGGCCGGGGTGCTTGGCGGTTGGTGGCCGGTCACGGTGGTCGGGGCCACGTCGGTCAGTGCCGCGGTGGTGTGGCACGGCGCGGCCCTGGTGGCCCAGATCCGGCGGGCGCTGCCGGGCCGGTTCGCCGTGTCGATCCGCTGCTACGTCGCCGCGGCGTGCTTCCTGCCGGTGGGCGCCGCGCTCGGCACCATCCTGGCCAGGGGTGTCGGGGATCCGCTCCACGCCCAGCTGAGGTTCGCTCATGCGAGCGTCAACCTGCTCGGCTGGATGGGCCTCACCATCGTGGGCACGCTGGTCACGCTGTGGCCGACGATGCTGCGCACCCGGATCGCCGAGGGTGCCGAGACCGCGGCCGGGCGGGCGCTGCCGATCCTGATCGCGTCCGTCGCGGCCGCGGCCGGTGGCGCCGCGGCCGACCTGCGCTATGTGGCGGTGGCGGGCCTGACGGGTTACCTCCTCGGCCTGGGGATCTTGGCGTGGCCGTTCGCCGAGACGGCGCGCCGCAAGCCCCCTCGGTCCTACCCGACCTGGTCGGTGCTGGCGGGGCTGCTGTGGCTCGTCAGTTGCGTGCTCGCCCTGGCCATCGGCGTCGCCACCGCACGCTCGTGGGCGACGGCCGACAGGGTGTTCGGGTGGCTCACCCCGTTCCTGGCGGCCGGGTTCGGGGCCCAGGTGCTGCTCGGCGCGCTGTCCTACCTGCTGCCGGTGGCGCTCAGCCGGGGCCCGGCAGCGGTTCGCGCGGCCAACACCGCGCTGGACCGCGGCGGCGCGCTGCGGATCGTCCTGATCAACGCCGGTCTCTTGGTGTGCGTGTTGCCGGTGCCCAGCCTGGTTCGGGTCCTGGCCTCCATCCTGGTCCTCGGCGGGCTCGCGGCCTTTCTCCCCCTGTTGTTCTTGGCCATGCGCGCCTCCCGCCGAACAAAGAGCGCCGACTCCGCAACCGCCGGGGACCGACGTCACCGGGCGCCGGACGGGGAGCGACCGGTCGGCCAAGTCACCGGTCTCGCCGCGACCGGGTTGGCCATCGTCGTGCTCGCGGTCGCCGTCGGCGTCGCCGCCGATCCCACGGCGGCCGGCCGCCAGTCGAGCGCATCCGCGGGAGCCGGCGCGGTCGCCACCGGACAGGTCACGACCGTGCGGGTGGAGGCGCGCGACATGCGGTTCACCCCCGCCACGATCGAGGTGCCGGCCGGCAACCGGTTGGTCATCGAGCTGGTGAACACCGACACCGAGGACGTGCACGACCTGGTCCTCGAAAACGGTGCCCGCAGCGAGCGCCTCGCCCCCGGCGAGTCCGCCCGGATCGACGCCGGGGTGGTCGGCCGCAACGTCGACGGCTGGTGCTCGGTGGTGGGCCACCGGCAGCTGGGCATGGTGCTCCAGATCGAAAGCACCGGTAGTCCGCAACCGGCCGCTGCCGGAGCCGAGGTGCCGGGGAACGCGCCGCCGGCCGACCCGCACACCGGTGACCCCCCTCCCGTTCACGACCGTGGCGCGGCAGGGGCGGCCGCCGACCTGGACTTCCTGGCCGAGCCGGGCCCCGGGTTCACGGGTCGAGACGCGACGCTGCCGCCGGCCCCAGAGGGGCAGGTGCACCGGCGCACCTTCACCGTTCGCGACACCCAGGCCGAGGTTTCCCCCGGCGTGAAACAGACCCTGTGGACCTTCAACGGCACCATGCCGGGTCCGGTGCTGCACGGCAAGGTGGGCGACGCCTTCGAGATCACCCTGGTCAACGACGGATCGATCGGCCACTCGATCGACTTCCACGCCGGGGCGCTGGCTCCCGACCGGCCGATGCGGACCATTGCGCCGGGAGAGTCGCTGGTCTACCGGTTCCGCGCCACCCGCGCCGGGGTGTGGATGTATCACTGCTCCTCGGTGCCCATGTCGGCGCACATCGCCAACGGGCTGTTCGGCGCCGTGGTGATCGAACCCCCCGACCTTCCCGAGGTCGACCGCAGCTACCTCCTGGTGCAGTCCGAGCTCTATCTTGGCGCCCAGGGCGGGGAGGTCGACACGACCAAGCTCCGGGCAGAAGAGCCCGACGCGGTGGTCTTCAACGGCTACGCCAACCAGTACGACCACCGCCCGCTACCCGCCCGCGTTGGTGAACGGGTCCGGGTGTGGGTCCTCGACGCCGGGCCCAGCCGCCCCACGTCCTTTCACGTCGTCGGCGGCCAGTTCGACACCGTCTACGCCGAAGGTTCCTACCTGCTCGAGCGGCCGTCGGCCGGCGGCAGCCAAAGCCTCGCGCTGGCCCCCGCTCAGGGCGGGTTCGTCGAACTGACGTTCCCCGACGCCGGGCGCTACCCGTTCATCTCCCACCGCATGGTCGACGCCGAACGCGGCGCCCACGGCATCTTCGACGTCAGCCCATCTGAGTAACGCTAGAATCTTGCGAGGCCGGGTCACGAGCGGATCGTTTTGGCAGCGATTCCCGGCTTTGTGCGTGAACCGCTAGAATCGGTCCGCTGTCGGTCCCTTGCCGACGTGTCGGCGATGTGAACGGCGGGTGATGTCGATGCTGCGAGTGCGCGAAGAGTCTCGGCGACCCCACCTGTTGCCGGTGGCGGACTGGATCTATCTGGGCGCCTTGCTGCTGCCCACGGGGCTGATCAGCCTCCTTGCGGCCCTGTGGACTCTGCAGGCGCAGTACCGCCCGCCCCAGACGTGGTGGGAGACGTTCCTCCAGATCTATCCCGACGCCTGCTGGCTCGCGGGCATGGCCCTGGCGAGCGTGCTGCTGTTCAGCCTCATTCGGCACGGGTGGCCGCGAAGAATCCTGGTGGTCCTCACTCATTCCATCGTGCTCGTGCACGCCCTGTTCAGCCTCGCCGCCTACAGCTACCACAGGAAGACCGGGTCGCTGTTGGAGGCGGGGGCGGTCACCTATGCGCTCGGCAAGCTCAACAGCATCGGCGGGGTGCTCGTTGCCGAGTTGACGCCCAGCCAGATCGTCTTGACACTCCTGCTCGTCGCCTACATCATCGCGGGACCCGCGACGATCACCAACGTCTTCCGTCCGCGAGGCGGAGTACGATCGCGGTTCAGCTCCCGGCGGGCAGTCCGGCGGGCCTGTTTTGCCGCCTGCCTGGCGCTCATCACGCTGGCGGCGGAGCCCTTCATGGTTTCCGCCAACCCGTACGCGGTTCCCCGGGCGATGGCGGTCTTGAGCGGGGTCGCCAGCGATTGGCAATCCGAGGCCGGGACGGTGGTCGAACCCTCGGCGCGGAACGCAAGACTGACCCCCACCAGCAAGTCCCGAACTCCCAACGTCGTCGTCATCACCATGGAGTCCGTGGGATTCCGAGCCACCAGCCTCGGCGACCGGTACGAGACCACCCCCAATCTGGCCAAGCTGGCGAAGAAGTCGATCGTGGCCGAGCACGCCTACCCGGTGGTTCCGCACACGTCGAAGTCGCTGACCGGCCTCAACTGTGGGGTCGAGCCCGACCTGACCACGCGGCTGTCGGAAAGCACGGGCCAGGGTCCGCCGGCGCGCTGCCTGGCGGAGTTGCTGGGCGATCAGGGCTACTCCAGCGCCTTCTTCCAATCCGCGGTCGGCGGATTCGAGAACCGAGCAGCGCTGATGGAGCGCTTCGGCTACGACGAGTTCCATCCCGTCGATGAGCTACCCAAGACTGGCTTTTCCAGGGCGAACTATTTTGGCTGGGAGGACGACATCATGTTGGGTCCCAGCGAGGATTGGATCTCGGCCCAGCGCGGTAAGCCCTTCCTGTTGAGCTATCTCACCGTCACCGCCCATCACGACTATCAGGTGCCTGCTGGGTTCGAGACCGAACAATTGTCCGAGGACCCCGAGTTCAACGACTACCTCAACAACGTCCGCTACTCCGATCGCTTCCTCGGGAAGGTGATCAAACAGCTCAAACGCCAAGGAGTGGCCGACAACACGATCATCGTGGTGACCGGCGATCATGGCGAAGGGTTCGGTGAACACGGCCTGAGGCAGCACGACAACACGATCTACGACGAGGGGATCCACGTCCCGTTCGTCATCTACGACCCGCGCCTCAAGCAGCAGGAAGACATCGTGCAGCCGGTGCAGACGACCGCGCTCGTGCCGACGCTGGCCGACCTGATGGGTTACAACATCGTCGACGGCAACTATTCCGCCCCCTCCTTGCTACAGGCCGGAATCCAACCGGTCCGCGTGGCCTGCCACGTCGAGAACGCATGCCTCGCCAGGATCGATGCGGGCGGCAAGTACATTTACCACTTCGGCCGCCGACCCGACGAGTACTTCAACCTGGCCGACGATCCGCTCGAGCTGGATAACCGCATCGATCGAATCGATCCCGCCCAGATCGCCGCGTGGCGCCGAGAACTGATCGATTGGCGAACCGCGGTCCAGCTGCGCTATCGCTGATCGAGTCCTGCGCCCAGGTCTCAGCGTCCGCGCAGCGACGATTCGCGCAGCACCAGCTCGGGCTCGAACACGATGTGCTGCGGCTCCGGCCGCCGCCCCTGGGCCCGCTCGGCCACCTCGTCGACGAGCAACTCCAACGCCGCGCGTCCCATCATCCGCGCCGGCTGGGACACCGAGCTGAGCGGGACGGCGGCCGTGGCGGCGAAGTCGATGTCGTCGAAGCCGATCACGGCCAGCTCCCCAGGCACCGCGACGCTGCCTTCGACGAGCAGCGCCCGCAACAGACCGATGGCGATGAGGTCGTTGGCGGCGAACACCCCGTCGGGGCGCTGGCCGGGCGGGCGGGCAAGAATCTCCTCAGCGAGGGCGATGCCGCCGTGCGCGTCGTGGTCGGCGTGGAGAAGCTCGACGTCGGCGCAGGCTTGCGCGCCCTCGACGCGCTCGCGGGTGGTGCGGACGCTCAACGGTCCCGCGGCGACCACGATGCGGCGGCACCCTTGCCGCTGCAGATGTTGCACGGCCAGCGCACCGCCGGCGGTGTTGTTCACCGACACCGAGGACAGCCCGCAGCCGGACGAATCGTGTTCCAGCACCACGGTCGGGGTTCGGGAACGTTCCAGGGCGGCGAACAGTTCGACGTTGTCGTCGGCGGCGGGGGAGAGCAGGATGCCCACGCTTCGAAGCTCGGTGAAGAGCGCGACGTAGCCTGCTTGGCGGCCGGGGTCTCGGCGGCTGTTGCCGTTCAAGATGGCCAGGCCGTGCCCCGCGGCGGCGTCCTCCGCGCCCGTCACCAGTTCGGCGAAGAACGGGTTGGTGGCGTCGATGGTGATCATCCCCACCGAGCGGCTGCGCCCCTCGCGCAGTTGCCGGGCGGCGTCGTTGCGCACGAACCCGAGGTCGGCGATGGCGCGGCGCACCAGTTCCCGGGTGGCAGGGGCCACCTTTTCGGGACGGTTGAGCACGTTGGATACCGTGCCCAACGCCACGCCAGCCCGCTTCGCTACGTCGCGCACGCTCACAGCGGCCACCAGCGGCTCCTTGGTCGACGACATTGCGACGCGAGGAAACGGCCCACCCGTCGGGCCGCTTACACTACTAAGCGTCATGCGCATCCGCCCGTCAGTCCTGCACCTGGACATGGACGCGTTCTACGCCTCGGTGGAGCAGCGAGATAAGCCGTCGCTGCGCGGGAAGCCCGTCGTCGTCGGCGGGGTGGGCCAACGCGGGGTGGTGGCTACCGCGAGCTACGAGGCCCGTCGGTTCGGCGTTCGCTCGGCCATGCCCAGCCACGAGGCGAGGCGGCGTTGCCCCAATGCGGCCTTCCTGTCGGGCCGGTTCGAGGCCTACCGGCTGGCCAGCCGGCAGGTGATGGCGCTGCTCCGCGAGCTGAGCCCCACGATCGAGCCGCTGTCGCTGGACGAGGCCTTCGTGGATTTGGAGGACAGCGCGGAAGCCGACCTCGATCTCAGCCCCGACAGGATGGCGGCGCGGGTCGCGCGGCTGCAGCGCGACCTGAGCGCGGTCACGGGCGGCCTTACCGCCTCGGTGGGGGTGGCCACGAGCAAGTTCATGGCCAAGGTGGCCTCGGAGATGGCCAAACCAGCGGGCATCGTCATCGTCGAGCCGGGAACCGAGGTCGAGCTGATCGCCCCCCTGTCGGTGCGGGCCATCCCGGGCGTCGGACCCGTGACCGAGCAGAAGCTGCACACCTTCGGGGTCGCGAAGGTCGCCGACCTCCAGCGGATGAAACTCACCGAACTCAACCGGCTCGTGGGAACCGCCTGGGGCCAGTCGTTGCACGAGTTCGCCCGGGCCCACGACGAGCGCCACGTCGAGGCGCTGCGGGAGGCGAAATCGATCTCGGTGGAGGACACGTTCGAACACGACGTCACCGACCGCGACGAACTCAACCGGCTCCTGGGGCGTTACAGCCGCCACGTGGCCGAGCGGATCCGCAAGCAAGGCCTGTTCGCGCGCACCGTGACGATCAAGGTGAAGCTGGCCGACTTCACCGTGCACACCCGTTCGCGAACGTTGAGCGGGGCGACCGACCGGGACGAGTCGATCACCGCGGTCGCGCGGTCCTTGCTCGACGGCGTCGACATCACCGAGGGGGTGCGTCTGTTGGGGGCCGGGGTGGCCTCGATGACGACGATCGCTCAGGAATCGCTCTTCGGTGAGGAGCTGACCGGCGAGGATCTCACCTCGGCCTCCGCCGGCGATGTGCGCACCCAGGTGAGAGGTCCGGGCCGGTTCGCCGAGTCGTCGCCGGCGCGGAGTTGGCCGCCGGGGGCCGACGTCACCCACTCCGAATTCGGGCCGGGTTGGGTGTGGGGCGCGGGATTGGGCCGGGTGACCGTGCGCTTCGAGACCGCCGCCACCGGGCCCGGTCCCGTCCGCACCTTCTCCACCGAGGACGAGCGGCTGCAACTCACGCCCGTCAAACCGTCGGACGAGGCGGTTGAGGAGGGTGACTCCATGGCGTCAGACCCGGTGCTCCCCGATGGCTGAGTCCTTCGAAACGGCCGCCGACCAATCGCGGATCCTCGAGCCGGAACGCTGGCGCGCCCGCCAACGGCGCCACCACGAACGCGTCGACGCGCTCGTGTCGGCGCACAAGGAGCGTCAAGCCCGGCGGATCAAGCACCCGATCGAGGACTTTCTCTTCGAGTACTACTCGCTTCGCCCCTACGAGTTGCGACGCTGGCACCCCGGGATTGGGGTGGCCTTGCGCTGTGCGGACGAGCGGGACAGGGCGGGGTACGCCGGCCGGCGGCACTACCGCACGTTCGGCGAGGCGGGCGATCTCGTCGGCGTCGACGCCGCGTCGGTGCTCGGGCAGCGGCGCCGAACAATCTCCCAGATCCTCAATCTACTGACCGCCGTGGCCGGCCGGGACGCCCAGTTCGGCTGCTTCGGTATGCACGAGTGGGCGATGGTGATGGGCTCGGACCCGGCCCGGCTGCGGCACCGCGAGCTCGGCTTGCGGCTGTCCCCGACCGAGACCTCCGACGTGGTCCGAAGCAACCGGCTGGTGTGCAGCCACGTCGACGCGGTTCGCTTCTTCACCCCGCCGGCCAGACCGCTCAACGAGCTCGCCCCCACACGGCAGACGCAGGCCGCCTTCGACCAGCCCGGCTGCGTCCACGTCGGCATGGACCTGTACAAGTGGGCGGCCAAGCTGATCCCGCTGGCGCCGTCGGAGCTGGTCGTGGACTGTTTCGGGTTGGCCCGCGAACTGCGCGTGCTGGACATGCGGGCGAGCCCCTACGACGTCGCCTCGCTGGGGTACGGGCCGGTTCGCGTCGAGACCCCCAGCGGAAAGGCCGAGTACGTGGTGGAGCAACGCCGGCTGGCCAAGCTGGCGGCGCCGCTACGCGAGCGGATCCTCGACGTCTGCCGACGGTCGCTGCCTCCAGGTGCCTAGAGTGGGTTGGATTTGAGGCCATCGACAACCTAGGGTTGCACGGGTCGATCTGATAAAGAGCCGGATGGGCGTAACCGGGAGCGGCCTAAGGGCGTAGTAGGAGTAAACAGCGGTGAGGACAGTGCTCATCGAGGCAACGAGTTTCGACTTGAGGGAGCGTTATCGTGCGACACACCACCGGAACCGTAGGGGCCTCGCCTTGGCGCGGCCGGATCGCCGGCGTCGGCCTGGCCAGCGCCCTGATCCTCTCCGCCTGCTCGGGTCCGGCGATTCAGGCCGACGGAGAGAATCCGTCGGTGAGCGAATCCGCGTCGAACCAACAGGCGACGTCTTCGCCCAGGCCGACGGAATCGGCGAAGGCCGAGGAGTCCGCTTCTTCGCCGGCCAAGCCCGCCCAGAAGGCGGAGTCCAAGAAGAAGGACCAGTCCAAGAAGGAGGACCAGTCCAAGAAGGACGCGAAGGCGACCGCGATGCTGGATCAGGGCAGTTCGGGTGAGAAGGTGCGTGAACTGCAGAGTCGGCTGAAGCAGATCGGCTGGTTCGGTGCCGCTATCTCCCCCAACTACGGCGACACGACGTCGAACGCGGTCTCGAACTTCCAGAACAAGCGCGGGATGAAGCGAACCGGTGAGGTCGACAAGGCCACCTGGAAGGCCTTGGTCGGCATGACCCGCCAGCCGTCGAGCGATGAGATGTACAACCGGGTCAAGGCCGGCAAAGCGCTGTGGAAGAAGGGGTCCTCGGGTTCGAAGGTGCGCGAGGTGCAGGCCCGGCTGAAGCAGATCGGTTGGTTCAGCGGCAACGTCACCGACACATACGGCAGCCAGACCGTTTCCAGCGTGAAGGGTTTCCAAGGTAAGCGCAACATCCCCACCACGGGTGAGGTGGACGAGCGCACCTGGGGCAAGCTCACCGCCATGACCCGCACGCCCACCAAGGACGAGCTGGCCAACAAGACTTCCCGCTCCAATTCCGGCTCGACGAGCGCGGCGGGGCTGGATAAGCGCTGCCTGAGTGGGCGCGCTATCTGCATCAGCAAGAGGACCAACACCTTGGCCTGGGTGGTCGACGGCAAGGTGCAGAGCCGGATGGACGTGCGCTTCGGCTCCGCCGAGCTACCGACCCGCGAGGGTACGTTCAGCGTCGGCTGGAAGTCCAGGGATCACGTTTCCAGCCTATATCACACCTCCATGCCCTACGCCATGTTCTTCTCCGGTGGCCAGGCCGTGCACTACTCGCCGGACTTCGCGGCCAACGGTTATAGCGGCGCCTCGCACGGCTGCGTCAACGTGCGGAACAAGCCGGCCGTCCAGTCGCTGTTCGCCCAGGCGCGCGTCGGTGACAAGGTGATCGTCTACCGCTGAGCAACGTAGCATCGAGAACGGTTTTCACCCGCTCCCGTTCGCGGCGGATGACTCTGGCTGGTCATCGCGTGTCCCTTCTTGGCGCGTCACCCCTAACCGGGGGACCGCCGGTCGTCGGCCAAAAACCCTCGGCGCCGGGGGATCACAGCTCGAGACCCCCGGGGAGCACTCAGGGCACAGGGTGGGGGAAACCAACACCGATTCCAGGGCGATGACCGATGGGGCCGGGCGCGGTCTGATGGAAGGCTGGGAACTGGAACCGATCCGGTTCTGTCCCGCCGGCTCCACCGCCTGCGCCACTGGAGGGAAAGCCGATGCCGATCGTCACAGCCATCGCGTTGGCGGTCGCGGCATCGGTGCTGTTTGCGCTCGGGACGACGATTCAGCACGGCTCGGTGGGGCGTCACATGGCGATCGACGGCTCCGCTTCCAGGGCCATCGGTGTCCGGCGCTTGCTGGCGCTGGTACGTAACCGTCGGTGGCTCGGCGGGTTGGGGCTGATTCTCACGGGGGCGGCCATGCACATCACCGCGCTCACCCTGGCCCCGGTGACGGTGGTCCAACCGGTGGGTATTCTGGCCGTGGTGTGGTCGGTCCTGTTGGCGGCCAAACTGCACGGTTATCGAACGACGAGGATCATCTGGTTCTCGGTCGGTCTCACCGTGGCGGGCATCGTGGCCTTCACGGTGCTGGCCTCCCTGCACGCCTCCAACGACACCCGCATCGACACCGGCCGCATCTTCCTCGCCTGCGCGGTGGTCTACGGGATCACGGGCGCCGTGGCTTTGGTCGTCAAGCTCGGGCCCGGTTGGCTGCACTGCATGGGTTGGGCGGGTGCGGGCGCCATCTTGTACGGACTCTCCACTGGCCAACTCAAGACGTTGACCGAGCTGATCCTCCAGCCGGGCTTTTGGCGCACCGGGTTGTTCTGGGGTTGTCTGGCCACCCTGGTCCCGGCCTATGCGTTCGGGGGCTGGTTGATCCAGCAGGCCTTCGCCGCCGGCCCCGCGGAGATCGTCGTCGGTTCCATGACCACCATCGATCCGCTTGTTGCGGTCCTGTTCGGCGTCATCGTGCTCGGTGAGGGAGCCGGCGTCTCCTGGCCCGTCGGGTTGGCCATGATCACCGCCGGGGCAGTCTCCACCGGCGGGGTGGTCTTGCTCTCTCGCCATCACCCCGACGCCGATAACGCCGCCATGATGGCCCGGCACACCCGCGTCGCCGCCGAAGTGCAGGCCTGAGCGTGGCCGGGGTCTCGGGGCCGCTCCCCGGCGATGAGCCTCCGCGCCGGGTGGCCGTCATCAGCGACTTCAGCCTCGCCACCCTCGGAGGCGCGGAAGCGGCCTATCGCGAGCAGGTGAGGGCGCTGGCCGGCGCCGGTCTCCAGGTGTTGGCGATGAGCCCACGGTGCGCGGGCTTGAGCGCGTTGGACCGGCTCGACGGCGTCTTGGCCGTCGGCCTGCCGGTGTTGTTCCGGGTGCCTCGGATCGGATTCCCGGTCGCGCGGAACTCCCCCGAACTGCGGCGCCTCATCGCCCAGAACCTCACCGAACACGCCGTGGAGGTCGTCCACCTGCATTCGGAGTTCGGCATCGCCGCGGCCACCTACGCGGTGGCTCGAAAGCTGGGGATTCCCGTCGTGCACACCGTGCACTGCTGGCTTGTCACCGATTGGCCGATCCAGCGCGCGCTCAGCGCGGGCGCCCCCATCTTCCATCGCCTGGTGACTGGGGTGCCCAGCCCGCGGCGTCGGTTTGCCGACAAGGTGGGCGATTCGGCCATGCGGGCCATGACGGTGGCCCTGGCTCGAAAGGCCACCCGAATCGTGGCCCCGTCCGTGCACATCGGCGAGGAGCTACGCGCGGCCGGTCTGGGGCCCGTCGACATCATCCCCAACACCGTAGCCGTTCCCGCCCGGGCCGCAGCCCTCACCCCCGATGACGGTCCGCTGAAGGTGTTCTGGTTCGGTCGGTGCGTCGCGGAGAAGCGCCTGGTGCCCTTCGTGCGGAGCGCCCGTGCGGCGATCGAACGACTCGGGCCCGGACAGCTGCAGATCGACGTGGCCGGGGAGGGCGACCAGCTCGCCCGCGCCAAGGCGGTGGCCGCGGGCGTCGCCGACATCCGCTTCCACGGCCGGTTGGCGCCGGAGGAGGTCGCCCGGCGGCTGGCGAACTGCCACGTCACGGCGTTGACGTCGGTCGACTTCGACAATCAGCCGATGATGGTGGTCGAATCGATCTCGGCGCTGCGTCCGGTCATCTACTGCGATCCGCGCCTGCGGGAGGGCCTCGACACGGGGGCGGGTCTGCCGGCGTTCGGCGGTGAGGCCGTGCTCACCGAGCTCCTGGTCAACCTGGCCGAGGACCGCACCGCCCTGCTGGACGCCTCGCGGGCCGCCGAGCGCGCCCGCGCCGACTTTGCCCCGAGCACCTTTACTGCGCGGGCGAGGGCCAGCTACCAGCTGGCTACCAAAGGCCCTCACCCTGCACGCGTGCCCACGGCAAGAAAGTGACGTTGCCATGAAGATTCTGCTCGGGACCGACACCTTCCCCCCTACGGTCAACGGGGCGGCGAGATTCACCGAACGCTACGCCCACGCGCTGAGCCGAGCTGGCCACGAGGTACACGTGGTCTGCCCCTCACCGACCGGTCGGCGAGCCGACGACGAACACGACCTCGTCCGCGTGCACGAGCTGGCCTCCATCGGGTACTACTACTACCCGGGCTTTCGGTTGAGCCTGCCGTGGTCGGCCCGTCGTGGGACGCGAGACCTGGTGGCCGAACTCGCCCCCGACGTCGTGCACATCCAAGACAACTTCATCATCGGCCGCGGTCTCGCCTCGGCGTGCGAGCGGCTCGGCGTCCCGTTGGTGGCGACCAACCACCTGATGCCGGCCAACTTCTTCGATCACGTGCCGCTGCCCAAGCCGCTGCGCAGCCTCGGGGCTAAACTCCTGTGGGCGGACATGAAAAGGGTATACGCCAAGGCTGGCGTGGTGACGTCACCCACCCCGAAGGCCGTCGAGCTGTTCGGTGCGGCAACCGGTTTCACCGGAGCCGTCGCGGTCTCGAACGGGATCGACATCGACACCTACCAGAACGCGGTCTCCGCGGCCCGGTTCCGCCCGCCGACCCCGGAGCGCCCGCCAACGGTGCTGTTCGTGGGCCGGCTGGATCAGGAGAAGCGGGTCGGCGATCTCATCGCCGCGTTCGCGCGGCTGCCGGCGGCGCTGCCCGCCCGGCTGGTGATCGTGGGCGACGGATCGTTACGGCAGAAACTGATGGCTCAGGCGGCGCCGCTGGGCAGGCGGGTGGAGTTCGCGGGCCGGATCGACGACGAGGAGCTACTGCGCGCCTACGTCGAAGCCGACGTCTTCTGCATGCCCGGCGTGGCAGAACTGCAAAGCCTGGTGACGTTGGAGGCCATGGCGGCCGGTAAACCGGTACTGGCGGCCAACGCCATGGCCCTGCCCCACCTGTGTTACCCCGGCGTGAACGGCCAGCTGTTCGAACCCGGCGATATCGCCCAGCTGGCGGGCCACCTGGAAGAGTTGCTCCGCGATCCTGAGCGGCGAACCGCGATGGGTGAAGCGAGCGTGCAGATCGTGGCCGAGCACACCTCCGCCGCCACCCTCGCGATCCTCGTGGGGTTCTACGAGCGTCTCGTCGGGCTTCGCGAGCTGGCCGAGGCCGCCTGAGAGGCGCGCAACCCCCGTCGACACGGCCGGAGCCGGACGGGTTTGGCCGATGATCTGCCGATAGCTGGCCGCTACCCCCAGCCGCTGAGCGTGGCGCCACCGCCGAATGCTCCGCGGTGGGCAGATTATCGGCCCGCCGAGGTGAATAACGAGGAGTTCGTCGGTGTGCGGTCAGGGAATGGGCAGCGCGGTGATGGGGTCGTGATAGGTGTCGTTGAAGCGGAGCGTCGCCGCCCCGCGCTCCTCAAACTCCAACGCGATGTTGCCCGTGGCGCTCTCGCCCGCCTCGAGATAGCCAGCGGTAAGTGTCGGGGGAGGAGCGATCGATTCCTCGGCGAAGACGTAGTCCTCGTCGACGCCCCAACCGCCGAAGGTGAACCCCAGCTCCCCCTCGGTGATGGTGACGGTGACGTTCACGATCAGGGTCGAACCCTGCCAAGCGTGGCTGTTCACCTTGACGGTGCCGGCGCTGTCGTTGTATTCGAAGGCGATCTCGGATGCGCTCGCCGCGTAGCTGGCCGGGGGCGGGGCCGTGCTCTGTTTGGCGGCGCGAGCCTGTAGCGCCACCTCGCGCGAGTCGAGATACCCGGTGACGACGATCGTGGCCGCTCCGGCCAGCAGGGCCAGGCCGACGACGACGGCGACGAGGATTCGGCGCCGCCGTTGGGGTGGCGCAAACACGATGGGTGGCGGCTGGCCTTGTTGGTAGGGGCCTTGTCGGTGCTGGCCTTGTGGGTGCTGGCCTTGTGGGTGCTGGCCTTGTGGGTGCTGGCCTTGTGGGTGCGGGCCTTGTTGGTGGGGGCCCTGCCGGTAGGAGGGACCTGGTGGATACACCGGCTGCTGGCGATACTGCGGGGCAGGGCCATCATTGTGTTCGCCCGGAGGTTGCCACCTTGGATAATCACTCATGGTGAGACAACTGTATGGTCATCGGTTCGAACTCCCGCGTTCTAACCGCTAGGAGCAGGTGCTGCGTTGGGCCTCGGCGTGACCCAGCAATTCCACGTCGTCGTCGGTGAAGATGGCCAAGGGCCAGCCACCGGAGGCCAGGTGCGCGGCGACTCGCTGGATGTCGCTGTCCAACGGAGTTTCGTCCGTCAGTTGCGTGATCATGGAGGCGATGTCGTCTTCGGCCACCACCATGATGCCGCTGTCGATCAACCGGCGCGCCACCTGCTCGACCTCGCTCCGGCCGAGCCGCCGCGAGAGGATACCCAGCAGCACGACGCAGTCTTGCTGCGGCATGCCGTCGGGGTAGCCGGCGCGCAGCCAGCCGACGATCTTTCCAAGGAATGTCTGTTGGGTCATTGGTTAGGATCCTGCGAAGATCTGCTTGCCGAAAACGATGATCACGATGCCGAAGAGCGCGGCGGCCACGACGATGGTGAAGCACGCGATGGCCCCCGCCTTGCCGGGCCCGGTGACCCCGGTGACGAAGGTGGCGCCATCGGCGCTGACCGTGCGGCCGGCGCTGAGGCTTTTCATGCCGAGCGCGAACAGGGCAGGCAGGCCGGCCCCGAGAACGAGTCCGACGAGGGTGACCTGCAAAAGGGCGGGCCCGGCCTTGGCGAGGATCTCTGTCATCTCACACTCCTACTCGCTGGGGACTGGAGGTCTGCACGGTAGCGGAGTCCGCCCAGTCGGCGTTGACGTTGCTGTGGTTGACGGGGTTGCGGCGCGAATGCGCATACATCAGGCTCGCCGCGACGATGAGCAGGCCGGTCATGACCGAGACTCCGAGGGCGCCGCCTAGCAACGTGAGACCGAACCAGCAGACGGCTCCGACCAGGCCGGCGGCGGGGAGGGTGATGAACCAGGCGGTGACCATCCGAACGGCGACCCCCCAGCGCACGGTGGCCCCCTTCTTGCCGATCCCGCTGCCCATGATGGAGCCGGTGGCGACGTGGGTGGTGGACAGGGCCATGCCCGCGTGGGAGGAGGTCAAGATGATCGCGGCCGAGGCGGCTTCGGCGGCCATGCCTTGGGGGGAGTCGATCTCGACCAGACCCTTGCCCAGGGTGCGGATGATCCGCCACCCGCCGAGGTAGGTGCCCAGCGCGATGGCGACGGCGCAGGCGATCTTCACCCACACCGGGATGGCGTCCAGATCGGTCCAGGAGCCGTAGGCGACCAGCGCCAACGTGATGACGCCCATCGTCTTCTGCGCGTCGTTGGTGCCGTGGGCCAACGAGACCAGCGAGGCCGAACCGATCTGACCCCACCGAAATCCGCGGCTACGCTCGGCGACGGGTACGGCCTTGGCGAGCCGGTAGGTCAGCCAGGTGCCGCTCGCGGCCACGAGGCAGGCCACGATGGGGGCAGCAAAGGCCGGGATGATGATCGATTGAGCGACTCCGCTCCACTTCACCCCGGACAGCCCCAGGGCGGCGATGGAGGAGCCGATCAAACCGCCGAACAGGGCGTGGGAGGAACTGGAGGGGATGCTCAACAGCCAGGTGATGAGGTTCCACAAGATGCCCCCCACGACTCCCGCCAGGATCACGGTCAAGATGGGGGTTCCCATGAGTTCGGGCAGGGGGGCGCCGTCGGGGCCTTGGATGTTGACGACCTTGTTCGACACCGTCAACGCGACTTCGATCGAGAGGAAGGCGCCGACCAGGTTCAGCACGGCCGAGAGGGTGACCGCCTGCCTGGGCCGCAGGGCCTTGGTTGCGATGGAGGTTGCCATCGCATTCGCCGTGTCGTGGAAGCCGTTGGTGAAGTCGAAAGCTAGGGCCACCACGATCACGACGATGAGGATGAACAGGGCTTCGGTCACCTGATCAGAATCAGGCATTTGGGCGCAGATGTCGAGATCGGGCCTGCGTCACCGGCGTCTCGGTCGGTTATCCACAGCCCGGAGCGGGGTGGGAGTTATCCACAAATGTGCTCGCCGGTGAATCGTGCGGCCCCGCGCAGCCCATAACTTCGGTATGACAAAGAGCCTGCGGACCACGCCGTTGCCCAAGCTGACGATGAACGCCCCGGAGGAGATTTTAGCGGCGATCCCCTATCTGGTGGGCTTCCACGTGCGCGAGTCCGTCGTCGTGCTCGTCCTCACCGGATCCCGTGTCGTGCTCACCGCTCGACTGGACGCGGTGCTCCCGGCCCCGGACCGAGACCGTTTTGACGCCTCCGCCGTCGAGCTCGCCGCCTGGAGACTCCGCGTGGCGATCGATGCCAACATGGGCGATGGTCTGGTGCTCGTGGGCTATCACGACCAGGTTCTGGCCATGCGTGAGCTGCTGACGACCCTGGCGTGCGCGGGCGCAGAACGTCTCGCCGACGGCGGGCAGGGACTGATCGACGTCTTGCAGGTGTCGGGACAGCGTTGGTATGAACTCCTCAGCCTCGAGCCCGGCGCCGATCAGGGAAACGCGCTGGATCGCGATGCCGTGCCCACGGCCGCCCAAGCGGTCTACTTCGGGCTGAACGCGCTACCCGATCGCCGGTACCTCGAACAGACGGTGGTGCTGCCGGCCCCCCATCTGGCCGGGCCGTTGGAAGCGGTCTTCGAGTTCCAGGAGCGCCAGATCGCGGCGCTGAGCGAGGAAGAACGGGCGAGCCTCGTCGCGGACCTCGTCGAGGCCGCCACCGGCGCCGAACTGGCAGACGAGCAGTACGTGCAGCTGGCGATCTTGATGAGTTACGTCGCGGTTCGTGACGGCGTGTTGCTGCGGACCCACGTCGGCAACGCCTCCTTGCGGGTCGATGTGTGGTCTCAGGTGGTCCGGCGCAGCATCGTGGGTCATCAGGCGGGCCCGCTGGGCGTCTTGGCCATGACCGCTTGGCTCTCGGGGAACGGGGCACTGCAGGTGATCTGCATCCAGCGGCTACGCCAGGTCGCCCCGAGCTACCGGCTGCTGAGGGTACTGGAGCAGATCAACGAGGCGGCGTTGCCTCCGTCCAGTTGGGGTCCGGTCAACGCGCGCTCGGCGGGATGAGCGGCGAAACGACGAGAGAGAATCGGTAGGGTGACGCACATGCAGCGATTTGTGGTGTGTGGCGAGGCCTTGATCGATCTGGCGCCGGTGGCCGGTGCCCACGACAGCACCTTCCACAGCACCTGGGAGGCTCTCTCGGCGGGTGGCCCGATGAACTCGGCGGTCGCGCTGGGCCGGCTGGGATCCCGGGTGGAATTTTTGGGACGCCTGTCCACCGACCGCTTCGGCACGCAGTTGAAAGGCCACCTCGCCGAGGCCGGGGTGGGGCTCGAGTTGGCCACCTTCGTCGACGATCCGACCTCGATAGCGGTGGTGTGCCTGGATGAGCACGGCAAGGCCAGCTACGCCTTCCACTTCGCCGACACCGCCAACTTCGGCTGGCAAAGCGATGAACTCCCTAGCCTCCGGGCAGACGATTGGCTGCATTTCGGCTCGCTGCTGAGCATCGTCGGCCCCGGCGACAAGGTCGTCTTGGACTGGTTGCAGGATTGTCCCGCCGCCCTGTCCTTCGACGTCAACGTGCGCCACAGCGTCATCAGCCATCCCGATATCTATTGGCGCACCGTCGAGCCCTGGTTCGCCACCGTGGGCAGAAGCGGCGGAATCGCCAAGGGCAGCGACGACGACGTCAACTTCTTGGCCCAGGCCACCGCGCCGGGTCAGCCGCCGTTGGCGGTGGCCGAGGGCTGGGTGGAGCGGTTCGGGTTGTCGATGTTCGTCATGACGCTGGGAACCGAGGGGGCGGTGGCGGTGCTGCCGGGCGGGGAGATCCACCACGCGCCGGGTCACTCGGTGGAGGTGATCGACACCGTCGGGGCAGGGGACACGTTCATGGCCGGGTTCCTGCACGCCTACGTCGAGCGACCCGATGACATCCGCGCCGCCCTAGAGCAAGGGACGGCGGCCTCGGCCATCGTCTGCACGCGTCAGGGGGCGCAACCGCCGACGCTGGAGGAGATCGAGTCCTTCCTGAACCGCTGAGGTTCGACCCGGCGGATAACCGTGGGGTCCCTCGGGCGTCCTCGCGTTAGACTGCTCAGGCCGTCATGAGCCCTCGCGGAGGGAACCAAGCTTCGAAGCGCCCTTGCCTCAGCTGGCGCGGGGCGGCCAATCCACGAAATCGAGGAGTAACGGTGTCCGATCAGCGCAGCGGCGGCCAGCCCCCATCAGGCGAGCACCGCAGGAGCGGCTACGACGCAGTGGCCGCCCAGGAACGCTGGACGGCCTATTGGGAACGCAACGAGACGTTCAAGCCCCTCGACGACGGATCCCGCGAGCGCAGCTACGTGCTCGACATGTTTCCCTACCCCTCGGGGGATCTGCACATGGGGCACGCCGAGGCCTTCGTCATGGGCGACGTGCCGTCGCGCTTCCAGCGGCTGCAGGGCAAGGACGTCCTGCACCCGATCGGCTGGGACTCCTTCGGCCTGCCGGCCGAGAATGCGGCCATCCAGCGCGACGCGCACCCGGCCGACTGGACGTACGCCAACATCGAGACCCAAGCCAACTCGTTCAAGCGCTACGGGTTGAGCCTGGACTGGTCTCGCCGCCTGCACACCTCCGATCCGGAGTACTACCGCTGGACGCAGTGGCTGTTCCTGCGTTTTCGCGAGCGGGGCCTGGCCTACCGCAAGGCCAGCTTCGTGAACTGGTGCCCCAACGATCAGACGGTTCTCGCCAACGAGCAGGTCGTGCAGGGCCTCTGCGAGCGCTGTGGCGCGCAGGTGACCAAGCGTCGGCTCACGCAGTGGTACTTCAAGACCACCGATTACGCCCAGCGCCTGTTGGACGACATGGACCAGCTCAAGGGCGGGTGGCCCGACCGCGTGCTGGCCATGCAGCGCAACTGGATCGGCCGCTCGGTGGGCGCCCACGTCGATTTCGTCATCGAGGGCCGCGACGAGCCGGTCACCGTGTTCACCACCCGCCCCGACACGCTGTTCGGCGCCACCTTCTTCGTGGTGGCGCCCGAGGCGGAGCTGGCCGAACAGCTGGTCACCGAGCCCCAGCGCGAGGCCTTCGAGGCCTACCTCGAGGCCACCAAGCGGGCCACCGAGATCGAGCGGCAATCCACCGACCGCCCCAAGACCGGCGTCTTCCTGGGCGTGCACGCCATCAACCCCGTCAACCAGGAGCTGCTGCCCGTCTACGCCGCCGACTACGTGCTCGCCGATTACGGAACCGGCGCGGTCATGGCGGTGCCGGCCCACGATCAGCGCGACCTCGACTTCGCCCTGGCGATGAAGCTGCCGGTCCGCGTCGTCATCGACACCGATTCGCCCGATCCCGTCGACTCCGGCGTCGCCACCTCCGGCGACGGTCGGTACGTGAACTCGGGGCCCCTCGACGGTCTGGAGGACAAGGCCGCGGGGGTGTCGAAGATCATCTCCCAGCTCGAGGCGGACCGGCTCGGCAAATCCGCCACCACGTTCCGGTTGCGCGACTGGTTGTTGAGCCGGCAGCGCTTTTGGGGCTGCCCGATCCCGATCATCCACTGCCCCGACTGCGGCGAGGTGGCCGTGCCGGACGAGCAACTTCCGGTCCGCCTGCCCGACGTGCGCGGCGCCGATCTGCAGCCCAAGGGCACCTCGCCGCTGGCCGCCCAGACCGAGTGGGTCAACGTGGCCTGCCCCCAATGCGGGGGAGCCGCCAAGCGCGACACCGACACGATGGACACCTTCGTCGATTCCTCCTGGTACTACCTGCGCTACTGCTCTCCGGGTTACACGCAGGGGCCGTTCGACCCCGAGGATGTGCGCCGCTGGATGCCGGTGGCGCAGTACGTCGGCGGGGTGGAGCACGCCATCTTGCATCTGCTGTACATGCGCTTCTTCACCAAGGTGCTGCACGACATGGGCCTCCTCGATTTCGAGGAGCCGATGGAGCGGCTGCTGAACCAGGGTCAGGTGATCAACGAGGGCAAGTCGATGAGCAAGTCGCTCGGCAACGGGGTCGATCTCGGCGCCCCGATCGATCGGTACGGCGTCGACGCCATCCGCACCACGGTTTTGTTCGCCGGCCCCCCCGAGGAGGACATCGACTGGGCCGACGTCTCGCCCGGGGCGACGCTGAAGTTCCTGCAGCGGGCCTGGCGGATCGCCGACGACGTGGCCTCGGCCCCCGGCACCAACCGCAGCGCGGGGGACCAGGCCTTGCGCCAGGCCACGCACAAGACGGTCAACGAACTGAACGAGCTGATTCCGGGTCAACGCTTCAACGTGGCCGTGGCCCGGTTGATGGAACTGGTCAACGCGACCCGCAAGAGCATCGACGCGGGCGCCGGCGCGAGCGATCCTGCCGTGCGCGAGGCCGCCGAGGCGTTGACGATCATGCTGAGCATGTTCGCGCCCTTCGTGGCCGAGGAGATGTGGGAGCTGTTGGGGCATGAGCCCTCGGTGGCCAACGCCTCCTGGCCCGCCGTCGACGAACGGTTGTTGGTGAGCGAGACGGTGACCTGCGTCGTCCAGGTGCAGGGCAAGGTGCGCGCCAAGCTGGACGTCTCACCCGACACCGGCGACGCCGAGCTCGAGGAGCTGGCGCTCGCCGATCCGGGGGTCCAGCGAGCGCTGCAGGGCCGCGGAATCGCCAAGGTCATCGTGCGCGCGCCCAAGCTCGTCTCCATCGTCCCGGCCTGACGTTCTCCCTCGACAAGCTGGGCGCGGACCGAGCCTTGGCTAGGGGCTGGCCGCCGCTCCGAACTGGGCGATCAGCCCGCGATGGTCGGTGCCGCTGACCGTCACGCTGCGCACGCTACTGGCCTCGAGGTCCTCGCTCAGCAGCACGTGATCGATTTGCAGCACTGCGGGAACGGGCCCGCTCGCGGGCCACGTGGGCAGCCAGAGCCGGTTGGCGTCGGCGGAGGCGTTGTGGAAGCCGTCGCGGTAGAAGCGCTGCATGGTGAGGTGCCGGTCGACGGCGTTGAAGTCGCCGGCGACGATCGCGGGCGTACCGGGGCTGCCCGCCCGGATCTCGCGTACGTGCTCCAGCAGGGCCGCACTTTCCTCGGACCAGCGCCGTTGGCTGCGGGCCGGATTGCTCGGGTGCACGCCGGCCACGATGAGCGGGCCCAGCTGCGGGGTGTCGACGGTGACGAATATCTGCTCGAACGCGAGCCGTACCTGCCGGCTTTGGAGAATCGGGTAGCGCGAGTAGATTCCCGTGCCGCTGGAGCCGGGCAGGCCGTCGGCCACCCGGTGCGGAAACCGCTCGCGCATCCCCAGCTCGTCGAGCGCTTCGACGGCCCCGGGGGTAAGTTCGGCCAGCACGACGACGTCGGCCTGCTCCGCGAGCGTGGCGATCTCATGGGGATCGGCCGCGCCCCGCAGCATGTTGAGCTCCAACACCGTGATGGGCCGCTCGAGCGTGGCGGGCTCTCCGGTGAACCGGGGCGAGATCCACCCGATCTGCACGAACAGGGCGGCCACGGCGACCAGGGCGACGATGCCGCTGAGCCAGCGGCGCCCGCGGGCGGGTCGGCGTAGGGCGCTGGCGAACGCCGGCGCCGCCAGGAGCAACGCGATCAGCCACAACACGATGGCGTAGTCGATGAAGCTGGCCGCCAACGACAGCGCGTTCGGACGCCAGAGCGGGAACCGGAGCTCTTGGAGGGTCGGCATGAGGCCGAGAAGCAGCAGCGGAGTCGCGGCCAGCGCGGCGAGGATCGACAGGACGAGGGCCGCGCGGAGCGGCCAGCGAGGGGTGGCCGACGCGGTGGAAGCGGGCTTGGCTGGATCCGTCGGCACGCGTCCATCATGCCCGATAGCGACGTCTGCTCAGGGCAGGCAACCGAGTATGCGTATCTCGTTGGAGAACCGAGACGGGCTGGCTCGGGCGGCGGCTGTCGGGCCGGGGCCGGGTGGCTCGGTACCAGCCGAGGAACAGCAGCACGATCAACATAACGTCGACGACGACGTCGCCGCCGTAGTACATCAACTGCGCGCCCGCGTGGGCGTCACGGCCCTGAACCGTCCCGGCCGGGGGCTGGGCGTAGAGCCACTTCGCCAGAAACGAATGGGCGGCGATGAATCATGCCCAACAGCAGGTGTCCGGCCATGTGGGCGGTGAAGCTGGTGTGCGCCGCTTGGACGATCGGGCCGAGAAGTCCCGCGACGCAGCTCAGACCGACGTGAAACGACACGACTCGACGCCGGGGCCACGGGCTGCGACGACGCGTTCTCCACAACGCCGCGGCGTAGGAGGCCGCGGCGATCGCCAGGCAGCAGGAGACGAGGATGGCGTAGAGCTCCCACCCGGCGCCGAGCCCGGGCGCGGGTTGGTGGCCGTTCACCGTGCCGCGACCCTGGTTTCCGATCGTAGGGGGCGGGCCCGCAGAACGACGATCAGCCCGATGATCATGAGCCCGACGGCCGATCCGATCCAGGCCGCGTCGTAGGGAAAGAGCTCGACTCCGTAACGGATCTGGTGGATGCGCAACACCTTGTGATCGATCACCGCGTCGAAGAGTTGGAAGAACCCGGCGCCGAAGATCGTCGCCCCGATCCAGCGTCTCCACACCACGCGGGCGCGGCGGCGGATATCGGCCAGCAGGAACAGGCCCCAGACGGTGATGAACCATCCGACGGCGTGGAAGAACGCGTCGGTCGTGAGAGCGACCTCCAGCGTGGACAGGTCGTAGAAGTGGTGCCACTGCAAGCCGAGGTGGAAGACGAACAGGTCGATCATGGACGCCGCGAAACCGCATCCGAACAGAAAGCCGGACAGCAACGTGCGCCGCGGAATTCTGTTCACGGCGGGAGCAGCGGACGACATCAGGACCGCCATCTCGTCGGCGTGGTGTCGTACTCGACCTCGCCTTGCTCGCTGCCCGGAATTGCGTCCCCGTCGCCGGAGGCAAACCCTCGCGCGCAGCTGAGGCCGACGGCGTTCATCATCGCTCGCGACGCCTTGTTGGCCGCCATGGTCTGGGCGAAGATTCGATCCAGCCCCAGGTCGGCGAAGCCGTAGCGGATCAGCTCACGCGCACCCTCGCTGGCGTACCCCTGGCGCCAATACTTGCGCAACAGTCGATATC